>NZ_CP085876.1:1667500-1967500 GCF_013284245.2 Brevibacillus sp. DP1.3A | reverse complement strand
ACGAGAAACATCGCATGCGACCAAAGGAGCGGCACAGCAGGATAGCCTGCCCTCTCCACCCACATCTCATAATGAGCCGGAGAAAGCAAATGCTCCTGCACTTGTTCAGGCAGTCCGCTCGTTTGCCGCTGGGAAACAATCCACGCTGCTATCTTTTCGGCTTCTTCACGCCTGCCCGTTTTCACGTAATACCAGCCCAACCAAGCGGATAATAGCAACCACTGCCCTCCGCCGTAATACGTATCGACCGGGTAGCGATGCACGCCGTATCCTACGCGCAACTCCTCTTCTATGGCCTGCACAGTTCGGATCATAAGCGGATCATCCACATCGACGATCCCATACGGCAGTGCCAACCAGAGCAGACTTGCATCTACAGAATGGTCCCCGACAGATTTTATCAATCGCCCGTTGGCTGTACCATGCTCGCGTATGAATTGGCGAATGGTCTCTCCTTCTTGAGCAAGTTCGGAAGCTCGGTCGGACAAATAAGGCTCCATCGCCTTGATCCCGGCATAAATGGCTCCTAGCGTCACTGGGTGGATTCGGTCTCCTCCCTCTTCCCAGCAATCATAGTTAGGGAGCTGCCAGCACGCCACTACATAGTCAATCGTCAGTTCAATAGATGGCTTCAGCTCGTGAACCAAGTCATGATCCCCGCTCATCCGCACATGTTCTGCCAGCCCCCACAGCCATGTCCCGTAGCCATCGAGCTGAAAGCTGCCCCATTCGCCTGCTACTTCTTCTCCGTCTGCTGTATAGCGCGTATGCAAAAAGCGGTCGTTCCCCGCATCATTTTTGTCTAATCCTGTTTTTACTGCCGAAATGGCTGCTCTTGCCTTTGCCTCATGCTTTCGGATCACATCATCGCACCATTGGTAAAACTTGCGGGCGCTGTCATGGTTGCCGGTACGGTTCATCGCGTAGGCCGTAAATGTTCCATCGCGGAGCCACGCATACTGATAGTGGATAAATGCGGGTGAAGCGAGATACGCCCCCGTACTCGCTTGATGCTGAAGGATCAACTTTACACTTTCCTCGATCAGGGTCATGGTTATCCCCCCTTATTCGGACAAGCCGACTTCGCAACAAATACAGTCGCTGCTCGTCTTCCGGCTATGCTTTTATAGCATATGCAACCGACGTCCAAACGAAAACCCAATCTGCATAGCAAAAGAAAACCCACTGGACGCGCATGTCCGGTGGGTTCTTGTGACACTTAATTTTGTGAAGGTACATCGGTATGTTCCGATTTCAGGAACTGCTGCAACTCCTCATAAAAAGTCGGATTGCAAGCCATCACGCTGCTTTTTTGGTCGTACGGCAGTGGTGTCCCCGTCATGGTCGTCACCCGGCCGCCCGCTTCCTCTACAATAATGCGAGCTGCCCCGAAATCCCACGCATTGAGCTGCATACTGACGTAGCCATCCAGTCTACCCGCAGCCACATACGCCATCTCCAGAGCGGCGCTTCCTAGCAGGCGCATTCCGCGAACCTTCCCAGCAAGCTTTTTCACGATCAAGTCGATACCGATCTGCTCAGCACGCTTGTTCCAAAATACGCTCGTGCATAATAAAGCTTGTTCCAGGCTTACTGCTCGATTCACCTGCAAGGGACGATCATTGAGAAAAGCCCCTTCCCCTTTTACGGCATAAAACAACTCGTCTCTGGAAGGATCGTAAACCGCTCCAACCATTCCCTCTCCCTTATGGTAAACGGCAATGGAAACGGAAAAATTGATTTGCTGATGAACAAAATTGGTCGTGCCATCAATCGGGTCGATGACCCAAAGTGTGTCATACTGCTTGTAGTCCTCCGCATGTGCACTCTCTTCTCCAAGAATGCCGTGATCAGGGAAGCGTGCAAGAATCATCTGAATGACGTGATTCTCCACTTCTTTATCTACGGCTGTAACAAGATCGGAGGCTGATGTTTTATACTCGACGGTAAAAGGCTCCTTCATTCGCTTCAGACTCAGCTCACCCGCTGAACGGGCGCATTGCAAAGCAAGCTCCTTGAGAGCCGCCAGTGTTGATGCTTGCACACGTATCGCCACCTAAAACTTGACTTATTTTTTCGCAAAGCACGCCCCTTTCATCTAGAAAGAGCAGCTTCGACGTATTATTCGAAAATGATGAGACAGCTCGTGCTAAAAATCGGCCATGCTATATTTTTAGTGTACCATACTTTACCTGCTGTTACACCACACGTTAGCCATGAGGAAAACGCCTGAAATGTCGTTGCTTCACCCGGCGCCCGGATTATTGAAAAAGGGTACCTCCTCGTCATTTTCTGACCGTGGAGACACCCTTTTTTACATAACCACTTTAGCAGCAGCGCGTTACGCCGCCTTTTTCAAATCGTTCGGTCAATGCGTACATGTAGTACTCACGCTCTGTCATCGGAAAGATACCCGGTGCCCCATGGGTCTCATACCAATGGGCGAGATAGCGATCATAGTCGGGCATTCCAAAAATCGTTTTAATAGCAGAGCTCACTTTGCGCATTGCCTTTCGCATGGCCCTTAGCTTGCGCCTCATGCTACGTGATGTCCTTTCCCGTCAAATACATTTCCTTTGGACTTGATGTACGGCGACTCCTGCAACGGATAGTGCTTGCCGCGGAGAATATTGATCCATACCCGCGCTCCGTCGAGAATGATCCCAATCGTAATGACCATGAAGATCGCACATACCACCGCATCGATCTGGTCGTTGAAGATCATTTTTTGTGCAGCTTCCACCGTTTTTACTCCTTTTGGCAGCGTACCGGCATCCAATGCCTTTTGGAATGCTTCTGCATGCGAGAGGAACCCGATTTTTGGATCAGGATGGAACAGCTTTTGCCAGCCCGCTGTCAGCGTAGCCGTCGTCAGCCAAGCCATCGGTACGAGCGTGATCCATGAGTAGGCGGCTTTGCCCATTTTGAAAATAATCGTCGTTCCCACTGTAAACGCAATCGCGGCGAGCATCTGGTTGGCGATACCAAAGAGCGGCCATAGAGTGTAAATGCCTCCCAACGGGTCCATGACACCTTGGAGCAGGAAGTATCCCCATCCGATGGTAATGATCCCAGAACCAATCAAATTACCTGGCAGCCAGTTGACTTCCTTCATTTTCGGAATGACGTTACCAAGCATGTCTTGTACCATAAATCGGCCGACACGCGTTCCCGCATCAATCGTTGTCAAAATAAAGACAGCCTCAAACAAGATCGCAAAGTGATACCAGAATGCCATTAATGCCTTGCCACCCAATACACCCGAGAAAATCGTCGCCATCCCGATTGCCAGTGACGGCGCTCCGCCCGTCCGGGAAAGGATCGTCTTTTCCTGAATGTCATTGGCGAGCGTTGTTAAGTGGTCAGGGGTTACGGTATAGCCCCAGCCCGTTATCGTCGTCGCAACCTGGACTGCATCCACGCCAATTGCTGCGGCAGGTGAGTTGATCGCAAAATAGACACCGGGAGTCAGGACGCACGCTGCAATCATCGCCATAACCGCGACGCCAGACTCCATCAGCATCCCGCCATAACCAATCAGTGGCGCATGCGATTCCTTCGCGATCATCTTCGGCGTCGTTCCAGATGCTACGAGTGAATGGAATCCCGATACAGCTCCGCATGCGATGGTAATAAACAAGAAGGGGAACAGATTTCCTGCGAAAACAGGGCCAGTTCCATCAATGAACTTCGTCAGTGCTGGCATTTGCAATGGTGGCAGTGTCAGCACGATTCCCACCGCCAATACCGCAATCGTCCCTACTTTCAAGAATGAGCTGAGGTAATCGCGCGGAGCTAACAGCAGCCACACAGGCAAAACCGAAGCAATAAAGCCGTACACAATAATCATCCAGGCAAGCTGTACCTTGGAAAACGTGAAGGCTGGTCCCCATGTTAGCGATGCAGCAACGATTTGACCGAGCCAGAGAGAAACGAACAGAAGGGCAAGCCCGATAATCGAGCCTTCCAATACCTGCCCGGGTCGTATATACCGCATGTACAATCCCATCAATATCGCGATAGGTAGGGTCATGAATATCGTGAAGGTAGCCCACGGTGATTCAGCAAGAGCGTTAACTACAACCATGGCCAAAACAGCAATCAGGATAATCATAATGGCAATAATCCCAATCAAAGCGAGTGCTCCACCTACAGGACCAATCTCTTCCTTGGCAATTTGACCGAGGCTCTTTCCGTTGCGACGCATCGATCCGAACAGAATAATGAAGTCCTGCACCGCTCCACCGATCACGACCCCGACGATAATCCAGATCGTTCCTGGCAAATATCCCATTTGCGCAGCCAGCGTAGGACCTACAAGCGGGCCTGCACCTGCAATCGCTGCGAAATGGTGCCCAAACAACACCCATTTGTTCGTCGGCACGAAGTCTTTGCCGTCGTTGTTCACTTCTGCCGGAGTAGCGCGATTGTCATCGAGCGCCATTAGTTTTTTGGCTATGAATTTGCTGTAAAAACGATAAGATACAGCATAAGTGCAAAATGCGGCAGTCAGTAGCCAGAACGAGTTGACTGATTCCCCTTGCCAGAGCGCTATCATCCCGAACCCGACAGCACCCAATGCGGCTATCCCGCCCCAAATCAAGAGGGAAAGAAACCATTTCTTCATCCAAGTCGCCTCCTTCTATTTATGAAATATTCAGGCAATAAACCTTAGAAAAACGTATCACATCGGACAACTTGCCAACATAAAAAATGGCTGAACCGTACAAAAACAAGCACAAGCTGCACCATCCTCGTTTGAGTGTAAACGCATTCAATTTTGGGACGTAGAAAGTCTCCGCCCAGAGTCTGATCCAATCTCCACCACAATATGTTAAAGTTATACATAAATTGGTATCGAAATCAAAAAGGAGAATACGCACATGCGACGAATCGGGGGTTACATTATTATCGGAATCGGAGCGATTTTTGTTCTGGCTACCTACCTGAACGTACCGCTCGCAATGGACTTGCTCTGGCCAGTCTTCCTTCTCATCCCAGGAATCGGGTTTCATATTTTCTTTTTTATGAACCCAAAGCCGAATCGCGCTGGATTGCTCGTGCCAGGCGGGATCTTGCTCGTTTATGCCCCACTCTTCTTTTTCAGCCAGCTATTTTTTCATGGGGATATGAGCACGACGTGGCCCTTCTTTCTGATTGGTCCTGCCGTGGGGCTTACCGAGCTGTACATATTCGGCAATCGCAAACCCGCTCTCTTGATCCCCATTGGCATCCTCACCGTTCTTGCCATCGTATTTTTGATCGCGAATCTGGCGTCTACCCAAGTAGGCGGCATCCTCGGCTTGATCCTGATCGTATTGGGCGGGATCATGGTGACACGTAAGAAAAACGATGACTATCCCATGTAAGCATTCGAAAAAACAGACCAACCCTACTCTCCCAAACGAGAGCAGGATTGGTCTGTTTGCATTAAAACCCCAGACGTTTCTTCAATTCCTTCACGACATTGCGACTGACAGGCACTTCTGTTTTGCGATGATCCTGCATGACTAGATGAATCGAGCCTTTGAACCAAGGGACGAGCTCTGCCGTTTTGGATAAATTGACAATAAAAGCGCGATGCGTCCGAAAAAACTGCTGGCGTGACAGCCTGCTCTCCAGCTCCTGCAACGTAAACGTAGTCGCATATTGCTCACCTGTTGTATAAATGCTCGCATGCCTTCCTTCCAAGGTAGCATAGACGATTTCGTTTGGATCAATCAGTATGATCTTTCCGTTTTTTTCCACCGGGACACGACGCGGCTGAGTATCGACCAGCACATTTTGCAGAAGGGACTGTAGCCTTTCCTCTAGCAGCGGTGACGCGTCCAATGCAGGCTCACTTTTCCGCCTCATTTTTCGTACCCGATTCATCGTCTTTTCCAGTCGCATTTCACTGAACGGCTTGACGATATAATCGACGGCTTCCGCCTCAAATGCTCGGACCGCATGAAATTCATGCGCACTTGCAAAGATGATGACAGGTGGATTGACCATGGATTCCAGAAGCTCCTGCCCCACGTCGACCCCATCCCTGTCCTGCAAATGGATGTCCAAAAAGACCGCATCTGGCTCTGTCTGAAGCACCGCTTCCAACGCCTCTTCCCCACTGCCCGCCTCTCCTACTACGGACACTTCCGAAAACTGCTCCAGCAAATACCGCAGTTCTTCTCTGGCAGGCGTCTCATCATCGACGATGAACACTTTGAGCACTGACGTTCACCCCTATCGGTAATTGTATGGTGCATGTTGTGCCGCTCCCGCTTTTGCTCTCGATCACGATTCCATACGGTTCTCCGTAGATCGACTGGAGACGGCTTTTTACATTGGCAAGACCGATCCCAGATAATTGCCGCCCTGTACTCTTCTCATCTAGGGCTGGCTCGAATGGGTCCACTTCCATTCCGACCCCATTATCTGCCACTGTCAGTTCGACGATTTGCTTTTCTTTGCGGCGGGCACGAATCACTACGGTTCCCCCTTCGCGCTTGGGCAACAGCCCGTGTTTGACTGCATTCTCTACCAGCGGCTGCAAAATCAGTCCCGGCACGGTAAAACGCTCTACGCCATCCTCGATGTCGTACTCTACATGGAGCTTGTCCCCGAACCTCGCACGTTCGATGGCCAAATACGCTTCGATATGCTCCAGTTCACGCGCAAGACTGACATATCCGCCAGAGTCATGCAAATTACGCCGGAAGTACTCCCCCAAATGAATCAACAGTTCACGGGCCTGTTCGGGCCGGAAGCGAATAAACGAAACGATCGTATTGAGCGCATTGAACAAGAAATGCGGATTGATCTGCGCATGCAAGGCTTTGATTTCTGCATCTGCCAACAGACGGGACTGCTTCTCAAGCTCAGCCAGTTCGAGCTGACTCGATATCAGGTTCCCCAATCCGCGTACGAGTTCCAAGTCCACTGCTGACAGTTTGCGTGAGCGATCCTGATACAGCTTGAGCACGCCCGCCACTTCACGTCTTCGCATCAGGGGGACAAGGATTGCATAGCGCAAGGAACAATTCGTCTCCCTGCATCCAATCTCTTCTTTCGTCTGGGCAATCTTCACTTCTTTGGTCGATAAAACTTCACGGGTCGCCTTGGTCGTTATGCCTTCTCCCACTACGTGATGGGACGAGCCTGCGCCAACATGCGCAAGTACAGAGCGCGTATCGGTAATCGCTACCGCTGCTACACGCGTCGTCCGCAATATTTCCTCTGCTACTTTTTGAGCAGAGTCGTACGTCAGCCCTTGACGCAAGTAAGACAGTGTTTTGTCCGCTACTTGCAGCGTTCGCTGGGCTTGGAGCGCGCCAATCCGATCCTCTTCCTTTTTGGCCAAATCAATAATAATGATCAAAATAGCAATTCCGACCGAGTTAACGACAGACATCGGTACACTAATGGCCTGCACCAATGCCAATGCGTCAGCGTAAGGACGAGCGATGAGCAAAACAATTCCCATTTGCAGCCACTCCGCCAAGAAACCAACGACGAGTGCTGTCGTCCACCCGATTTTTTTGCTGCGGTTACGGCGGAACTGATAGATTAATCCCGCAAACAAGCCCTCACCTATCGTCGAAATAGCACAAGCCAAGTCCGTAAAGCCACCCAATGAATAGCGATGAATCCCCGCAATCAGTCCCGTCATCAGCCCTACCCATGGACCAGCCAGCAAGCCTGCCACGACAGTCCCGATCACGCGTGAATTCGCAATCGCATCCTGATACCAGATGCCATTATATGTACCCAGTATGGAAATAGCGGAAAAAATGACGACCATCAGTGCCTTTTCTCGCCACGTCGCTTGCTGGTTCAATATGCTGCGGAATGCGCGTACACGCGTAAAAAGCAAGGCCGCCACTATCAAAACAGCCGTCCGCTCCGTCAACGGAACCATTAATGCCATGTTCATTGGTTTATCTCTCTCCTGCCCGAAGAATCCTGTTGGTTTCTATAACTAATCAAAATATTCACTTTTCACCTCGTTTTTCCCTCTTGATTCTCTTCCTTTCCTAGTAAAAAAGGTTGCCGAAGTGATTTCGACAACCCATAGATACCCGTATCGTTTTAGTATTCGAACTCCAGTATTTTACACTTTTCTTTCGGTTCAAATCCTAGCTTTGTCCCCAGACGTACTGACTCCTCATTGGTTTCCAACGTGGTCCAGTGCGGTGTCAGTCCATGTTCCATGCAATGCTCCAGGTACGCCACGCAAGCAAGCGTAGCAATGCCTTTGTTCATGTCTGCTTCCTCGTATGTTTCCACGCTAATTTCATGGTCATGCTCATGGATGCAGCAAGACAGGCAGGCACTCACAATCGTATTTCCTTTACATACGCAGAATCCTACACCCCACTGCAAAAAATCATCCACCGAATGATAGAATTCCTCTACAACTTCTATCAAGATGTTGTCAGGGTCGTTTTCTATGACACCTGCGTCGATTTTTTTCAAAGTGTACCCTTCAGGCAGAGGGCGATAGCTGTCCTTTCGCGCTTGGAATTGCTCGGGATTGAACTGGTAGTAATACTCCCAATCCGTTTCGATCTCTCGATGCGAGATAGCTTTGGTCACTGCCACTTCCCACGATTCATCTGGGACAACTGCCAGAAAATGAGTGCCCCCGCATGATTCGGTCGTATATCTGCGCAATTCCCCCTCGATAAAGGCACCCAGATCCGCTGTGAACGCTTCATTGGCAGCATCCCCTACGAAAATACTGATCACGCCGGTTTGATCGACCAATGCTGTCCGGGGCTGCTCCACATCATCTACGTAAATCGCTCCTCGATTTGTCCCATTAATAATCGCATGGATGGTCAAATCGTTCACGTTATCAGGTGACAGTAGCATCCTGATTTTTGCATATTCATTTGGTTCCAATCGATGAATCATCGCAATTTCGGCCCTTTCTCTCTCTTTTGGACATCTGTGTACTTATGCGGCTGATAGCGGAGCGAAGTCAGTCAGACTCAGCTTCCGCACAAAAGTCGGGTCATGGTCCACGTTCCTTTCCTGGGAGGATTCCAGCTCTTCTGCAAGCAGCACGCGAGCCCGGTGCAGTCGGGATTTCACGGTGCCTTCCGGGACACCTACTCGCAAGGCGACTTGCTTGATCGGCAAATCCTCGTAATAGTGAAGCCAAACGACGATGCGCAGCTCATGCTCCAGCTTCCATACTGCCTCTGTTAATTCAATAGCTTCGTAGGGAGCCTGTACCGCTTTCTCTTCGATTTGTAGCGGAGACAGCTCTACGGTTGGACTTCGTTTCTTTTTTCGCTGCCATTGTCTGCATTCGTTTATGAGAATTTGGATCATCCATGTTTTGAAATAAGCAGGCTCTCGCAGTGTTCGGATGGCTCTGAATGCTTTCATCATCGTATCCTGCACCACATCCGCACAATCCTCGTCCCGCCCGACATAGGTTCGTGCCAAGCCATACAAGGTACGCTCATACAATTGAATGACTCGAGCAAAAGCTTCTACGCTGCCGTCCTGTGCTAGCTGAATGTCCTGCTGAACTTCTCTCTTGATGCTCACATTGCATAAGCCCCCTTTTATCCCCAATATTTGGTTCCTATTAGTATAGATGATTGAGGTGGGTAAATAGTTCATGAGATTTTATTTTTTTCTGCTTCGCAAATAGAAAAAGACCATCCCTTCAGCTTATTCAGCCTGAGATGGTCTTGTCATGCTCGTTACATCAATGAATTACAGATTACCTCTACTCTCCTGCTCGCGCTCCAGCGCCTCGAACAGTGCCTTGAAGTTGCCATTCCCGAAGCCTCGAGCTCCTTTGCGCTGGATAATTTCGATAAACAACGTCGGGCGGTCTACAATCGGCTTGCTGAACAGCTGCAAGAGATAGCCTTCGTCGTCTCTGTCGACCAAGACACCCAGCTTTCTCAGCGCCTCGATGTCTTCGTCAATTTCTCCTACACGCTCTTTCAAATCTTCGTAATACGCATCTGGCACCATGAGGAAATCTACACCGTTATCACGCAGCTTCGATACAGTGTCGATGATATCGTTGGTCAGGATGGCAATATGCTGTACACCTGGCCCTTTGTAGAACTCCAAAAACTCCTGAATCTGCGACTTGCGGCGTCCTTCTGCCGGCTCATTAATCGGGAACTTGATGCGTCCGGTTCCACTTTGCATTACTTTGGACATGAGCGCAGAATACTCTGTCGAGATATCGTCCTCACTGAAATTTTGTACGGCTGTAAAGCCCATGACCTTTTGATAGTATTCTACCCACTCATCCATGATCTCAACGTTACCCACGATGTGGTCGATGCCGATGATACCTGTACTCTCACTTTTGATTGGAGATTGGTAGGCTTTATAGCCTGGGAAGAATGGTCCGTTGTAATTTTTCCGTTCAATAAAGGAGTGAATGTTTTCGCCGTACGTACCGATAATCGCTTTTTTGACCGTCCCAAATTCGTCCGTGTACTCAGTTGGTTCCATGATCGGAATGGCTCCGCGAGAAACGGCCTCCCGGTAAGCCTGCTCACAATCCTCTACGCGCAGGGCAACGTCTTTGACTCCGTCCCCATGCTTTTTCACAAATTCCGCAATCGGGCTGTCAGGCGTAAGCGCCCCACTGATCACGAACGTCATATGCTTCTGCTTCAAAACGTAGGAAACCTTTTCCCGAGAACCTGTCTCCAAGCCCGCATAGGCTACTGCTTCAAATCCAAACGCATTTGTGAAATAGTGCATAGCTTGTTTGGCGTTACCTGTATAAAACTCCAGGTAATCCCAGTCCTGAATCGGGAAAAAATCGGTATTGCTCATTGCTACCCCTCCGCTTTCCTGTTCAATTATTGACATTATTTTGTGAATTGGGATTATTTTGTCGTTATCTTGAGAGTACATTGGAAGCGCTTCCTCATGCAAGAACACGAAACAACGCGAAACCGCTCAAACGCTTTTATTCATTAAAGTACGCATGCGAGTAACAACTGGATACCAAAAAAGCCACCGATCAAGTTGACCGATGGCTTTCGCTGCGTTTTCCTACTACCTATGTTTGAAAACAAATTGTTTCAGATCCGCTAGAGGGGCCGCTCCTACGACTTTGTCGATCAATTCCCCATTTTTGAGCAAAATGGTCGTTGGCAAACTCATAATGCCATACTGATTGGCAATCTCCGTTTGTTCATCGACATTGACCTTTAGGACTCTCACTTCGCTGCTATGCTCCCCGTCAAACGATTCGAGTATCGGCCCAAAAAAGCGGCATGGCCCGCACCAAGGTGCCCAAAAATTGACGAGGGTATAGCCTTCGCTTTTTACATCATGTTGAAACGTAGTATCTGTCGTGTGGCAAATGCTCATTTGTACTTTCCTCCCCTTTTTATGTTGAATAGTTACTCAAAACGACCATTGTAGACCTGCAATATCTTCAATAGCGACAAAAAAATAACTCGCTGTACTCGGATCATTTCAAGCAACTTATTCACAGACTTATCGTATCTATAATATCCTCCAATGATTTTTGGTGTCAAGTTGCACCTTCCTAAAATGGGCACCGAAAGTGTAGATGACAGCTCGAATCACTCTTCCCCTTGCTCATGCTTCCGATTCACTTTATGATGGATGTATTAAGTCCATGATTGAGGTGTCTTATGAAGTATTCACAGGCAACAGACTATGCCCTCCATGCGATGCTCTATCTGGTGGCAGAAGCGCCTGATAAGCCCGTTAGTGTTCAGCTTCTGGCAGAGAAACTAGGCGTTTCACAAACGTACCTTTCCAAAATGCTGACGAAACTGGTCAAGGCTGGGTTAATCCACTCAGTCTCTGGCGCAAATGGCGGATACAAGCTCAAACGCAACCAGGACGACATATCGTTTCTGGATGTTATCCAAGCCATTGAAGGGACAACCTCCTTATTTGAATGCAGCTTCCATCATGATAGTGCCTGTCTGATTCAACAGGTTGTGGCTGACGCCGAGCAGCAAATGATGCAAACCCTGAAGAATAAAAAAATTGCTGACTTGGTTGCACATATCCCCGACCGTTTGACGTAAAAAAGAACTTCCTTGAAAAGCTCCGGCCACTTCGACCGGAGTTTTTCTTCATAACGGTATTGTTCAATCGATGAGAAGGGCGTGAACAATGATGAACCAATGGACGGAACAAGCCGCCAAGCAATGGGATCAATTTGCGGAAGACTGGCGCAAACGAAGTGAGCACATGTGGGAAAAGGGCAGCCGCAGCACCATCCTCCCCTATTTTATGAAGCATGTACCTGTCGGATCGGGACCTGTTCTCGATGCAGGCTGTGGTGACGGCTATGCCAGTTGCAAGCTTGCAGAGCACGGATACCAGGTGGAGGGCGTCGACATTGCCGGGGAAATGATTCGTCTTGCTCATGACCGGGTCATTTCCTCCCCAGGCTCTGTTCATTTTCAGACAGGAGACATCAGCGAGCTTCCTTTTGCCAATGATTCATTCTCCGGTGTGCTCTCGATTAACGTTGTGGAATTCACGCCGTTTCCGCTCAAGGCACTCAAGGAGTTTCACCGCGTGCTCGCACCCGGAGGAATTCTCGTCATGGGTATCCTCGGTCCTACAGCTGGCCCACGCGCACATAGCTATCGCAGACTATATGAAGAGGCAACGATCCAAAATACGATGATGCCCTGGGAAGCCAAGCAGTTGTCATGCGAAAATGGCTTCACGCTGTTGGGCGAGGAACCCGTATACAAAGAAGGAATTACCCCAGATATCGCAGGCCGATTAAGCGTAGAGCTGCGGGAGGCTGTCAGCTTTTTGACTTTGTTCGCTTTGCGGAAAATAGATTAAATGAACTTGCCGGTACATGCAAAAAACCCGCAGGAAAGCCACTCTGATAAAGTGTCCTTCCTACGGGTCACAATTCTATCTGTTAACGGTACTGAACATTATTCAGCTGCATCCACATCAATTTACTGTCAATCAACATGGCAAGCGTCATCTCATCCATCCCGTGCAGTTGACGGTACAAGCGCTGCGTTTCGACCAAGTCATTGTAAGTCAAGAACGGATAGTCCGGCCTGCCGAATGTCCCGTCCGGAAAATAAGCGTAATGCAAATCGCCATTTCCGAGAATCCACTGTGCTCCGAGGTTGACCACACCGTAGAGCATGGAGTCTGCTAAGTCTCTGTCTGTCTGGTCCCCGAATTGCAGGTAGCTTTTGTAGAGAAAATTGATTTCCGCCAACTGATGATTCAAAGAAACATGTGTCTGAATCATTGGATTCGTTGCTGTCGCGTAGTCGGCAACTAGCCACCCTTGCTGTACACCAGCGATGACAAAACGGTTCATGGCTGCGTGATTGTGAAAGTAAGAAACATATTTTTTCGCAGATTGGCAAAAGTCCTTATCTTGATACTGATCACAGCCCCGCAGCATCAGATCAGCCGCTCCTGTGTTGAATCTCGTATCGTAAAAGCCCTCTGGTATCCCGTAATCGCCACTTAACCACAAGGAGCGCGGCTGCGTCTTCCAGTACCCCTCAGGCTCCTGCTGCTTTAGGCTCGCTTTCAGCATCACATAGCCCATATCCCGGGCAGCTTTGCTTCCTCCGGTATATAAAAAGGAGCGAAGGACATAATTTTCAGGAATCCGCCAAAAAGAGGACTCCGATGTCGGCTCGTACGTTGATGGGCTTTGATAGTAATACCCATCGTACAGCCATTTTGCCTTTTCCGTAACGTCCAAGTTAAGCCAGACGCTGTCAATCGATAGTTCTCCCCAAGGAACGAGCGGATCTCTCGAATCGAGCGCCCACATTTCGCTGATAAAACCTGCTTTCATCGGCAGCTTGATCACCAGCTCGACACCAGATGACGTCTGTTTTACTTCGACTGGCACCGACAATGCCGGCTTTTCTTCAATCGTAGCTCTACCATTATCCACGTAGGTAATGGGCTTACCTAACCAAATATACCTGCCCTCTGTCTCTACAAAACCAGAGGAAAGCGGAAGCGTCTGGACTTGATCAAGCGTGACAACCTTCCAATACGGTTTCTTCGACTCATCATAAGCTCGATAGCGGAACATTATGTTCTGACTGTTGCCCTGAATTGGGATGGTGAAAACGTAGGGCATCATATTGCGCTGACCTGTCATTTTATGGGCCCAATACGTGACACCATCTGGGAATCGAAATTCTTGTTTTTGGTGAATCGCGCCATTCAGGTGCTCCACATTCTCTGTTTCTGTTGGTTTTTTCCATTCGTTTGCAGAAATATCGCTCGGAAAGAAACTACTTACGGCGATGGCCGTCATCAAAAGGAGCATTCTGCTGATTTTTCTGACCATGTCATCCCCCTATTCCATTAAAGGAGAACCGAAAGTCCTACTTTAAAATGAATATTTCGTAGCGATTATTATTTTTATAATAATCTGATAAATTAATCATAGGTGTCTAATTCTATTTCGCAGGAGGGAATTTATGGACAAGAAAGTACGCTACGTTGTTTCTACAGCACTCGTAATATCTCTGTTCACCAGCCCCTCAATCATCCATGCCACCCAAGCTGAACCACAACCCCACATTCCTTATTACGGAATAGGTCCAACCTATGTACAGCCTGCACAGATTGAGAGCTTGTTTCCCAAGCCAACTATCCAGTTTGGGACACCCGGCTTTCAAGAAGGAAAAGAAGCTTTTACGTCCCAGGAAGAAATGATGGCTTACATAAGCAAATTGGCTACAGGCAACAAGGAAATCAAGCTGCTATCCATCGGTACATCCTTGGAAGGTCGCGATATCCCCCTGCTCCTATTCAGCAAAGACCACGGCAAGCTCAAACAAAACAAGGAGAAGCCACTCATCTGGCTACAGGCACAAATCCACGGAAATGAACCCGCCTCTGGTGAATCTGCTCTTGTGATCGCCAAATGGCTGGCAGAAGGAAAACTTGGCACCGATCTCCTGGATAAAGTAAACATTGCGATTGTTCCTCGCATCAACCCGGATGGCTCCTACCAGTTCAAACGTTACATCGCGACAGAGCTGGATGCCAACCGCGACTACATGAAGGTAGAATATCCAGAGGTGCAAGCCGTTCACCAAGCCATCAATGCCTATCAACCTGATGTGGTGCTTGACGCCCATGAATACGGCGTCTCTTCCAGCCAGCTTCGCGATGTTGGGGAAAAAGGCGCAATCTCTTCCTACGATGTTCTGATCTCCTCTGCGAAAAACTTGAATATCCCCGCCAACCTGCGCAACATGTCAGACAACCTGCTCTTGGCTGACGTTCAAAAAGCACTCGATAAGGAGCAACTTTCTCATCACGCATACTATACGCTGGCAAAAGGCAAGGACGGAAAAGTGACCGCAACAGAAGGCAGCACAGAGACGAGAATCGGACGCAATGCCTTGGGATTGAAAAACACGTTGACGTTTTTGGTGGAAACACGCGGCATCGGCATTGGACGCGCCGATTTTGAGCGCCGTGTATACAGCCAGGCCATGACTCACGCTGCTGTCATCCAATCAACAGCGGCCAACGCCAAAGCAATCAATTCCGCCGTGACGCAAGCACGCACAGAAATCACGGAAAAAGGCAAAAAGGCAAACGACAACGACAAACTCGTCATCCTGAGTGAGAATAAGCGAGTACCGGGTCAATCTCTCGAAGTGGTCGATCTAGCCAAGGCAAAAAAAGTGTCTACCCCCATCGACTGGGTAAGCTCTACGGATGCCTATCCCGTGCTCGAACGCGAGCGTCCCACTGCTTATCTCATGCCTCCTGGCTACCATGACGTTGCAGCCAAGCTAGAATTGCTCGGTGTTTCGGTAAGCAAGCTATCAAAAGAAACGACCATAGCGGTAGAAAGCTACACCATTTTGGAAAACAAGGTGAATACGATTTACGAGAATGGGCATTTCACCAACCAAGTGACTGCAAATGTAACCGAAACAACGAAAACCTTTCCTGCGGGTAGCTACGTGTTCAGCATGGCCCAGCCAAACGCCAACTTCATAGCATTGGCCTTGGAACCGGAATCAGTAGACAGCTACGTCACCTTTAACTTCTTGCCGGTTGAAAAGGGCGATGAAGTCCCAGTGTATCGCTATATGCTGGAGCAATCGCTACCCACCACACAAAAGAACGAAAGGAAAAATTCCCCTCTCTAAAGTTAGACTCCTGAGAGGGGAATTTTGTTACATGTATGGGCTTACTTTATTTCAAACACTTCTTGGGAAAGCCCTGCCAGCTTTTGCGTATTGTCGCTCACTTCGACCATCGTCGCAGAAATTTCCTCCGTAGCAGCTGCCTGACTCTCCATGGTTTGATTAATCAATGCAATCGAATTTTGCAGCAGGGTTATCAAATCCCGGATGGAATCTGTGGTTTGCTTGATTTTGTCTGCATTCGCCCGTGAATCCGTTGCCATATTGCGAACCTCATTCGCAACGACAGCGAATCCACGCCCAGCATCTCCTACCCGCGCAGCCTCAATACTCGCATTCAGTCCCAAAATGTTACTTTGATCAGCGATTTTTTTCACGGCGAGAGTAATTTGCTCGATCTCAGTCGTACTTTGGCTCACATCGTTGGCTTCCTCTGAGATTGCCTTCATTTGCTCGTTCAAATTCCCGATCTGCATGGCCATCTCTTGTGTGGTGGCACTGACCTGCTCGACGACACTCGAGAGGTTTGCGGCAATTTCATATAGCTCATTGGCTCTCTCCATACTGGATCCAATGCCGACACCGCCGATTACTTTTCCCGTATGATCATGCAGGGGGATCGCCCGTGCGACGAGAGGAAAACCAAATAATTCTTTGGGGACCATCATCGCCTGCTTGGTGTTTTTACGAATCGCGTTGGTGATCACATCTCCTTCTTGGAGTGGATCACCTGGCTTGACTTGCAGCGCAAATGTTTGGGCAGGCACATTACGCAATAACTTTTCCGTGTCGTAGACCCCAATGGTAATGTCATCGGTGAGTAAAACATTTAAATAAGGGGCAACCTTGATGAACGCCTCGAGCAGTTCTGCGTTTTTCCCCTTTTCGGAAGCTTCTGTTTCGTTCCATTCCACGTAACCGTTCATGACCCTCTTCACCTCTATATTTTGCTGGCATTAGTACGGAAATTGGCGCTTTTTGTGTTGAACCGAAATCCATTTCAGCGTAGTGAACTCTTCTAAACTCCATTGGCCATTCAAACGTCCCAACCCGGAGTGCTTTTCACCACCAAACGCCACGATTGGTTCGTCATTGATCGTTCCATCGTTGATGTGAATCATGCCGGTCTCCATTCGTTTGGCCATCTGGGCACCTCTCTCCAGATCGCGTGTATGAATCGCCCCGGACAATCCAAATGGGGTCTCGTTCGCCATGCGAATCGCTTCTTCCTCGGATGCAAACGACATGATGCAAACAGCCGGACCAAACAGCTCTTTGGATGCAATCGACATGTCTGTGGTCACTCCTGTCAAAACGATCGGCTCGACCACGTTGCCCTTTACTTCCCCTTTCAGTGCAGGAACGGCTCCTTCGCGTATCGCCTCATCGATCGTTGCCATCAGGTTGGTGACTTGCCGTTGATTGATGAGTGGACCGATTACCGTGTCAGGATCATTTGGGTCGCCTACCTTGAGTCCAGATACTTTTTCCACATACAGATCGAGGAATTTATCGTATACAGCTTGGTGAACCAGAACCCGGTTAGCCGACATGCAAATCTGACCTTGGTGAGTAAAGCGGCTGAATACCGCTGCATTGACGGCATACTGGAGATCCGCATCCTCCAAAACAATCAGTGCACTATTGCCGCCCAGCTCCAAAATCGCCTTTTTGAAATGCTTCGCTGCCACTTGCGCGATATGGCTTCCTACTTGGCTAGAGCCTGTAAACGAAAGGATGCGCGGAATCGGATGGGAGACAAAACCATCGCCAATTTCAGCAATATCCGTCACAACGACGTTGATCAAGCCTTTTGGCAGACCTACATCTTCAAAAATTTTCGCTATGAGAGTCCCACCCGTGATTGGCGTGTGCTCATGTGGTTTGAGGACGACGCCGTTGCCCGCGCCAAGAGCTGGCGCTACGGACTTCATCGACAGATAGAACGGGAAGTTGAACGGACTGATGACGCCGACAACTCCTGCGGGAATCCGATACAAGCGATTTTCTTTTCCGTCTACGGGAGAAGGAAGAATTTTTCCTTCCATGCGTACCGGGAACGTAGCCGCCTCGCGAATAATATCCTTCACAAGCCCGATTTCAAAAAATGCCTTCAATCGGGTTCCACCTAATTCACGAATGATAATCTGAATGATTTCTTCTTCATTCTCTTCGATATAGTGAACAGCACGCTCCAACATTCGGGATTTGGTATAGGCATTCACTTCATCCCACTCTTTTTTCGCGTCGGCTGCCGCTTTGTAAGCCGCATCGATATCCTCCAAATTTGCCATTTTGAATTCTGCAATGACTTCCCCGTTATAAGGGTTGATATCTTGCAATGTCTTTGCGCCAAGTCCGTCGCGCCACTCCCCATTGATGTACTGCTTGTCCAGTGTTTGAAGGATTGACATGCTTTAACCTCTCCCTTTTGTAAAGTAAATAGGCCCCTTCGCATGAAAGGAGCCGTAAAACTAAAACAGCAAAATACACTGCTAGTCGGCAACCCGGCTGCCATCGTAACGTGTACATTAGGCCCGTGGCTTTGCGTCCCCAATTTTCAATGGGTTTGCCCATTCATAGCGAATGCTGGTATGATTTTGTCGAAAAAAGGAAAGTTATGGAGAATCTTACTTTGATTATAGTACTCAATTCCTAATAGTCAAACAGAAAAATGTAAAATTTTAGTGAACCAAATTGAACAAATACCAAAAAGTCCGCATCTCTTGGGATACGGACTCCTGATTCTTCTTCCTTATGATCACAATATCTTTTTGACATCCTTTACGCTCGTCGCGAGCATTTGCTCTACCGCGTTTGCGTCCCTCACATGCTTGGTCAAGCCTTCATTCAGCTCTTCCAGCAAGCCCTTCGCATCACTTACCTGTTGGGACACATCGTCAGCAAATCGCTTTTGGTGCGCGATGATTTCCATCACACCTGACACTTCGACGTTCAGTGCCTGGAAAGCGTTCACGATCTGATCCGTCTTCTCCGCAGCATCCTTGCTGATAGAAAGTCCATTTTTGATCGCACTGCTGCTTTTTTCACTGTTGGACAACGCTTCTTTTGTTTCTTCCTGAATCTTGCCGATCAATTCTGCAATTGTCTTGGTCGAGTTCGCTGTCATCTCGGCCAGCTTCCGTACTTCATCCGCTACTACAGCAAAGCCTCGGCCTTGTTCACCCGCACGTGCCGCTTCTATCGCTGCATTCAAAGCGAGAAGGTTGGTCTGATTGGCAATGTCGCTGATCACCTTGACGATGCTCGTAATTTCCGAAGAGCGCTCTTCCAAGCGGCTCATGGACTTGGACGTATGGACCGATTCTTTGTCGAGCAGGCTCATGACTTCCACAACGTCCGTCATCGCCTTCTTACCTTCATCTGCACGCGCTACCGATTGTTTACAGATGTCCGTCAAGCGCTCTCCTCGATCCGACAGTTGACTCGCAGATTCATCATCCCGCTCGTTAATGACCTGGATATTATCTACGACACGCTTCATCCTCGTCACCAATCGCACCGTTTGCTCGGATTCGGCGTTCATCGCTTGGTTCGACGTGAGAATCGCACCCATCTGTTCGTAAATACCGCGAAGCTCATGTTTCCAAGCGTCTTGCTGTCCTGCCATTGTGGTTGTGGGAGTTGCCACTGTCGTCGCTGCTGTCTCTTTTTCTGCTAGGCCTTTGTCTTTTTTCCAAAACATCCGCTTCTCTCTCCTTTGTACCCATCAATTGTCACCTCGGCGGCTATATACGCGGGACTCGATTATTCCCGGATGTTGGTTCGCCAAGCTCAGCAAGTTTTCCAAGAAATAATAGTGACCCTCCAAGAGCTCCACGTCTTTACGCTCAAAATGCTTCGCCTGCAAATACTGCTGCATTTCCAAAGCATAGCGCTCCAGTTTATCGTGAAAATCGTTGGCACGAAGCATTTGCTCCACTTCTGGATATTCTGTTTTCAGGCGACTCAGCTCGCTATATACACGCCCACCCTCCAGAATCATCTGGTAGGCCGTACGCTCAAGCGTAGCTGTCGTAGCTGCCTCCTGCTCCTCACGCTCCTCGCGCAAAGCTGCCAAGTACGTGATAAAATGGTAGACAGTTAAAAACAATGGTCCTAAAAATAGAATGATCCCTGCTTTGTACACATGCTGATTGGACAAATTGCTGATGAGCAGGAACAAGTGAAACAAGATCGCACCCAACCATACATAGATGATGATTTGGTGATTGATCTTCCCTGCCTTTTGGTGGCGAGAAAAGGCAAAGGTAAGCCCGAGCAGATAAAAGGCAAGTAACGTAAAGCTGGCAGAAAACAAAGCCATCTCCATATCGATCAGCCAATCTGCGTCGGCGGGTATTTCGATAAAGAATTCAAAAGCGAGCACCAGCAGTGAGAACAGCAACCCCATGATCCAAAACCGGCTTACTTCCGAGTCATTCCTCCGCCGGGAGCGGTAGCGTTTTGCACGGGATCCTTCCATAATGCTCTCACCTCATTCTCTATGATTCGCCATGATTCTATCTTTTCCTTTCACATGGGGCCAAAATCTGACATCGGAGGCTGTTATGACAAAAAATTTACCAACATCATTTACCGAGCGCATGCAAACCTTGCTCGGACACGATTATGAGGCATTCGTTTCCTCGTATGATCAGACTGTAACACACGGCTTGCGAGTCAATCCGTTGAAGGTAGGGCGTGACGATTTTTTGAAAATCTCGCCGTTTGCTCTGGAAGCAGTCCCTTGGTGCGAAAACGGGTTTCGCTACAAAGAGCCAGATCGTCCCGGCAAGCATCCTTTTCACTCCGCTGGCATGTACTACTTGCAGGAGCCAAGCGCGATGTCCGCTGCCGAAGCACTCGGTGCACAACCTGGTGAGCGAATCCTCGACCTGTGTGCAGCGCCAGGGGGGAAATCGACGCAGCTTGCAGCGTTTTTGCGTGGACAAGGAATGCTCGTGGCAAACGAAATCCATCCTGTTCGCGCAAAAGCCTTGTCAGAAAATCTGGAGCGCTGCGGCGTGACCAATGCCGTCGTGACCAACGAAACGCCTGAACGCTTACAGGAGCGATTCCCGCAGTTTTTTGACCGAATTTTAGTAGACGCTCCTTGCTCTGGCGAAGGAATGTTCCGCAAGCTCCCCGAAGCAATCGAAGACTGGAGCCCTGCAAAAGTAACCGAGTGCCATGTCATGCAAGGCGATATTCTCGAGGCGGCCGCTGCAATGATGAAGCCAGGCGGAACATTGGTCTACTCCACCTGCACATTTGCTCCGTTAGAAAATGAACAGTCACTGGTTAACTTCCTGGGACGTCATCCCGAATTTGAGATCGTCTCGCTGCCACATCCAGATTGCTTTTCTGCTGGTCAACCAGAATGGGCGTCGCCACAAAACGAGCAGCTCACTCAGACAGCCAGATTGTGGCCGCATCGTCTACAGGGTGAAGGTCATTACCTCGCCAAGCTGCAAAAGAGTGTGACCGCAGAAGTTCATGAACCTTCCGGGAAACGGAAAGAAAAGCGTGCGGCAAAATCAGCTCCGGCAGGTCGAAAAGAAGCCTTGGCAGCCTGGCGTACGTTCGCGGACGAAGCACTCCCGGCGCTCTCCCAACCATTCGATGATGAATCCGCTTTTCTTTTGTTCGGCGAGCAGCTCTACTACTCACCTGCTCCTGAGCTCGATTGGGACAAGCTAAAGGTCGCGCGCGTCGGTCTGCATCTAGGAACTGTAAAAAAGAACAGATTTGAACCTGCACACGCATTGGCACTCGCCCTCTCTCCTGCGGAGGCAGCCCGTGTCGCTTCATATGGCGCAGAAGATCCTGAAATGTTGTGGTATTTAAAAGGAGAAGCGCTCACGCGTGACGGTGAAAGTGGCTGGACGCTGGTTACAGTAAATGGATTCTCCATCGGTTGGGGCAAGCAATCTGAGGGGCAACTCAAAAATCATTATCCGAAGGGTCTACGCTGGTTGTAGATTTGCATCATAAATAAAAAAAAGCTCACAAAGCTACACGAAATGCATTCGTGAGTGCTTGTGGGCTTTTCTCTTTTTCTTATGATCGCCCTCTGTGGGACGGATTGTCTACTACGGTCAAAGAGCCATTTCTAATATAACGCAATATTTTTGAAACAGATATTCCTGTTGCGTTGGCAATTTGCATCGCATTCGAATTCGGATACGTTCTCACGTAATTGCGAATCATCTGGTAGTCTTGTATTTCGTTTTCTCCGCAAACCTGGCAACTGTACTCTCCCCGGCCCATCGGACTGCCGCATTTCAAGCACGTATCCGTCGTCATCACTGGTTCTCCTCACACCCTGTACTATGGTACTTTTACAAGAAAGGGTTCTATCTTCCTATCTATTACCCAAATCACATGGGAGGAAAACACTATTTTCTCTCGCACTTCCTGTATTCTATTAAAATTCGATACAGTCATTCCGAACTCCTTTAAAAAGGCCAGTATGGCGGCATCAAACCGCCTTTTGCGTAAAGGACAATCGCAAACCCAATCAGAAAAATACCACTGAGCCCATGAAAAACGTTGAGCCAACCCGGGCGGAAAAATCGAGCCAAATATGCGGCCAACAAAGCTACCAGCCCCAGGAACAATTTCGGGCGTTTTCCTAAAATAATGCTGCCGAGAGAGACGAGAAGGCATCATACGCCATCTTCCTACGCTGATAGCTGCTCCTTCTTTAAAGTAAACAAACGGATCGCGAGCAATAGTGACAGCAACGCAATAACAAATCCGTACCAGCCTAGATGCTCCAAAGAGGAGTTGCTGATCACCAGTCCCCCAACCCATGATCCCAAAGCGAAGCCAAATTGAATAAAGGATGTATTGATGCTAAGCGCGATATCCGGCGATCGGGACACCTGGGTAACCAGATATAGCTGTTGGGCTGGAGACGTTGCCCATGTGGCGAACATCCATAGCATGATGATCACGATATGGGCAGTTATCACTCCATCCATGACCGAAAGCAAAAGCAGCATACTTGCCTGAAGGGAGAGTCCAAAATAAATCGTAAATTTCGGCCCCTTGCGATCTGCGATAACCCCCCCAATTTTTGACCCCATAAAACTGCAAATGCCTGCAAGAAACAGAATCCCAGAAATCTCGGATGCCGAAAGCTTTGCCTTGGTTAGCAGGAAAGGCGCAATATAGGTAAACAATGTTGAATAAGCGCCGATGTACAACAGCGTGATAACAACCGCTGCCAGAATCTTTTTATTTTTTATAACAGCCAGCTGTGCCCGCGGTGTTACAGCCTCCTGCGCTTTAATAAGCGGAACTTTTTGATAAATGACAAGCAGCGGAACCAAGCTCAGCACTCCAATAAAAATAAACAGCAGTCTCCAGCCAATCACTTCACTTAAAAAAGTGCCAACCGGGAGGCCAAGTACAAGCGAGCTGCTCAATCCCATCAAAATGATGCCGATTGCTCGTCCACGATTGCCTTCTTCAACTAGCCGTGTAGATACCGCCATCGCAACAACAGTAGCAACTCCTCCACTGAGTCCTTGGATCATCCGTGTAACCAGCATCATCTCAAATGAAGGACTCACATAGACCAGCCAGTTGCTCAAAATAAAAATGCCAAGCATCATGAGTAATAATTTTTTTCGGTCAAGATGGATCGTAACAGCGATGACAATGGGAGCCCCTACTGCCGCAGAAAGGGCAAATGCAGTGACAAGAAATCCGGCAGACGACGTCGTGACACCCAGATCAGCTGCCACCATTTGAATGATGCCGCTTATCAGATACTCCACCGTCCCAATCAGGAAAACTGCCAAAGCGAGAATATAGACAACCCATTTATTTCCCATGCTCACTTTGCCCCCTTGGTTCAATTGGAATCTGGATTTCTATGAGCTCAACTCCAGGCTCTTCTGATAAGGGAACATAGATTTCTCTGCCAGGCTGCTCGCTTCGAATACAGTAACCATGCTGTTCAATCCACGTAGCCAGATCCAGGCAAGCTGATTCTTTAAAGGTCGAATCCGAACGGAATAGTAGCGTAGCCATTGTCTCGGCAGGCAAGAAGCTTCGTTCCATTTGCTCAGGCAGTTTGACAGATTCTGTTTTACTAGCGTAGCCCACCCCAAGTTCGAAAAGCTGGTCCTTCGTTCCGGTTTCCTTCCATAGCACTGTTTTGGGACCAGTCAAGGATGATTTCAGGCTGGCATCAAGCAAACTATCGAATATTTGAAACAGCCAAGGAATATCTTCAGCAGCACCCAATGCTGAATAGGAAATCAATTGCATGCCATCTACCTGCTTCAGAACAACCTCATGCTCCTTCTCGATCCTCCCCTCCCGTTCAACAAGCTGCACCCGTTCTTTAATACGGGCAAGCTTTGACATTTCCATCTCCAGCAGGGACTGGATTTCATTTTCTTTGAGCCTCAGCATGCCCCGAATTTGTTCGGCTGGTATATTCTCGTGAAGCAATTGCGCAATCTGCTGCAATGAGAACCCCAATTCTTTGAAGATGACAATTCGATTGATCTGCAGAAGCTGTTCGGCACAGTAATATCGGTACCCGGTCGTATCATCGATTTTTGCTGGTTTTAGAATCCCAATCTGATCATAATAGCGCAACGTTTGCAACGGAATTCGACTCAGTCGGGAAAACTCGCTGATTTTGAACAATTCCACACCTTCTCTCCCATTACTTCGATCTGAGTATAAACCTTCTAGTTGGGTATAAAGTCAAGAACTTCCTTGTTGCATACATCAAAGGCATTTCTACAAAAAAAAACCGCCCAGATCCTTTTCGAATCTGGACAGCCTCTTCATTTCTTATCTTCCACGTGTTTTCCCAGCGGATGAGGATTGATTAAACGGTTTTCCGCCCTTCGCAGAGCGTGCTGCTCCACCTTTTCCCGCTTTTTTGGCATCGCCTGGCTTCACGGATTTACCCGCTTTACGTGCCGCAATCGCTTCTGCCTTCTTGCGGTTTTTCTCGTACTGCGTTTGCAGTTCTCCCAGCTCACGCGCCATCTTCTTTTTGTAGCCTGGCTTTACCTTCGTCTTTTTCTTCAAGGCATCACGTACTGGAGTGAATTCTTTGTCTTTTTCCTTCTGTTGCTCCTTCGCCTGTTGCACTCGCAGCTCAACAAAATGAGCTTCCCGTTCTTCTGCGCGCTGACGACGTCCGGCATCCAGATGGCGTCCTGCCTGCATAATTCTTTCTTCGATCGAAGCCTTCGTCGCTTTGGCAAAACGAGCCATCAAGTTTTTCTGACGAGGAGAAATGAGGGAGATCGCTTTTCCTTTTTGTCCCGCACGACCAGTACGACCGACGCGGTGAATGTAGCTGTCCACGTCATTCGGCAAATCGTAGTTGATGACATGTGTTACACCTTCTACATCGAGTCCACGAGCAGCGATATCTGTTGCGATCAAGTATTGGAAACGTATCTCACGGAATTGCTTCATCAATTGTTCCCGCTTGTTT
Source organism: Brevibacillus sp. DP1.3A (assembly GCF_013284245.2). Taxonomy (NCBI): domain Bacteria; kingdom Bacillati; phylum Bacillota; class Bacilli; order Caryophanales; family Paenibacillaceae; genus Brevibacillus; species Brevibacillus sp. DP1.3A. Next base: position 1,941,871 of record NZ_CP085876.1, on the reverse strand, counting down.
TGAGACAAATCACCGTACAGGGCTTTCGCCGAGAGGCCATTTTCCTGCAGGCGGGCCGTAAGCTGTTGCACACGTACTTGGGTATTTGCAAACACAATGGTCAAGAACGGCTGCTCTTGCTCCAGTACATCGACGAGAGCGTCTGTCTTATCGCTCTGGTTGACTACATAGTAAAATTGCTCAATGCGCTCAACCGTTTTTTGCTTGCCCTCGATTTTGATATGCGGTGGCTGCTTCATGAAGCGGTGCGCCAGTCTTTTTACCAGATCAGGCATCGTAGCCGAGAACAACAGCACCTGACGTTGAGAAGGCGTGTGGACGATTACTTGCTCCACATCCTCCAAGAAGCCCATTTCCATCATTTTATCGGCTTCATCCAGCACGAGTGTGGAGATTCGTCCAAAGTGAAGCGATCCGCGCTTCATATGATCCAGTACACGTCCTGGTGTTCCTACAACAACATGAACCGTTTCTTTTAGCTTGCTCAGTTGTTTGTCAATATCCGTTCCACCGTGCAGGGAGAGTACATTCACATTCAGGTGTTTGCCCAGCTTTTCTACTTCTTTTGCAATCTGAATGGAAAGCTCACGTGTCGGGGTGAGGATGAGCGCTTGAATGTCGCGTTTTCCCTCTTCCAATGCGTTGAGGATCGGCAGCATGAATGCAGCTGTTTTACCCGTACCTGTCTGAGCTTGTCCGATTAGATCTTTGCCTTCCATAATGAGAGGAATGGCTTCCTCTTGAATTTGTGTCGGTTCTTTATAATACAGGTCTTGAATCCCTTGCATCAGCTCCGGACGGAAACCAAAAGACGCAAACGATTTTGCCATAACTTCCACTTCCTTTCACAAGCGATCCGATTCGCCACACCATGACTGCATGGACAGTGGATGCGATAAAACCGGCTCTCATCAATCAAAATTCATCCTAGGCAGGTTATTGCCCTTGCGAAATCCTATCCTACCTATACTAAAGGAGTACTCTCGAAAAAACAACTAAACCGTTCAACTCCCGGGTATTTTTCTTCAAGACTTGTGATCACTAAACCAGCTTTTCGCATCACAAAAAACACCCTCTCCATCGCAATGATACATGCATGGAGAGGGTTTCGCCTACCTCATCTATCGAGCAGTTGTTGAACCGTTTCCTTATCGAGCTTCTTGATGACGGCTGTCAGCAGCTGTGCAGCTTTTTCAAAATCACTTTTTGACATAATCGCATTATGGCTGTGAATATACCGTGTCGCAAAGCCGACGACAATAGACGGGCAGCCAATTCCGCTTGTATGGAATTTCGCTGCGTCTGTTCCGCCTCCTGCGAGAGCATCCACCTGGATATTGATGCCGAGCTCCTCTGCTGTGTCGAATACGAGATCGCGCAATCCGGTATGCGGAATCATCGTGGCATCAAATAACATGACAAGCGGACCGTCCCCCACATTGCAGGTCATCGGATACGATTCATTTCCAGGCGTGTCATATGCGAGTCCAACATCGACGGCAAAAGCAATATCTGGTTCAACCAGATTCGCTACTGTGCCAGCACCGCGAGTCCCAACTTCTTCCTGCACGGTTGCACCGGCGTATACCACATTTGGATGTTCTTCTGACTGCAAACGTTTCAGCACCTCGATTGCCAGTGCACACCCCGCTCGATTATCGAGCGCCTTTGCGACCCACAGCTCTCCGCCGCGCATCGTCGTAAAATCACTGTCAGGAACAATCCAATCACCTGGGCGAACACCCATTTCCTTTGCATCTGCTTCATCTTTTGCCCCGATGTCAATGTACAAATCCTTGAGCTTCATGACTTTTTCCCGCTCTTCTTTTTCCAGAGCGTGTGGTGCCTTTGAACCAATGAGCCCGAGATATTCGCCTTTGCGTGTCTTGACCTTCACTCGCTGTGAGAGGATATTATGCGTCCACCATCCGCCCAACTGGATAAAACGCAAGTACCCTTTTGGCGTGATATGCGTCACCATGAAGCCCACTTCATCCAAATGTCCCGCGAGTAAAATTTTCGGACCGTTTTCTGCCCCCGTCTTCTTCCCGAGTACCCCACCCAGCCGATCCTTTACCAGCTCGTCGCTGAGAGGCTGTAAGTACTCCTCCATCTTCACCCTGACCTCGCGCTCGTGCCCAGGCACTCCGTCCGCTTCCGTCAAATCCTTGATCAATTTCGTGAGATCGTCCATCATTTATCTCCTTTTCGATACTGACGTATTCCCTTTGTGTTTTCGAGAAACCGCTTACAAAACCCTTTCATTTCCAAACTGCCTACACCCTATTTGATATTGTTTCCCCAACCAGTGTCCCGAATGCGCTCGAGTACTTCTTCATGCTGTCGCATTTGATTGGGTGGCCTTCGTAGCAGTTTTTTGTTCTTGCCCAACTTTTTTTGTAATCCGATGAAATAGCACGAGACAAATCAGTCCCATCCCTACAAAAATTCCGGTGATCGCAATAGTGGGAACCCACGCACTGACAAGAATAAACACACCTGCACTGCTGACCCCCACGATGCTAAACAAAGAATGAACAGCCATATACGTGCTCCGCGCATGATCCGGCACCATATTGGCGAGTAACGCTTGTTTTACCGGAATGTGCATCACTTCCCCCAATGTCGCGAAGAACATGGCAATGAGCAAGACAGCGGGAGAGTTGCTGAAGCTAATCCATGCATACCCGCAAAAGTACAGGACCAAGCCTGACAGGAGCACAGCCCTATCTCTGAAGCTCTTCACCACGTAGGAGACCAAAACGGTCAAGCAAACAACCAGCAACGTGTTTTCTGTTTTTAATAAGCCTAACAAGTTCATCCCATCCACCTGTATGGCAAGAAACGAAAATAACTGCTCAGGCTCCGGGATTTCTTGCACTAAACGAAGGCCTATAACATTGGTCAATTGCTCCTCTACCGCTATAATGAGCAAATTTGCTATGGTAAACAGCAGAAAAATCCGATGTTTGAGTACTTCCTTATAAGCTCCCATGACATCTGCCATAAAACTCGAATCTTTTTGTCTTTGTTTGCCAGACGCCGAGAGTGCACGTTTTTCTGGCACATACGTTTCCTTGATAAACAGGATCGTAATGGCGAGCGAAATCGCAATGCTTACAGCCACACCGAGAAATAGGGCAAAGTAATGCTCGTCGAACAAAAAAGCACCCACCAATCCTCCTATAGCTACCGCCAGATTATTCAACCAATAGGAAGCAGTAAAAATCGCTCGCCTATTCTCGGGCTGACTCACATCAATGATGAGTGCTTGGTAAGCAGGACTCGACGCCCCCAAACTAAAGTTATTGAATAGAAACAAAATAAATGTCACATAGGGCAACTGCAGCCAGGGCGAGTTGACGAAGGCCACACCAAGAAAACTGAGGAAGATGACCAAATCACATGCAACGATGACTTTTTTTCGCCCAATCCTGTCCGCCACATATCCCCCTGCAAATGAGCCTGCGACACTTGCTGCCATCACGCCTAAAAACATAAAACCCGTTACAACCGTCCCCAATTGCTTGGAGAAAAAAATAATCAAGTACGGGGTCACACTCATGCTCGCCATCGTCGTCAAAAACTGTAACATCAGTCTGATCTGGATGTTGCTGTCGAACTTCCAAAAACTCATAGTGACCACTCCTCCACTTTGTAACGATTGATTAATCAATCATTTGTATTCCAAAAAAAAGACCGATGGAATGCTAGCGATTCTTCGGTCCAAAAAGCTGCATGGCAAACGGAACGAATTTTTCCCACATGTTGCTTTGTGGCTCATCGGTCAAATTCACACGCAGACCAATTAACAGGCTCATGTACGCTGTTGCCACGTATTTGGGATCTTGGACATGCAAGAGCCCTTTCTCTTGTCCATTGATCAAAAGCTCGGCAATTTTCGTACGAAAGGTGTTGTGAAACGCATCTAGCTCAGCAAAAGAATGGGCAAAACGATTGTAGTAGCCGACTACTTGTACAACCAGACGCAAGTACGAATCGAACGCGGCGAAGATCTTGATGTGATTGGCCACCATTCTCTCTAATTCCAGTAATGGCTCAGATGCTTGGGGATCAAAGTCAAGCAGTTTGACCGAATGCTCTTGTAATGGCTCCGTGACAGCTGCATGAAAGAGCTGATCCTTGTTTTCAAAGTACGTGAAAACACTGCCAAAGCTCACTCCTGATGCCTTCGCGACTTTTGCAATGGTGGTATCGTCATAGCCGTGCTCGGCAAACAAGAGAACTGCCTGCTGGAGAATCGTTTCCCGCTTTTGCTTCATTTTTTGCACTTGTTCTTCTGAAAGTGGCATGCTGTACAGGCTCCTTGCTTATGAATGATTAACCGATCAATCGTTACTTGCATTATAGTACTGACTTCCAGCATTTGCAAAGATTTTTGTCTCTCCTGATCCAGCAAAAATAAAAACGGCTGGCACTTGTGTCCAGCCGTTGGCTATTCCTACTTCGCTAATTCATAGATCGCTTGCGCGTAAATCGCAGTCGCTTTGATCAGATCATCCACGATAATGTATTCATCTCGCTGGTGGGCACTATCAGGACGCCCTGGGAAAAGCGGTCCGAATGCTACCCCAACATCCAACGAACGGCCGTAGGTAGCGCCGCCAATTGCAATAATGCCAGCTTCCTCGCCTGTTTGTTCCGTATAAACACGTTGCAGTGTTGTCACCAAAGGATGATTTGGGTCGACGCGGTGCGGTGTCAGATGCTCAGCCACTTCGAGCATAAATGCCCCTTCACTGAAACGTTCAGCAAGAACGGCCGACCATTTTTCGAAAGCAACAGAATGTGGGTAACGGATGTTCAGACGGAAAAGCGCATCCTGCTTTTCGTCATACTCGATCACACCTGTGTTCAGTGTGAGCGCACCCATTTCTTCATCATCATGCGCGATGCCGAGTGCTTCACCGTAATGCTGCTTGTGCAAATAACGATCAGCCAAGCTTACAAATACAGCTCCGCGTTCATCCAAGGACATGGTTCGCAAAAAGTGAATGAGCTCGGTACCCGCGTTGACACCTTTGCTCGGGTCCATTCCGTGAACCGAAACGCCCTCCATGTGCAGCACTACGAGACCGTCCTGCTCCTCCACTTTGCCTTTCAAGCCAGTCGCTTCCAGGTGTTGGCGATAACTTTGTGCAATCGCCTCACTATTCAAGCCGATTGGCGCAAGCTTTGCTACAGCCTTATCTGGAACCATGTTCATGCGCAAGCCAGCCTGTAAGGAAACGAGCTTTGCCGCCACATTTTCCGCAGCAGGTATTCCGAGGCTTTGGAAGGATGCAAGCGTCTGACGCAACGACAGATCGGTCAAGCCTTTTTCCGCATAGATCAGCGGGAAGTCTGCATCTGGTGTAAAACCCATCGTCGGCATTTCTTCCGTTTCAAAATACGTGTTCACACACTGCCAGCTCGATTCTTCATCCGTACCGAAAATAAAGCGCACGCGCTTCGACAGCGGCAATCCCAGCTCCATCACGATCTTCGCTGCGAAAATAGCTGCCATCGTCGGTCCCTTGTCGTCAATTGCACCACGGGCCACCATGCGTCCATCCACGATCTCGGCTGCATACGGTGGCGTACTCCAGCCATCGCCTTCTGGTACGACATCGACATGGCTCAGAATGCCGATCAATTCCTCACCTTGTCCGAATTCAGCGTGCCCTGCATACCCGCGGACGTCTTTGGTTGTCATGCCTGCTTTTTCACACACACCTAGCGCAAAGTCAAGCGCTTGCCGAATCCCTTCTCCAAAAGGGGCGCCTTCCCGTGCTGTTTCGGGGTCCAAAACGCTTTTAATCTGCAAAAATTGTTGTGTCGTCGCAATCAGTTCGTCCTTGCGTTTATTTGTTTCTTCCAGCCAATTAACGCTTGTCATTCTCTTCTCCAGTCCTCTCATTCATACTTCTCTCGTCCATTGCCGCATCGACGTCGAGATCCAGCTCCACCAACGATAATAATGACTCCATCGGCACTTCTTTTTTCGTAAATTCTGCTTGGGCGTCTTTAATTTCGTCTCGGATGTTGTTCATTTCGCTATCCAGCTTGTAGGACGCCTTGGCAGCCTCGAACAATCTTTGACGTATATCGGATGGGATAATACCCTCGTATTTATAATTCAGCGAGTGCTCAATCGTCGCCCAAAAATTCATTCCCAATGTGCGAATCTGAATTTCTACCGGAATGGTCACTTGCCCACCCGCCATCATGATCGGATACTCCACGGCAAGGTGATAGCCGCGATATCCGCTTTCTTTTGGGGTAGAGACATAATCCTTCTCCAAATACACACGCATGTCTCCGCGGTTGCGGATCATCTCAACGACTGCAGGTATATCATCAATAAACTGGCAAATGACGCGGATGCCCGCGATATCGCGAATTTCCCAGCAGATATTCTCATCAATCGGAAACTGCAAGCGGTTTGCCTTGTTATAAATACTCGGGATTGATTTGACCCTGCCCACCGCAAACTCAATCGGTGAATGCTCCTTGCGTTTGCGCAGCTCGTTACGGATATTTTTAATTTTGACTTTGATTTCTTCTACAGCTTGTTCGAACGGTAGCAGATATAGTTCCCAATCTAGTTTGTGCACGCTTACGTCCCTCCGGCTTGAAACTCTCCATCGTCCTTATCATTCAACATTTTGTGTGAGATATCCTTCCAAAATACAAAAAGAGACGGGAGAAAAGGCAGTTGTCACCGGCTTTTGCTCCGTCCCTTTTTTCTTAATTTTCGCGCGAAACAAAGGCTGCAAGTGAGCTTCTCAGCTCTTCTGCTAGAATGGCCAGCTGAGTCGCAGCATCTGCAATGAGCTCCATCGCTGCACTCTGCTCCTCTACCGCAGCCGAGATGCTTTGGACACCGGCAGCCGCTTGCATCGATGCGGAGGATACTTCCCCAGCGACAACGGCTACTTGTTGGGAATCTGGCGCCATACGCTTGAAGGCCTCACTGACACCGTTAATTTCTTGCGACACCCCGAGGATGTTTTCCTCGATGTGCTGGAACATCTCTTGCGATTGGTGTGCTGTCTTCATGCCGCGGGCGGTCGTTTGGGCACCCTCGACCATCCTGGCGACTGCTTCCCTCGTATCCTTTTGTACGTCTCCAATCATGCCTACGATCTGCTGGGCAGCACTGTTGGTATCTTCCGCCAGCTTACGCACTTCCCCTGCGACGACTGCAAATCCCTTGCCATGCTCTCCTGCTCTTGCTGCTTCAATCGCAGCATTCAAGGCTAGCAGATTGGTCTGTCGGGCAATTTCTGTAATGACAGAGATAATTCTCGAAATGTCCTTCGAGCGCCCTTCCAATACATGTATGACATCCGTTGCCGCTTCTACCGAACGATTGATTTCGTCCATGCTGTCCATCACATCTTCGATCGCGCGTCTGCCAGCGTGTGCATGCTGCTTCATTTCTTCCGCAGAGACAGTCACCCGTTCTACATTTTCCGTTACAACCGCCACATCTTTCGTCAAATCAACAGCCAGATTCAAGGTTTGTCCCATTTTTTCTACCTGGCTGTCAGCAGATGCAGCCACTTGATCGACGACGAGGACAATTTGCTGGCTGGAAGCGGCAATCTCACTAGTGTTTCCCTGAATATTTCGCACCGCACCGGATACGGAAGCGGCTGCTTGCTGAATCTGAAACAAAATTTTGCGCAGTTGCTTCTGCATCGTGACGAGAGATCCGGCCAGCTCCCCTAGTTCATCTTTTCGTTTTAATAGCTTGTCAGGAATCTCTCGCGAAAAATCCCCATGCCCAATCCGATCTGCCACGGCAAGCATGCCGCGAAACGAGCGGCGAAGCCAATTTGCTGTAAATAACGAGATGATGACGATTAGCAAGAGGACGGCACCATTAAAAGCAATCATGGCATCCCGAATGCGCGTTGGGCCCTCCAGTATTTCGGTCATATTCATCTCTGCCAAAATCGCCCACGTCTTCTTTCCCACTTTGACCTGATCATAGGACACGAGCACTTGCTGTCCCAAGTAGTCCATGCTTTCGACCGTTCCTTCAGATTGTTGGGTGAGTAAGACCTGATTAACGATGGGCGTATCTACTTTTTGCTGTAACAACGTATTGGGCCCACTTCCAAGTTGCGAGCGCATCAGCTTGTCTGGACCACCCACCAAGTAAATCTTCCCGGTTTCCCCCAGTCCCTCTCGTTGGTTGAATATTCTAGAAATATAATCCATGGATACTTCGACTGCTATTTGCCCGATGATGTAGCCTCGTTCGTAGATCGGCGCTGCCATGTATACCCCTGGCGCCACTCCAGATGGTTCGTAAATGCCTAGATCTGACATTTCTGCGCTTTGGGTTTTCCTGACTTGCTGCACAGTCTGGCCAAGTACAGAGTCAGCGTGTGGACCTGTCAGGAGATTCGTACCAAAATCGACCTGCGGCTTTGTCTCGTACACGATGTCCCCTTGTGCATTTAACAGAAAGCCATTTACGAAGCCGTAGCGAGCGACCTCCATCTTCAATTCGTTCGTATACCGCGCTTGCACTTCTTCATAAGCAGGCGATTCTCGTCCTTGCCGCCACACGTCCTCAAACGAAGAAAGGGCAGACATTACTGTTCCCGATGCAGCCAACGTATCCACGTTCCTAGCTCGCTCGCGAAAGTAATTTTCCACCTGTTCCTTGTTGCTGTGACGCAGCGCTTCCAGTGTCGCGGCACTTCCGTTCAACAATTCCTGCTTGGATTCCTGATAAGCAAACACTCCCGCTGCCGTCAACGGTACACTTCCTGCCAGTAGTAGAACGAGCAATATACGAGCGCCCAGCTTCATGGAAAAGCCCCCCATTTTTGCCAATCTCTTTTTCTGGTATACTTGTAGAATATTGTTTATATTTCTACTATTTATATGAATATAGTACCAGAAAAGGAAAAAGGAAGGCTAGACCAAATGTATCAGGCTGTTTCGAAAATCATAGCAATTTCGTCGCACATCGGTAGCTTGGAGCAATTAATACAATCCTTCCAAGCTTTTTGCGGCAGCGTTTCCTTGGCAACCACCCAAAACCCGCACTTTTCAAAAAACACTTGTTGATAAGTAAGCGCCAGTACACGCTTAATTCCCAAAAGACGGCATTGCTCAACCAAATGAAGAACCAGATGTTTCCCTACGCCCATCCCCTTCGCTTTTTCCGAGATAGCCAAGGAGCGGATCTCAGCTAGATCCTCCCACAAAATATGTAGGCCTGCGACACCTACGACCGAATCTCCATCATGAGCGACAATAAAGGATTGCAAGTTTTCTAAGAAAGACAGCTTCGTACGTGGCAGCATTAAGCCTTGCTGTGCATATTCATTAACAATCTCCAACATGGCATCCACGTCTTTCATCGTAGCCTGACGTACTGCCAGAGCCTTTGCAACACCCATTTTACTCTCCTCCACCCCATGCATTTCGAGCCTGGTATGATTTAATATTTATTCATTATAGTATATAAATATACATTCGAGCTTCGCAGAAGTCTATCCTTTTTTCACCTAAATTATGCGTAATTGCATGAACTATTCTTTTGTTAGGTAACCGTTGTGTTATAATCAAGCGTACGAGTTTATAAGGAGGTGCTACATACTTGACGACGAGACGGGAACGGAAAAAGCGCGAAACTCGCGAAAAAATCTTCAATGCTGCCATCAAGCTCTTCAAAACGCACGGCTTTGAAGCAACCACAATCGACATGATTTCCGAAGAAGCGGATGTTGCACGCGGTACGATCTTTCTGCATTTCACTTCAAAGGAAGCCATTCTCGCTAACTGGGGATATGAGCGTCTGCATGAAATCGAGGAGCGCCGGGAAGAGTGGGATTATGGTGACGAATGCAAGTCGAAGGTTCTGCGGATCTACAAGATCATGAATGAAGTCACCATCACCAATTTCGATTTCATCAAAGTCGTCGTAGAATCCTCGATGAAACATCGGAAAGTGCTTGAGAATGAAAAGAACATGTACTTTGAATTGCGTCAACTATTCGCTGACCTGATTGAAGAAGCGCAAGAAAAGAATCAATTGAAAAGCAAATTCAACCCTCTTGTAGCTGCGAACATGTTGGAAAACATTTACTATAACGCTCTTTATGATTGGGTACGCAGCGAAGGCGCCTGGGCACTCGAAGAAATCATGGAAGAGAAGGTCTCTATCGTATTCGAAGGGCTGGTCGTGGAATAATCCGACTGACCAGCCCTTCGAATGTGACTACTTATGATTTATTCGAAATACGCCCATTTGTACTGCGCGTATCCCAAACCTGAAATGACTACGCCTTTCAACTTGGGGTTCTGCGCATACACCGTAGACTTAAAGTAAAACGGAATGACTGGCATTTCGTCCACCAAGATTTTCTCAGCCTCTTGCAAAATCGCTTTTCGTTTGGCAGCATCCTTCTCCTTGGCAGAAGCCGCCAATAGATCGGCATATTGACGATTCTCCCAACGAGTATGGTTGTTGCCTTCCTTCGTTCGGAATATTTCCAGGAAGTTGATCGGATCGTTGAAATCCCCCGTCCACCCCATCCGTGCTACTTGGTACTTCCCGTTTTTCACGTTTTCATAGTAGACATTCCATTCCTGATTCTCCAGCTTGACGTGCACACCCAAGTTTTTTTGCCACATATCCTGTACAGCTTGCGCGATTTTGGTCTGTGCTTCCTCCGTATTATAGGACAGTGTAATCGGCGGGAGTTGTTCGACGCTGGCGTACCCTTCTTCCTTCATGCCTTCCGCCAACAGCTGCTTGGCTTTTTCTATGTCGTTGTCTGTAAACAAGCCTTGCTCGTTCTCAGCAAACATCGTAGGCGGCACCACGGCTGTCGCAACCAATTCCCCTCCCTGCGTGATGTTCTCCACGATGTCTTTCCGGTTGATCGCGTATGAAAAGGCTTGGCGAATTTTTTTGTTGTGGAAAGGCTTCTGCTCTGTGTTGAATTCATACCAATACGTACCGGCTTTTGGCGTGATCACCAGCAATCCTTTTTCCTTCAAGGTCGGCATCGCGTCGAGCGGAAGATTGCCAGTCGGAGCACCTGCCCAATCGAGATCGCCGCCCTCCAGCATCGACAGCTCTGTATTCGCGTCATTGATCATATTCATTTCGATTTTGGTCAGCTTGACAGCGTCGGCGTCCCAATAATGCTCGTTTTTCGCAAGCGTCAGCTTGGTTTTATGCTCCCACGTAGCGAGTTTGAACGGTCCATTCGAGGTGTAGGCTGGTCCTGCTTCCTTCGCCCAGTCCGGATTGTCTTTCACCACTTTGGTATTCAGCGGAAAGTAGCTGTAAAAAGCCGTCAGCTCCAGAAAAAACGGCGTCGGGTTTTCCAGTTGGACGACCAGTGTCTTGTCATCTGTTGCCTTGACCCCGATTTCTTCGGGCTTCGCTTTGCCAGCAAAGGCCGCCTCTGCATTTTTTACATAAAACAACTGATAGGCATACTGGGAACCGTTTTTGGAATCGAGTGCCCATTTCCAGGCGTTTTCAAAATCGTGCGCGGTTACCGGATCGCCGTTCGACCACTTCGCATTGTCGCGAATCGTGAAGGTGTACGTCAACAAATCATCTGATGCCTTGATTTCCTGGGCCATGGCGGGCTGTGGAACGCCCTTGTCGTCAATGCGTGTCAGCCCCTCAAACGTCTGAAAAATAACATTGGATGACCAAACATCCGAAATGAGTCCGGGATGAAGAGAAAGCGGTTCTGTAAAGTTATTCAATCTGAGTACTTGTTCGGGTTGCTCAGATGCATTAGCTGGTGTAGCTTCTGTCGTTGGTTGTGTGGTAGGCTTTGCGGCTTCCTGTGGTTGTCCGCATGCAGCAAGCGCTAAAGCCAAGCCTGCTGCGAAAATAGCTTTTCCTGTTTTTTTCCACCATCGGTTTGCGGAACGTCGCATGATTTATTCCCCTTCGTTCGGGAGCCTTCGCTGTTCTTCTCGCTGCTGCCATTCTTTCAGCTCGCTTTTGATTTGATAGAGCTCTGCACGTGTTTCGAGCTTGAACGCTTTTAATTCGCTTCTGATTACTGCCAACTCATGAAAGAGTCGCTCCCACACCTCTTGGTCTTTGTCCATGTTCGCCTCCTTTTTCGGTCGTATACACAGCAGGCAGTTGAATCGTCACCTGCGTTCCGTGCCCGTGTTCACTTTGAAAGTAAATCGTCCCTTGCATCGCCTCGATGATCCGGCAGGTTACCATCAATCCGAGACCTGTCCCTTTTTCCTTTGTAGAATAAAAAGGCAGCCCAATCTGTTCAATCTGCTCTGGCGTCATCCCCTCTCCCTCATCCTTGATGGAAATCACATGATAGTTTCCGGCTGCTTGTACGGTGACGTGCAGTACGCCACCTAGTTCCATCGATTCGATACCGTTTTTCATCAGATTCATCAACGCTTGCTTGAGCTTAACGGCGTTGCAATCAACGAATAGGCCCGGCTCGGTCTCACAGGCGATTTCCACTCGGTTCATGACGCTGTAAGAGGACATGATGGCGGTCACTTCTTTCACGGTATGCGCAATCTCCAGTCGCTCTAGCGTCTCAGAATGAGGCTTGGCCAGATTTAAATAGTCGGAAATGATAAATTCAGCCCGATCAAGTTCATTTAAGACCAATCGGATGTATTCAATGTTTTTCGGATTCGTCTCCTCACGCAACAATTGGACAAAGCCTCGTACCACCGTGAGTGGATTACGCACTTCATGGGCGACACTGGCTGCCAGCTCGCTGATCAGGTTCAGCTTTTCCGAACGTTCGACTTGCTTGCGGATAATATGAGATTCTCGAATAAACTCGATGAAATAAACAGCCGCACCTTGTACGATCAAACTGAGGTAGCCGATTTCCACTAGCGGCTCCAAATAATTGTTAATGATGGACAACGGGAACCCTCTCCAGATCAAAACAACCATCCCTCCACCGAAGATGGATAGCTGCTTCAAGCATCCGATCAAGAGGACGACCCCTAGTTTTTTTCGTAAAGAGTAGCCATACCAACGATTGACCAACAAAAACGGTATGATCGCATAGACCATGGTTCCAAGAATCGTTATGAGAACGCCATCGCCACCCAGAACGATCCTTACGACAAACATCACCAAAATCGTCAAAATGCCCGGGATATATCCCGCATATAAAATGGTAATAATGATCGGTATCGAGCGTAAATCGTACGCCATACCATTACTGAGTTGTACTGGAAAGCTCATGGCAAAAATGACACTGATCGAGCTACAAACGATAACCATTGATGACTTGACACTTATCTTGTTCGAGGTTGATCGCCCCAGCCAAACATTTCTATACAGCAAAACAGGGACGATAACGAACAGTAATTGCAGCAAAATGTCTTTGATGATTAACATATATCGGTTCCCCTGGCTCTTAGAATATTTCGATTTTTCTTACAGAATACCATCACTAGGTGTCTTTCTGGAAGGCACATTTTCAACATCTGGCAGAAAGGATGTTTTTGTTGCGGTGACCAGCACATTTCCCTATGATGAAGAAGAGCTTGTTTGAAGACCTTGGAGGTAATGACATACACATGCGAAATGGTATAAAACGTGAAGATATCGAGCTGTTGGCTCCTGCTGGTAACTGGGACTGTTTGAAGGCAGCCGTGGCCAACGGAGCCAATGCCATCTTTTTTGGGGTAGAAAAGTTCAACGCGCGTGCTCGTGCTGAGAACTTTCAAATGGCGGAACTGCCTGAGATTATGGCTTATTTGCACATGTACGGGGTAAAGGGCTTCCTTACCTTTAATATTCTCGTATTTGAAAATGAACTAGAGGATGCACGCGAGCTGATTGACGCCTGTATTCACGCTGGAGTAGACGCTGTGATCGTACAAGACCTCGGTCTTGTAAAGATGATCCGTGAGATTTCTCCAGACTTCCCGATTCACGGCTCTACACAAATGACGATTACTTCGCCAGAAGCGGTGGAGTTCACGAAGCCGTTTGATATGGAACGCGTCGTACTCGGTCGTGAAAATTCATTAAAAGAGATCAAAAAAATCGGAGAAAAAGCAAAGCTGCCGATGGAAGTATTCGTCCACGGTGCCTTGTGCGTTTCTTATTCCGGACAATGTCTGACCTCGGAAATGTGGGGTGGACGCTCGGCAAACCGCGGGGAGTGTGCCCAAGCCTGTCGTTTGCCGTATGACCTGATGGTAGACGGTGTGCAAAAGGAAATGGGGAATATCGCTTACGTGCTATCCCCGAAGGACTTGGCTGCTATCGATTTGGTTCCTGAGCTGATCGAGGCTGGCGTGACTTCCTTTAAAATTGAAGGCCGCCTGAAAACACCTGAGTATGTTGCAAACGTCGTGAGCAAATACAATGCCGCCATCGAGCGTTATTTTGCCGGACAAGATACGGGACCATCCGAGGTAGAAGTACGTGAGCTGCAACAAAGCTTCTCTCGCGGGTTTACACACGGATTTTTGACCGGGACAAACAACAAGCAGCTCGTAGATGGATCGTTCCCGAAAAGCCGCGGTGTGTTTTTGGGAACTGTGAAAAAACTGCTTCCTACAGGCGTTTTGGTAGAAATCACTGCTCCTGTCAAACGCGGAGACGGAATCGTGTTCGACGCGGGTGACCCCACACAAAAAGAAGAAGGCGGTCGCATTTACGATATTTTGATCCGCAGTAAAAAAGTAGAAGGCGAAGTTTCCAAAGGCCTGTACGAAATCGTCATGGGACGCAATGACGTGAATCTGAAGCGTCTTCACGTCGGTGACCGCGTATGGAAGACGAGCGATCCTGAGCTGGATCGTCGCCTGCGCAAAACGTTCGAGACGGAAAAGCCTTATCGCACCTTCCCGCTGTCCGTTCACGTAAGCGGCAAGCTGGGTGAAAAGCTCAGCGTCACTTGGGTGGATAAACAGGCGAATCACGCTGTCAGTGTTCCTTCTGAGGTACTACTGGAGACTGCTTTGAAGCGTCCTCTGACGGCTGAGTTGCTGCACGATCAACTAAGCCGTCTGGGCGGAACCATTTTCCACCTGGAAGCTCACGATCTGACTGTCGATCTCGAAGGGGATCTCATCGTACCTGTCAGTGAATTGAACCGCATGCGTCGTGACGCAGTAGAACAGCTCGTGTTCCTGCGTTCCAAGCCGCCGATTTACCACCATCACGATATCAATGTATACGCGGACGTACCAACGAGAAAACCAGTGGAAAAGCCGCTCCTGACAGCACTGTGCCGCTCGCTTGAGCAATTGGAGGCAGCCGCGCAAACAGATGTGGACTTCCTCTACGCTGACTTTGAATTCGTCAAGCAGTATCCAGAGGGTGTTAAGCTGGCCCATAAGTACGGGAAAAAGATCGGGATTGCTACGATGCGCATTCATATGCCGGATGAAAACGGTGTCCTTGCCCTGATCGCGAAAAGCAAGCCAGACGCTATTCTGGTGCGCAATACGGGAGCACTCTATTACTACTTGTCCCGTCGTGGTGAAATCGACATTCCACTGATTGGCGATTTCTCCTTGAATGTCGCGAACCACAAGGCAGTTGAGCTGTTCCTTGCATCAGGTCTTGAGCTCGTCACGCCATCGTACGATCTGAACATCCAGCAGATGGTCGATCTGCTCAGCCGCTCGAATGCTGCGAACATGGAGCTGGTTATCCACCAGCACATGCCGATGTTCCACACCGAGCACTGCGTATACTGCACATTCATGAGTGAAGGTACTGATCATACAAACTGTGGAACTCCATGTGAGACCTCCCGCATTTCCTTGAAAGACCGCGTCGGTTTCTCTCACCCTATACGTGTCGATACCGGTTGCCGCAATACCGTTTATAACGCGATTGATCAGTCCGGTGCTGAGTACTTGAGTGAGTTCCGCTCTCTAAATGTCGGCAGCTACCGCATCGAGTTTTTGGAAGAAGAGCCAGAGCGCGTGAAAGAGGTAATCAGTCTGTATCGCAAGGCATTGCGCGGAGAAGTTAGCGGTACACACGTATGGCGTACTCTGAAGGCTACCAACCAGTTGGGCGTCACACGTGGGCAACTGACGAAATAAATACCAGCTTTGTCGAGAGGAGAGAGAAAGTATGGCTGACCTGAATCAACCTACTGTAGAAAACCTGGCCGTTATCATTGAGGGCATCAAAGCAAAGCTGAACATGGCGAATACAGCGGTGATGCGCCCGGAGGATTTCGATCTCGTTCATTACGAGGATTTGCTGTACCTGTACAACATGGTGCAGAAAAAAGCAGCGTTTGGCATCAATGAAATGACCGCCATCGTTGAAGAGCTGGGTGCAATGAGAAAACAATCCTAGTTTTTGCCCTGATCAAGTAAAAAAGCGTCGCTCCAGTACGTGGAGGGACGCTTTTTTATGTGGTTTTATTTTTGTAAGGAAATTGTAAACGTATTGAACTTGATGTTCTTTCCATGCTTTTGTATCGTCTCGATTGCCGATTGGATCAGGGTTTCTTTCCCTTTACCATCGATTTCGACACCGCCACCGTTCGTAGGCAATGACATATATGGCGTGATCGTTAATTCTTTTACATCCGCTGTCACCGGGTCAAAACGTCTTGTACCCGTGAGATACTCTTTGCCGTCGGACTTTTTACCTTGGCTGCCGCCTGAATACGCTCCCAGCTCGTTCCCTTTTTCATCAACCACATTGAATTCCAAATAGCTCGATAAATACCCAATTTCCTCGGTTACTGCCTGGAAGCTCACAACCAACCCTGCTGGACCCATTGTGACATCCGAAACGGTCAGGTCAATGCCTCCAGCTTGTTGCTGGTGATTAATCGGAATGCGTTTCGTATCTGTACGTTCACTGATTGGTAGGGAGAAGCTCCACTTCTTACCGTCCTCCCCCTGAAAGCTCAACCCTAGCTTGAACTCTTGAGGCAAGCCATTAATTGCGTCGATATCGACAATTCCGGTCGCAAGCGTCGGAGTGATTTGTGTTTGCTTGCTGCTTCCTGCGTATCCAAACGCTTCCCCGTTCACTGTCAAATCTGGTGAGGAGCCTAAATAATGCTCTCCGACTGCTTCCTTCGTTTCTAATGTGTACCCAATCGTAAAGCGTGTCCCATCATAGTAGACTTCATTGACGGTAATCGCATTGCCACCCACGTCCTGCGACTCGCCGATGACAGTCGTTAAGCCTTTTTCACTCGCTTGCTTCAATCCGCTGTCACCGTAAGTAGCGAATATCGATCCGATCAAAGGCACCTTGGAGACGAGGTTCGCCATAGCGGGTGAGACAGTCGCTGAACTAAACAAGATACCTACAGCAACGACTGCAGCCCCTGTGCTATACACCAGCTTCCTTTTGTTTAGGCGTTTTCTTTGTGGCGATGCTTCTCGAACCGTTTTGGTTATAATGTCGTCCAGCTTCTCTGTAGGGACCGGAATGCGATCTACTTGCTCTTTATAGGCATGAATTTTTTCTCTCATGGAAATACTCCCCTTTCAGCTTCTTCCTTAATAGAGTTAGACCTCTGTGTATGTTCGTTTTCACGGTGCCTTCCGGGCAATCTAGCAAGGCAGCGATTTGCTTTACAGAATAGTCTTTATAAAATCGCAGCAAGAGAACCGTTACATACTTTTCTTCGAGCTCTTCCATTGCTTCCAAAAGGTCTATTCGTTCTTCCAGCCTTACACCTTCTGTATCTCGCATATTTTCGATCATGTCTTTACTCAGCGAAATCACCTTTCGCTTTTTAGCCAAATAGGCAATCGCCGTGTTAATCAAAATTCGCGTCAGCCATGTCGTAAAATATTGATCGTCCTTTACCGTTGAAATGGAGATCAAAGCCTTATAGACCGTTTCCTGAAAAACCTCCAGCGCATCCTCTTCGTTGCGCGTGTAGACGAAAGCCATCTTGTACAGATTTGCTTTTTCCTGGTGCATGAGCATTTGGAATGCCTCTGAATCACCGGTCTTGGCGCGTGCAACGAGACCAAGCTTTTTGTTCAATCTTCTCCCCTCCTTTTCTCCCCAGTTAGAGAAATCAGGACTGTAAAACGTTTCACATTTTTTACCGAAATGAAAAAAGCCTGCTCTCATAGTCTACCGGAGACTACGGAAACAGACTCTATTCGTTACACTTTTTTCAACACGATGACTGCATTATGACCGCCAAAGCCAAAGGAATTGGACATGCCGATGTCGAGCGCGGCTTTGCGTGCTGTATTTGGCACATAGTCCAGATCGCAGTTCGGGTCTTGCTCCTCCTGATTGATCGTCGGGGGAATGATTCCTTCTTGTAGGCTCTTAATCAGGGCGATCGCCTCCGCCCCCCCAGCTGCACCAAACATATGACCCGTCATCGATTTGTTGGCGGTGATCGGTACACGGTACGCATGCTCGCCAAACAGCTTTTTGATTGCCAGTGTCTCGGAACGGTCTCCGATTTCTGTGCTGGTCGCGTGCGCACTGATAACATCCACGTCTGTCGTTTGCACCCCTGCTTCCTGGAGGGCCCATTTCATCGCACGGTAGGGACCGATTCCTTCTGGATGTGTCGCTACCATATGATAGGCGTCAGAGCTTGCCCCATAGCCAATCACCTCGGCATACATCCGGGCGTTTCTTTTCTTGGCGTGTGATTCTGATTCCAATATCACAATGCCGGCACCTTCTGCCATGACGAACCCATCCCGCTGGGCATCAAAAGGCCGACTCGCTCCTGCTGGATCATCATTTCTCGTTGACAATGCCGTCGCATTGCTAAAGCTAGCGAGAGAGATGTCCGTCACTGCTGCCTCAGACCCTCCTGCGATGACGACATCCGCTCCACCCGTTCGAATGAGTCGGAAAGCCTCTCCGATAGACGTATTCCCAATCGAGCAAGCCGTAACAGGGGACATTGTCGGCCCGTACAGACCGTACTTAATGCTGATCATCGCTGCTGCCATATTGGAGATGAGCATGGGAACCAGCGTCGGGCTAATCCGCTCAGGACCTCGCTCACGTAGGACATCATGCTGCTCAAGCAGTGTCGCTACCCCACCAATGCCAGAGCCTACATATACCCCGATTCGCTCGCGGTCCAACTCGTCCAACCGAAGCTCTGCATCCTCTAGTGCTTCTTCTACAGCAGCAAGGGCAAACTGGCAAAAGCGATCCATTCGCCGCGCTTCTTTGCGCCCAAAACGCTCCACCGGATCAAAATCTCGCACCAAACCTGCGATTTTCGTTTTATTGCGTGCTGTATCAAAAGTATCAATAGGCGAGATACCAGACTTCCCTTGCACGAGACTGTTCCAAAACTGATTCACTGTATTCCCTATCGGGGAGATCACTCCCATACCTGTGACAACGACTTTTTCCATGAATAGCCTCCAATTCGAGTGCCTTATGGAAATCATCTTGTCACATGCGTTATCCTATTACAAGTTGTTGTTTGTCCTAGTATAATGAGTACTAGTCTAACAAACTTAACCAGTTGAGGAGATGGAGAGTGTACCATGAATCAGCAAACGCGTTTGCAGGCACTGTCTACTTTTTTAAAAGCGCAGCGCGCCAAAATCCTGCCACAATCGGTCGGGCTGGCTCCTGGGACGCGCAGAAGAACCCCCGGACTACGAAGAGAAGAAGTTGCTCAGCTCGCGGGGGTTAGCTCCACCTGGTATACATGGCTGGAACAGGGCCGCGACATCAAGGTCTCTCCTTCTGTTCTAGATGCGGTAGCGAGAGCCTTGCAGCTTACCGTCGATGAGCGCAAATATTTGTATGCGCTGGCACTGGAGACAGGCACTGGAGTCGGGCAAAACGTGCAAAAAGATGAACCGCCGAAGATCAATCCTGCCCTGAAACGAATCTTAAAAGAGTTGCGCTCGTGTCCAACCATCATTTCAGATCGACGCAGTCATATTGTGGGCTGGAACGAGGCAGCCGCACATGTCTTTCTCGATTTTGAACAAATCCCTTATGAAGAGCGCAATTTGATCCGCCTGGTGTTTACACGAAAGGAATTACGACGGCTGGCCGTCAACTGGGAGCATTTCGTCAGCGGCTTTCTTGCGATTTTTCGCGCCAATTACGGTCAGTATGTAGAGGACGAGTGGTACGAGCAGTTTTTAAGCGAAATGCGGCAGGTTCATCCCGACTTTCACGACCTTTGGGAGCAGAGCCGTGTCAGCTCAGCCCCGGAGGTTTTACTGGAATTCCGTCATGCAAAGGCAGGGAAAATGCTCTTTCATCTGACCTCGCTGCAAGTCTCCGGGAGCGCAGATTTGCGGTGTAGCATTTACACGCCTGACCCAAATTCTGCCACGGAAACGAAGCTGCGGCAGCTGATTGATCGTCCGGTTTCTTCTGCACAACCGTGACCGAAGGTTTTTCTGGTTTGGGTTAACATGGTGGATTGACTGTCCGTCTCCACTTCCAATAGGGGACCGTCGAGCCAAAGCCACCCTACGGGCGGTAGTTTCTCAGGGAAGGGGTACCACCACATGCCCATCAACCTAAAAAATCAAAATCCCCCCATAACGAAAATTCTATCCATTGTTGACTACTGATAATGTGACATTATGTTAACTTGAAATGAATACATTTCATTAACCATGATAAAATTGTAGTAAAAGGATATCGGAGGGGTTTTATGAAACTAGTAGGAGAACAAATATATCTTCGACTTTACAAGATTTCTGACGCCAGCGAGTTAGCTAAATTACATACTAGAAATCGCGATTTTTTTCAACGAGTTTGCCCATTACTCCCAGAAGCCTTTTATACAGAAGAACATCAAAAAATACGCATTGAACAGGTATTAAAAAAGACAGATGAAGGGCAAGTATATGCTTTTGGAATCTTTTTAAAAGCAACTGATAAACTTATCGGAGACATTTCATTAACTCAAATTGCTAGGGGAAACTTCCAAAGCTGTTATACGGGATTTACTTTAGATAAGGAGTATAATTCAAAGGGCTATACAACAGAAGCTCTTCAACTTGTTGTAGACTTTGCTTTTAGAGAATTAAAACTACATAGAATTGAAGCAGGAGCTATGCCTGACAATTTAGCATCTATTCGTGTATTAGAAAAAGTAGGGTTTAAAAAAGAAGGTATAGCGAAAGAAAATATAAAGATTAATGGCAAATGGACAGATCATCAAATATTAGCGATCATCAACAGCTTAGATGTATAAAGGTAACAGAAATAATTATTAAACGGCTATATGAGGCACCGCTCCAACGCTATAAAGCTAAGGTTTTGCACTATCCATAAAGTAAAGAAGGCGTTATCCTTTCTGTAGAATTATTCGAAAGGATGGCGTTTCTTTATGAACCTTCGATTCTTGATGAACCTTAGCTGATTGCTGAAGAATTACAACGACATATGTCTCCTCATGTTCTAGAACACCTAACCACAGAAAAAGGATTCGTTCAGCGAAAGAGTAACTATCAAGCACAGGAGTTAGTTGCTTTATCTGTATGGCTTAGTCAACAGGTCGCAAGTACATCACTCACACAATGGTGCTTTCTAAAACTTGTACACCAAAGGAAAACCAGCCCGACGGCATCTGCCCGGGCTGGTTCACTTTGTTAATGATTCACAATCCCTACGCGCGTCCCGGAGGAAGCAAGGCTTCCGACTTCCTCGCAGCCTTCTTTCCACAGCAAGTAACGGATACTGTCTGCCAGCGCTTCCCAGCTTGCTTCGATGACGTTGGTGGAGACGCCGACTGTGCTCCACTTTTCGCCGTTGCTCGAGGATTCGATCAGGACGCGTACTTTTGCGGCAGTCGCGCCGTTTTCGTCCAAGACACGCACCTTGTAATCCTCCAGCTGCATTTTTGCAATGCACGGGTAGTAGCTTTCCAACGCTTTTCGCATCGCATTGTCCAGCGCATTCACCGGACCATTGCCATCAGCAGCCGTATGGACAGATTCCCCGTTTACACGCAGCTTCACAGTCGCCTCCGACGTGATCGATTGGACGGCTGCCTTTTCCAGCATGATCTTGAAGGAGTCTAGATTGAACAGGTTTTTCAGCTTACCGGAGGCTTCCAACAGCATCAGCGTGAGCGAAGCCTCTGCTCCCTCATATTGATAGCCTTGGAATTCGCGCTCTTTGATGTGTGTAATGATTTCTCTCGCCTTTTCGCGATCCAACGAAAGATCGATCTCCAGCTCTTCCATTTTGGCGAGCAAATTGCTTTGGCCAGCGAGCTCAGAAACGAGTACGCGACGTTTGTTGCCGATGTTTTCCGGCTCGATGTGCTCGTACGTTTTCGGATCGCGCATAACGGCGCTTACGTGAATACCACCCTTGTGAGCAAAAGCACTGTACCCGACAAACGGCTGGTTGTTCGGCATCGTCATGTTGGCAATTTCCGCTACATAGCGAGACAGCTGGGTCAGCTCCTGCAATTGATCAGTGCTCACACAGTGATGGCCGAGCTTGAGCTGCAAATTCGGAACCACTGAGATCAGGTTGACGTTCCCACAGCGCTCACCGATGCCATTAATGGTTCCTTGTACTTGCTGTGCGCCCGCCTGAATCGCAGCTAGTGCATTGGCAACTGCCACTCCGCTGTCATTATGCGGATGAATGCCTACAGGCGTCCGCAGATGGCCCACAGTCGTTTTGACAATATCATAGACTTCATGCGGCAGTGTCCCGCCATTTGTATCACAGAGAACGATCCAGTCAGCTCCTGCTTCTTCTGCCGCTTCCAGCACTCGCAATGCGTAGCGCGGATTTGCCTTGTACCCATCGAAGAAATGCTCTGCCAAAAAGAGAGTCGTCAGTCCGTTTTCTTTTAAAAATGCGACCGAATCAGCGACCATGCGCACGTTTTCTTCCAATGTCGTCTTGAGAGCATCCGTCACGTGCAAGTCCCAGGATTTCCCGAAGATCGCCGCTGCCGAGGCTCCGCTTAAGATCAACGCTTGCAGATTGTCATCATCGGCAGCAGCTACATTCGGTCTACAGGTACTGCCAAAAGCCGTTACCTTTGCGTGCTGCAGCGAAATCTCCCGGATACGCTCAAAAAAAGCCATGTCCTTTGGATTGCTGCCCGGCCAACCGCCTTCAATAAAATCAATACCAAACTGGTCCAGCCGCAGTGCGATCTTTATCTTGTCTTCTACCGACAGGCTGATCCCCTCTCCCTGCGTACCATCTCGCAGGGTCGTATCATACAGATACACCTTGCTATTCATGTTTCTTCTCCACCTGTTCTGTTATTTTTCTGAATAATCACATCATTCTAACCGTTAGACGATTCCCAGTATACCACAGCCCAAATGGAAAGAAAACGCAGGAAAATAGAGGTTTTTTCTATGTCCGTGGGGTGCGGACAAATGCGACGGTTTGCTTGATCGCTGCTTCCAATGGAGCCGATGTACCCGCAAACGGATGACGCGTGTTAAATGTATGATCTCCGCCTTCTATCCAGTGCAACTCGCTGTTTTTGGCAGCCTGATGAATTCTTTTTGCACCCTCTACCAGACGGACATAATCTTTTTCACCTGTGATGATGCACAGTGGTTGCTCCATCGCAGAAACAAGTTCCAAAATATTGTATTTTTGGAGATTGTTATCCACATCCTCGATCACAACTCTCGTGATTGGCATATCTTGACCAGTCCGCGCATTCGCTATGTATCCAACGCCTGTCTCTTCTATTTGTTGGCGCAGCTTCTCGTCGAACAAATCGACATGAGCAATTCCGTTCCAAGTCACAATCCCTGCCACATGCAGGTTGTTCGCTCCGAATAGAATCGCGTCACCGCCGCCCTTGCTGTGTCCCAATACGTACAGCTTCGTTTTGTCCACATAATCAGGTACAGGAAGCTCGCCTGACAAAATCCGTTCCGTCAACGCTTGCAAATCAGCCAGTTCACGCGCATACGTATTGCGCCCGAATTTCTCCAGCTCGTCGAACTCCGTCAAGCTCTCCCCTACACCATTGCAGCTAAAATTAAAGCGAATCGTGGTAATGCCTTGCTTGGCCAGCTCATCGGCTATATAGGGAAAACTTCCCCAATCCTTGAAGCCTTTAAAACCATGGCAAAACAGCAGCAGTGGCTGTGCTGTACCTGCCGCTTCCTCCGTATGAATGTCTCCTCGCAGTGTCAACTCCTCGTCGAGTGCGATGGAAAAGGATTGTTTTTGCATGTGCGTTTCACCTCTTGTGCATTTTTTTATTATTATGCCGTGTCCCCCTCTGAAAAGAAACGGAAATACCCAAAAAAGAGACCTTCCTCTATGGAAGATCCCTCATTCGGTCAGATTGCTCTTATTAACGAGATACAACGCGTACTCCAACGGCCGTCGAACCGCCATCTTATATCGCTGGTGCTGACGCAACTGCTTGAAAATTTCTCTGCCTGGCTTCGGATTGATTTCGATAATCCAAACATTCCCGTGAATATCAATCCCCAGATCAAAGCCAAACTCCATCATCAGGCCGAAATGCTCTTCAATGCGTGTGACAGTCTTGATCGCGAGCTCCTTGCATTCCAGCACAATCCGCTCTGCCATTTCCTGACCAAATCGTTGGACCAAAAAGGAAACCGCAGGCAAAGCGGTTCCTCCCCCATGCAAATTCGAGGTGGACGATTGTATCGGCCCAACGCGAATGCCCATCCCGGTCAAACACCACTGACCCTTCCCGTCCTTTTGCACAAGCATGCGAGCATCTACTGTTCGCTTGGGAACCAATGACAACCGTAGCCCCTGTTGAAGAAAAAACTGCTCGTTTCCGCTCTTCTCATTCTTCATCCAATGCTCCAGCCGCTCGCACACCTCTGTGAGCGTCGCCAGTTTTTCGCAGCTTTTGGCTTGCTTCTTGGTCCTGCCATGCAAAAGGTAGCGACCTGCTCGTTTCTCCACACGCAGTATGCTTCTGCCACCTGTGCCGTTTGTCGGCTTGAAGTAAACCAGACGATGATCGGCAAGCATCGCATCAAGCGTTTTTCTGTCGTAGGGGAGTGTTTCGGGAAGCCAGCGCTGTAGCTCAGGATCTTGTATCAAAATCTGATGAACGGCATATTTGTTCGAGAAGCGGTTATTCGCATAACGAAACAAGTCTTGCTTGCGAAATGGCAAATAGGCACGATGCTTGGGCAATGGATAGTAGCGATAACGGTCGATGACAATATCGGGCCAGGCAAAACGCTCTCGTCTCCACTTCGTGCCATCTGGTACAAAACCGTTGATCCGCTTTTCTGCAAACTGGACATCTTGTGGGCTAAACAAAAAAACCTCTGCCCCCAATTCTCTCCCTTCCTCAACCAGCCTTCGTAAAAAGCCGGGCTCGACAAAGCCTGATTCTCCTCGGTAGGTCAGTACGCCTATCCGTTTTCTCACCGAAAGGCCACTCCCTCCCTTATTCAATTTTCTAGCTAGCCTCGTATAGCTTATGGTTGAAAGCAAAAAAAGCGCCTTTGTCCTATGTAGGCAAAAGCGCATCTTTCATGAATTTTCTTATTGTTGATGTATTTCCAAATAGTGCAGGGCTGTTCGTCCCAAGAGCTCGCCTGCGATTAACATGGCATCCTCGTCGATATCAAAACGTGGATGATGATGGGGATATGTCGCCAGTTTTTCTGGATTGCCTGCTCCTACGAACAAGTAAGCGCCGGGCACCTTTTCCAAGTAGTACGAAAAGTCCTCGCCACCCATCAACGGCTTCATCGATTCCACGCGACCAACTCCGAATGCAGCAATGGCTGCTTCCTGTGCGATCGTTGCTTCTTTTTCATGGTTAATGACGGCTGGATACCCTCGATCGTAGACAACTGTAGCGCTGCCTCCCATCATGGCAGCTGTCCCCTCCGCAATTTCTGTCAGGCGCTGCTCCGCACGATCGCGGACGTCTGGCAAAAAGGTGCGGACAGTCCCTGTCAAACGACAGCTATCTGCGATGATGTTCGTACTGTCTCCGCCGTGGAACGTCCCCACGGTCACGACCACACTTTCTAACGGGCTGACGTTGCGGCTGGCAATCGTTTGGAGATGACCGACGATTTGTGAACCGATCACAATGGAGTCGACGGTTTCTTCTGGAACAGCACCGTGTCCCCCTTTTCCTTTGATCTCGATGGAAAAGTCGTCCGTATTCGCCATCAGGGGACCTGCGCTAATGTATACCTTCCCCACAGGGAACATCGACCAGAGATGAACGCCAAAGATCGCATCGACGCCATCTACTGCACCATCCTGAACCATTTGGGTAGCTCCGCCCGGATTTTCCTCTTCCGCATGCTGAAAGACAAAGCGAATTTCACCGGCAAACTGCTCACGATGTGCTGCCAAAACAGAAGCGAGTCCTAATAGCTGGGAAGTGTGCGCATCATGACCACACGCATGCATGACGCCAGGGACGGTAGATTTATACGGCACTTCTTTTTGATCTTGAATCGGCAGTGCGTCAAAATCCGCACGCAACGCGACGACCTTACCCGGGCGCCCTCCGCGCAAAACGCCGATGACTCCTCTACCGCCCACGCCTGTGCGAACCTCATCAAAGTGAAGTCCTCTTAATATTTCGGCAATGAGGGCTGGGGTCTTCTCCTCTTGAAAGGAAAGCTCGGGATGCTGGTGTAGATGACGCCTCCAGCTAATGATTTGCGGCTCCATCTCTTTGAGTAGCTCTTTTAATTGTTCCTGCAAGGCCATGGTTCTTACTCCTCCCCCTGAATGCCCATTCTTCTCCCATCATAGCAGAATCATGGACCAAATGGGGAGCTTGACTAATCCAGAGTGAGCATGCTGCGTATTCGCTTCTCAAAGACCGCAAAGCTCGTATAGCCTACCCGTTTCAACTGGGCTCGAGCCTCGTCCAACTGCTGACCGACTTGATCAGGGGCAGTAGCGCTAGACGCCAAAGTGATGGGCACCTCATTCTGGAACAAAATTTCCAAAAAACGATAGCTGGGCGAAAATTCCCGGAGCTGACTCGCCAGACCGTAGCCTGTATTGATTTCTGTCGCAATCCCGCTACGTCCAAGAGCGCGGGCCACACGCTGATAATACGGCAATAGAGCAGTTTCATCCGGTCGCACACCAAACGCTTTGATGCCATCGATATGGGCAATGACATCGAATAATTGCGATTCGATCGCCTGCTCCAGCTTATCAAAATAAAGGCTGTACAATCCGATTAGCTCCTGTCTTCCAAAGCGTTCTCGTGCATCGTGGATCGGATAGCCCCAACCTTCCAGAAAATGCACGGCCCCTATGCACACATCCCAAGGATATTGATTGATGACATGCCGCAGCGTCTCTTCTCCACCTGAAAAATAATCCAGTTCAATCCCCACACGCAGCTCAATCCCATCCTCCGCCCAACGAAGCCGCTCTTTTTGCAGGAAAACAACAAAGCTGTCCAGTGAGTCATTTGCGACCTGACTCAGCCATTTGCGCTGCGCGGTCCCCAAGCGATCAGAGCCGATGTGCACATGCTGTTCGTAGTACGACCGATAGTCTAGAAAACGGTATAAGTGCTCGACCACGCAAACTTGCTGAATCCCCGCCTGTTTGGCACGTAATCGATACAATTCCAGCCAATCTCGTGAATACGGGCCTTGTTGAAGGCGTTCTGCCAACCCATTGGTCAGCATACTTGCCCATTTTCGGCTCCCCTTCACTTCGGCATGCTCCACGAGGGGGCGCAATGATTCCGCTTGCTTGAGCAACCAGTCCAGCGAATACGGCCCTTCCTCCAGATGGACGTGAAAGTCTACCTTCATCCCGATCACCTCCTTGGGTTCGTCCCTGCTGTTTTCTATCGTTTATATGCATGTGGTTCCATACATATGTCGAGTATTCACATGACGAGCGACCTAGCAAAAGAGGTGAAAAAAGAACAAAAAAAATGCCTCAGCAACGAGGCATTTTCCACAATCAGCTATTTTTTCGCTCATACACGTAAAACGCATGCGGATAAACGTTCTTCTCATCCACGATACCCTCACGCTTGTCCACCAAAGTGTACGCATCACGATCCCATGCTGGGAAAAACGTATCGCCCTCTGTTTCCAAATCGATCTCCGTAATGTACAGACGATCCACGACATCGAGGAACTGACGATAAATTTCCGAGCCACCAAAGATGATGACATCACCCATTGCGAGCACTTCGTCCTTCGTATGGACGACATCTACACCTTCAGGGTGAAAATCCTGACTGCGTGTCAGGACGACATTTCTGCGGTTAGGCAGCGGCTTGCCGATCGATTCAAACGTTTTGCGTCCCATCACGATCGTTTTGCCTGTCGTTAATTCCTTCACATTTTTCAAGTCGGCAGGAAGGTGCCACGGCATGTCGCCATCTTTTCCGATGACTTGGTTACGGGCATAGGCAACAATCAGGCTGATCATACGGCCACCTCGCCTTTGATGTGCGGGTGTGATTCGTAGCCGACGATTTCAATATCTTCGTATTTGAAGTCAAAAATCGAAGTCACTTCTGGATTAAGCACGAGCTTCGGCAGTGGTTTCGGCTCGCGAGTGAGCTGCAGCTTGACCTGCTCGATATGGTTGAGATACAGATGAGCATCACCGATCGTATGAACAAAATCGCCCACTTCAAGTCCGGTGACATGCGCCACCATATGCGTCAGCAAAGCGTAGGAAGCGATATTAAACGGCACACCCAAAAACGTGTCGCCACTGCGCTGATACAGCTGGCAGGATAACTTGCCATTCGCTACGTAAAACTGGAACAACAGGTGACAAGGCGGCAATGCCATCTTGTCCAATTCAGCCGGATTCCACGCGCTAACGATCAAGCGGCGAGAGTCCGGATTGCGTTTGATCTCATCAATGACCCATTGAATCTGGTCCACTGTTTTGCCGTCGCGTCCAGTAAAGGAGCGCCATTGGCTTCCGTATACCGGGCCCAAATCTCCGTTTTCGTCGGCCCATTCGTTCCAGATCCGCACGCCGTTTTCCTGCAAGTAGCGGACATTGGTATCGCCCGATAAAAACCAGAGCAATTCGTGGATGATCGATTTCATATGCAGCTTTTTCGTCGTGACCATTGGAAAACCTTCACTCAGGTCAAAACGCATCTGATGCCCAAAAACACTGGTCGTTCCGGTGCCTGTCCGATCCTCTTTTGTGGCACCCTCATCTAAAATGCGCTGGCACAAATCCAGGTATTGTTTCATCGTCCATCTCTCCTTCCATCTCATCTATTTTACCTGACCCAGACAAAAATGAAAGATCGGAATGTCATGATATAATAAATGGATAAATGTAGAAAGCGGGATTCGTATGGATGGCATATCTTCTGTGGCTACAAAGCCCTTATATAAACAAATAGCAGAGCAAATCGAGCAAAGAATCAGCAGTGGTGAATTCGGTCCTGGTAGCTATTTGCCCTCGGAGCGCACGCTGGCCAAAGAACTGAACGTCAACCGTTCTACTGTCGTCGCTGCATACGATGAGCTGCAAGCAGCAGGTATGATCGAGCGCATACAAGGAAGTGGCACCATCGTCAGCCAAGATATTTGGGGACTGGCACGGACCCGCGTTCCGAACTGGCGTCATTTGACGGAGTCAGGGTCGTTTCGTCCGAATTTACCGTTGATTCGCAAAATCCGCCGTGAAACACAGGAAAATGAGTTGATCGATTTGGCGAGTGGCGAGCTCTCGATCGATCTCATCCCCAATCAATCACTTCAGCAGCTCATGACCCCTGATGACTTCCCGGCTCATCTCGGCTATGAGCATCCGCAGGGCAATTGGGCTTTGCGAGAGACATTGAGTCTCCATATGAAAACATGGCGAAGCATCGCAGCACCTGCTACCTCGATCCTGATCACATCTGGCGCGCAGCAGGCTCTTCATCTCGTCGTTCAATGTCTGTTAAAGCCAGGGGATGCGGTTGCCATTGAGGAGCCGTCTTACTGTTATTCCTTGCCGCTTTTTCATTCCGCTGGCTTGCGTACGTTCTCGCTGCCTGTCGACCGGGACGGAATCGACCCGAAGCACTTGGCCCAGCTGCACCGACAGCACCGCATCAAAATGGTTTTTCTCAATCCGAATTATCAAAACCCGACAGGGACACTGCTTTCATTGGAGCGGCGCCAGGAATTGCTCGCGTTCTCCTATGAAAACGGGATTCCGATCATCGAGGATGATCCATACAGCTTGACCAGTTTTTCGAGAGAGCCCGTCCCAACCTTAAAATCGCTGGATCAACACGGAACAGTACTCTACATCAGCTCTTTGACCAAAATTGTCGCCTCAGGTCTGCGGATCGGCTGGATCGTCGGGCCCCCTACTGTCATGGAAAGACTGGCAGATGCGAAACAGCAGTTTGATTTTGGACACAGCATTTTTCCGCAATGGCTAGCGAATCGCTTTCTCGGATCGCCTCAGTTTGCGAGTCATATCGATCTTTTGCGAACAGAGCTGTCCTTACGGCACGATCAGCTTGTTTCTTCTCTTCAAGACAAGTTCGGTGATCAAGTAGAAATGGTCGGTTCAGAAGGAGGCATTCACCTGTGGTGTAAATTCAAAGGGGAATGGAGCGGCGAAACGCTTCTCACAGAATCAGTCAAACAGGGAGTTGTCTTCGTTCCAGGACATCTTTTCGGGGCAGAGCAAGGATATGTACGCTTCACCTTTGGCAGAGCTACCCTCGATCAGATCCCTGAGGCAGTTGCGCGCTTAGCGGATGCATTCATGGCAAGTGGATGGGCAAAATAATCCCCAAGTGGATGGCAACATTTTTGTGCGGTCGGTATATGATCGAAGTAAGCTACCGTATGCATCCTCGTGTATATCCAGCAGGATGACTGTGCCATACAGAAAGGACTGGCTGTTATGAGTATTTTGCCTTTCATTATTGCTATTATTGTACTTGTTCTTATAGGTCTCGTCGTTACGATAAAAATCGGAATTAACCCATCCGAATCTAAAGTGCGGGACTTTAAACAACGTTCCCGCAATCTGTTGATCATTTACGGCATCATTACAATCGCTCTGGTCATAGCTTTGTCAGTCTTTCTCTACAACAACCTTTGATCACAATCCCGAAAGCTACGTGACATAAATAAGACGCCGTCTGCCTTGTACAGGTATGACGGCGTTTTTGAAATCGAAGGAATTCCTTCGTCATGTGTTTTTAGAAGATGATACCTCTTTTACACGATTTTCTTCGCTACATTGGCTGCTTGCAGTCCCCGCTGTCCATTCACAATCTCAAAAACCACCTGCTCGCCTTCCTCCAAATTCCGGTAACCTGACCCCGTGATCGCAGAATAGTGTACGAATACATCAGGTCCTCCATCGCGCTCAATAAACCCATAGCCCTTTTCTTTGCTGAACCATTTTACTTTCCCTTGAATCATTGTGTTTCCTCCCTGTAATCAATGCAGCTCTTACGCTTACCTCATCATATGCGGATGCGAAGTCAGTGGATATACGGTAAAATAAATAAAGTATGAATCGTCACGCCAGAAAGGAGTGAATCACATGAAAAAAGCATTGATTATTGCATGCGCGCTGCTGCTCTCTGCCTGCTCGGAAATATCCGAAGGGGTCCAAACCGCTCAGCAAGCAGTAGAAACAGGTCAACAAGCGATTGAGACAGGCAAACAGGCTGTCGAAGCGGGCCAACAAGTTCTGGAAGCCGGCAAGCAACTGGCGGAGTCTGAAGTCGCCAAACAGCTGCAAGCATACCTCCAACAAAAATACGAATCCTCTGAAGCATTGCGTAATGCCATGTTCAGTGGAGATGGTCAGTTGCTCGTAGAAGAATTGCAAAAGACCGAGCTAGCGAACTTCAGCTTTTACAAATCTGACATGTTTGGTGTTGAATATACAGGCACGCTCTCTGCCGATGGTACTTTCAAAGTGCTCAAGCACGATTTGAACAACCAAGGTGCGGAGCCTACTGTCGTAAAGGAATTCAAAGTAACACTCGACGGAAACGGTCAGGTTCAAGTTCAGTAATTTGGAAAATGTTTCAAGAAAAGCCTGCGATCAATTATCGCGGGCTTTTTCGTGTTATTAAAAAACTTTTTATTGAGGCTCTACAAAATTTTCTGTGTTTCCTTATAGATTTTTATAATTGGGCATGATAACGTGTAAGATGTTCATATAAAATTCATAAATACTAAACACAACGAGGTGATGCCCATGAATATGCTACTCGCATCTATTATTGTGTACATGGCAGGTATGCTCTTGATCGGCTATTATGCCTACAAGCGTACCTCTAATCTGACAGACTACATGCTCGGCGGTCGGTCGCTCGGTCCAACTGTAACCGCTCTCAGTGCAGGTGCATCCGACATGAGTGGCTGGTTAATGATGGGGCTGCCAGGTGCCATGTTTGCCCAAGGTCTTAGCGCATCCTGGATTGCCATCGGTCTGACTCTCGGAGCTTATGCCAACTGGCTGTATGTCGCTCCCCGCCTTCGTTCGTATACGGAGGTTGCCAACAACTCGATTACGATTCCCGCTTTTTTGGAAAATCGTTTCGGGGACGGGTCTCGGATGCTTCGTCTTGTCTCGGCACTTGTTATTATGATCTTTTTTACTTTTTACGTCTCTTCCGGTCTCGTTTCTGGAGGCGTGTTGTTTGAAAACACCTTCCACCTGAG
Organism: Brevibacillus sp. DP1.3A; assembly: GCF_013284245.2. Classification (NCBI taxonomy): domain Bacteria; kingdom Bacillati; phylum Bacillota; class Bacilli; order Caryophanales; family Paenibacillaceae; genus Brevibacillus; species Brevibacillus sp. DP1.3A. Next base: position 1,909,270 of record NZ_CP085876.1, on the reverse strand, counting down.
CTATCAAACCGGACTATGGATTGTCGGATTGGTCACCATTGCTTACACATTGTTTGGCGGCTTCCTCGCTGTAAGCTGGACGGACGCTGTACAAGGACTCATTATGGTCATCGCGCTCATTCTCGTTCCGCTCGTGACCGTTCTTACAGCAGGTGGATTGGGAGAAACGTTTACGGAGATCCACGCTGTCGATCCCTCTTTGCTCGATATTTTTAAAGGGACGAGCCTGCTCGGTATCATTTCCTTGTTTGCATGGGGGCTCGGTTATTTCGGACAACCGCACATTATCGTTCGCTTTATGGCGATCACGTCCACGAGTGAGATCAAAAAAGCACGCAGCATCGGTATGGGCTGGATGATTTTCTCCGTCGCTGGCGCCATGCTGACAGGTCTGGTCGGTATCGCCCTGTACTCCAAGCAAGGCTGGACGTTGAGCGATCCTGAGACGATCTTCATACAGTTGGGTACGATCCTGTTCCATCCACTCATTACCGGCTTTTTGCTGGCGGCGATTTTGGCAGCGATCATGAGTACGATTTCCTCTCAGCTGCTCGTCACTTCCAGCTCCTTGACCGAGGATATTTACAAAACCTTTTTCAAGCGTTCTGCCACTGACAAAGAGCTGGTCACGATTGGCCGCTTGTCCGTATTGCTTGTATCTGTCGTCGCCTTTTTGCTCGCCTTGAATAAAAATGACACGATCCTCGATCTCGTCGGATATGCGTGGGCCGGGTTCGGTGCTTCATTTGGGCCTGTCATTCTGCTCTCCCTCTATTGGAAGCGCATGAACAAATGGGGTGCTCTCGCGGGAATGGTCGCTGGCGCGCTTACCGTTATCATCTGGACTCGTTTTGATGTGCTGAAGGACTTCCTTTATGAGATGGTTCCCGGCTTTGCCATTAGCCTGCTCGCCATCGTGGTTGTCAGCCATTTGACCAGCAAGCCTTCGAATGAGGTAACCGCTCAGTTTGATGAGTACCAAAAAAGCATGAAATAATCCTTGCCGATAAAAGCCAAGCAGCCTATGCGCTGGACAACTTCCCTGTCCCGTGCCATAGGCTGCTTTTTTCTGTTGAAACTATTTGAGACCCTCATCGTAAATCATCCATAACCTCACAAAAAGGAGGGACAAAAACTGATGATGATGATGTCCGGCTTGATTATTGGTGTATCCCTTTTGATTTTTGGCATGCTCGGGATGGCTTGCTACCGCTTTTTTGTCCAAAAGAAACCAGTCGAGCATTACTACACCCCGCTAGATCGCGTATTTGGGCAAACGCCAGTTGAATTTCATGAACAAAAGATCGAAAAGAAAGAATCAGAGGAAGAAGAAGGTGATGACAAGAATAAGAACGAGAAGATCCGGCAAAAGCGCAGATCATAACGAAAACCAAGCTTCTGCCAAACGACTGATTCCTACCGCAATGTCTTGTTCCTCCACTCCACCAAATCCAACGATGATGCGCGGCCGTGCATTCGTCGGATCATTGGCCCAGTTATGGCCGCTCGGATAAACGCGAACATCAGCCGCACGCGCCAGCTCGATCAGCTCTTTCTCCGTTCGGGAAGTATCTACCTCCAGCAAAATATGCAGCCCTGCTGACTGTCCCAATACTCGGACTTCCTGGGGCATGTAGGTCTGTATCGCCCGAAGCAATGCATCATGCTTGCGGTGATAGACGGTGCGCATTTTTCGGACATGCTTTTCCCAGTAACCCTTTTGCATGAACAACTGCATGCTCCGTTGCAAATGGCGGGAAACCGGAGAAGGATACGCCTGGAATGCTTCCAAATATCGCCCGAGCAATTGCCTCGGAAGTACCATGTAATCCAAGCGAAGTGCTGGAGAAAATGCTTTGGAAAAATTGCCGATATAAACCACACATCCGTCCCGATCCATTCCTTGCAGAGATGGCGTAGGGTGTACATTGTAGCGGAATTCGCCATCGTAATCATTTTCGATGATGATTCCGTTCTTTCTCTTTGCCCATTGCAGCAATTGTTGACGCTGACCGATTGGCATGACCATCCCATACGGAAATTGATGGGCAGGCGTCGTGTACACGACCGTTGCGTTGCTTTTCTCCAAGGCTTCTATGGACAGCCCATCTTCCCCAAGCGGGATTGACACGACCTCATAACCGTGATGGGAAAAGACGATCCGTGCATCTGCATAGCCAGGCTCCTCGATTGCAACCACACGATGCCGATCTGCCAAGAGCAGACATAAAAAGCTGAGAGCCTGCTGTAATCCGGTACCGATGATGATTTGCTCAGGCCGACAAATGAGCGTACGTGCTCTGCGCAAATATTTACTGAGCTCCTCTCTCAGCTCCCACTCTCCTTGATTATCCCCGTAAAAAGAAAAGTCCTCCGGATAGACATCCAGCGCTTCCAGCATGCAAGAGCGCCATGTAGCGTAAGGAAACGACTTCGTATCGATGACAGAGCCGTGAAAGTTGTAGCGACAGGTGAGATGCTCCCCTTTTTTCTTTTTCAAGATGGACGAGTACAAGGCACTCTCCTCATCCTGATCCACTGGCTCTGACCATCTCTCGATCTCAGCAGCAAAAAAGCCGCTCCGCTCCCGGCTCACGATGTAGCCTTCTGCGAGCAGTTGCTGATAGGCTGCCTCAATCGTATTTTTTCCGACTCCGCTTGCCTTCATCAACTGACGGATCGACGGCATCTTGGTTCCGGACGGTATCTCGCCTGATGCAATCCGTTTGCTCAATTGCTTGTATAGCTGCTGATACAGAGGTTCTTTGCTCTGTGCATCCATAATCGGCATGTACTCCATCAGCCGCCCTCCAATCTGTTCCCATCTATCTCTCTCAAACTGTCACTGTATATAGGAGCAGTTCTCTTTTACAATGATTGTACCAGATTCACCCACACGAAAGGAGAACAAGTCATGCGTATTCATTTGCAAGGAGAAAAGGTCATTTTGCGAGATATTCGAGCAGATGATATGGATACGATCTACTATTGGAAATACGAAGCAGAAGATCGTGAACATCTCAATTGGAATGGCCCCTATAAACCTCTTGATCCGTACACAAAAGAAGAATATCGTGCTCTCCCACGCTACCAGGAGTCTCTCGCTCTCGTCGGGACAGATGCACCAAGAACCGAGCTGATGATTGAGATTGACGGCGAGTTAATAGGTAGTGTCGGTCGCTACTGGGTATCCGAGGAGACGAACTGGTGCGAAATCGGAATCGTCATTTACGACTCCCGCTACTGGCAGAATGGCTATGGCCGGGAAGCGTTTCGCATGTGGATCGACTACTTGTTCACCCACATGGATACGGTCCGTTTAGGCATTGGTACGTGGTCCGGCAACGAACGGATGATCAAGCTGGCAGCTCACATGGGAATGGTGGAAGAAGCGCGGGTACGCAAAGCAAGGATTGTTCGCGGCGAATATTACGATGCGATTAAGATGGGGATTTTGCGAGAGGAATGGGAGAATCGGAAATGAAAAAGGGCAATCCCTGGTCTAAACAAGACGTAGGGACTGCCCTTTTTACTTGTAAGTAAATCTATTACTCCAACTCAGCCGCCACACGACTCACTTTTGCCGCCAGCTCGTCGAGATCGATGTTCATCTCAAGAGCCGCAAACAGGCCTGTGAAGTACTCGTTGATCTGGTCGATGACGCGATTGCGCTCACTTGTCGCCAGCTCTTGGAACAGCGTAGAAAACTGCTCATCCAACTGCTTGTTTCCGATTTCTACATACCCGCTCACTGGTTCTTGCATGCGCTTTTCCAGTTCTTCACGCATTTTCCCTTTGCCATCCTGCTCGAAAAAGTCTTTGGTGTTTTTGAACAAGGAAATCGCAGATGCAAATGCAGATTCGGCTACTGGCAGTTCGTTAGCAAAGGACAGTGTTTCCACCTGCCGCTGCTGATAAGGCGCCAATGTCAACCCTGCAGCGTAGCCTTGTGCATCCTTTTGCCACGCCGCAATAAGTGCTGTCCCCTGCTTGTTCGTGAATTTCTCCAAGCGAAGGGTAGTCGCTCTCAGCTCCTGCGCCAAGTCGTAGCTGATCGAACGCAGAAGATCAGTCAAGCATCCTTGCAGGGCTTGCTTCATGTTGCGTCCATCGTCCTTAATGACAGCCGGGTTAAAAGCGAAATTGAACAGTTCATTGAAACGGAAGAACAAGCGCTGGCGAACGTAGTAGAGCAGCTCCTCGCGCTCTTTTGCCAAGTCGCGCTCGAACGAAGCGGTAGACAGTGCTTCAACAGCTGCCAGAGCCTGTGTCTTGGCTGTGCTTGCTGCTTCTTTGCGCAATTGACGCTCGTCTTCCCCGGACTGTGCCATACGCATGAATTCTGTCATGGTATCATGGGCGCGACGGATTTCACCGATTGCAGCATTCACAGCAATTTGCGTCAGCTCTTCAATCGTAAAACGGAGGAACTCTGCTTCAAACGAAGCCATTCCCGAGAATTTGAATGCTTCATCTGCTGGCATCAGCGGCTCGCCTTCAGCCGTATTCGTGCGCTGGCGGTATACTTTCTCCGCAGAAGCTGCCAGCTTGCCTTTTTCATGCATCCGTGCCAACAGAGCAGTCTGGCTGGACACTGGATAAATACGTGGGAGGCGAATGCCGCACGAGAGGAGGTTTTTCTCTACGTGGGTAAGGACACCCTGCAATTCCTCATCGTTTGCTGCGAGGTCACAAGCATTGACAATAAAGAACATTTTGTCCATTTCAAACGTATCCTTGACGCGCCCCATTTGCAGCAAAAATTCACGGTCAGCCTGTGCAAAGGCGTGGTTGTAATACGTCACGAACAGGACCGCATCCGCGTTTTTCATGTATTCAAACGCCACACCTGTGTGTCGTGCGTTGATGGAATCCGCACCAGGCGTATCGACAAGTACGATGCCCTGGTCAGTCAGTGGGCAGGAATAGAACAGCTCGATGTATTCCGCAAAACAAGCTTTTTCTTCCTTGGCTACAAAGCCTTTGAACGCCTGCATATCCACCAGCAGTTCTCCACCCAAATGAGTAGTCATTTCTGGCAATCCTTTTGTAACAGCTTTCAAAAAGGTGTAGTGAGGCTTTGCCGTAGGCGGGATTTGTGCGACGTCGATCTTGCCCAGCTCAGCCAATGCCCCATCCAGATCAGATGCAATCAGTCCAAACACAGCGAGTGAACGGATAACATCCTGCTCGATTGCTTCGCGCTCCTTCAAGACGACACGCACAGTTCCATGCGGGTGTTCATCCGTAGGCGGCATAATTTTGTTGATCGCCGCTGTCGTCGGATTCGGCGATACAGGCAGCACGAGATCGCCCATCAAGGCGTTGGCAAACGAGGATTTTCCTGCGCTAAAAGCACCAAACAGTGCAACGGTAAAACGATTGGCAGTCAGGCGATCTGCTCGATCCAGCATCGCCTGTGCCTGTGCTTGCATCCCTGGTACGGAAACGACTTCTTCACTTGCGCGTCGCAGACGCTCTGCTGCCGCAATTAGTTTGTCTCGTAGTTGATTCATGCTACTTGTTCTCCTCCACGCATAATCGCCAACAGACGACCCTTGGTTTCTTCTTCTCTCGCTGCCAGTCCTGTCAGCGTTTGATGCAGCGCTGCCATTTCACGCAATACGCCAAGGCGCTCACCTTGAGCTGCACTTTCTACACGCACCTGCTCTTTGATCATCTCAACCACTTGTGCAATGAAGGACAGGCCCACGCGTCTGTACTCCAGCTTCATCCCGCTGGAAATATCCGCACAGTAGTTCAGGACGTACTCACTCGAAGCCGCACCCTCTTTGATGTGCTTGCTCAGGAACTCGCCCGTAATCTCGATCTTGGTCGCGTGAACGCTGGCGTGATATTCTTCGCTCCGCAAATCAAACACTTGCGGCTGCTTGCCGAGCCATTCTTTGAAATGGAAGTCGAGATTTCCCGCCACTTTTTCGCGGAACTCGACGAGAAGGGCTTCTTCGCGACGTGCGCGTTCTTCCTCTGTCTTCTTGCCTGCAAACAACAATCCCACCTTGAAGCCCGGCTTGCGGCTCTCCAAATAGCTTCGTGCTGCTTCGTTCGTGCTGAAATAAGTCAAACGAGCGTTGTCCAAAAGTACACTCAGCTCTTTTTCCATCTGCATTCGGGCATCCTCAGCACGCTGCTCTAGAGCCGTTGCTGTGGCTTCCTCCTGCTCAAGCGCTTTCTGCACAGCCGCTGCATTACGACTGTCGATGCCTTCTACTTCCAGACCATCCAGCTGGGCTTCCCACTGCTGGCGTTGATCTGCCTGGCTTGTTCTTACTACTTGGATGTGTTCGTCAATCAAATGCTCGGCAGCACTGCGAACGCTCGTGTCAACCAGCTTTTCACGATCAGCGATCAACTGTGCAAGCATGCCCTTAAATTCCGCATACATGTTCTCAGGATGATCTGGCTCCGCAAGAGACGTGTAAAAAATACCATCCGGATGAATGTTCCAGGTCGCGAATGCCTCCTCGACACTTTCCTTATAGCTATCAAAATCCAATTCGAAATCAATATGTTTATCAATCATGTTCACAACCAGATAGACTGGCTTGCCACGGTCCTTCAACGTCTTCGTAAAGTTGAAGTTCTCTTCGGCTTGAACATGGTTATAATCCATCATGTAAATGACGACGTCAGCCAAATGCAGCGCAGATTCTGTAGCGATTTTGTGTGCCGCATCCGTGGAGTCAATGCCCGGGGTATCGAGCAAGCTGGCGTATTCGTCAAGGAATGTTCCCGGATAGGAAACCTCTACGGATTCTACCGTATCTCCGTCAACAGCAAACTGCTTGAGCTTCTCCATCTCCGTATCTGGATCAAATGTAAGGACTCCGTTGTTCATGGTGAAGACGCGAGCCGCTTTTTCTCCGCCGCGAATCTTGACGACATTCGCACTAGTCGGAATCGGATTGGACGGCAGCAAATTGACACCCAGAAGCGTGTTAATCATCGTTGATTTTCCAGCGGAAAAATGTCCGCAAAACGCAATATTCAACTCAGCGCGCTTTGTTTTCGCGGCCAGTTGAATGAGCTTGTGTGACGTGGTTTCGTCTCCCTGCGATTTCATTACTTCCGCGAGTTCTTCCCATATATGTGCCAGTCGGGAAAAGTCCGTTTCCCGGATCAATACTTGACTGTCAAGCACTTCTATTCCACCCTTCTCCATCTTTCCTACTCTCTCTACTAATACCTGTTCATGAACTTCCTTTTTACTACACTCTATTCTACCATGCCGAATGTAACATAGGTCACAGATGAGTTCAATTCAAAACTATGAAAGATTTAGCATTCGCCTATTCTTCCGCATAATTTTCCTCTCATCTGGAAAAAATCGCACTAACATGATATTCGCATTCTGAACGGGAGGAACTTCAAATGATGCGCAGATTTTTGTCCCAGCGTCGCCAAAAGAAAACTCCCTCTCTTATCGCACAGCGTTTGCAGCAGCGAAATGATCCTACGCTTACGCTATCGACCAGTTTGCAGCAAAATATGGAGACGTTCAAGACCGTGCTGGGCAGCCCACACGATTTATTAATTCGTTCCTTTACGATCGGCAACACTAAACATTCCTGTGCCGTTATTGCGATTGATGGATTGGCGAACTGCGATATGCTGGATACGCAAGTCCTCGGACAAATCCAGTTGATGATCTCGACTGCTTCCAAAGTAGTACCGACTGAACCAGATGAGATTGTCCAGATGCTATATGAGGAAGTCCTTTCTGTCGTTGAAATATCGAAAGCAACAGATTTGACAAAAATACTCGAAGGCATTCTTTCCGGGGACACAGCCATTTTTGTAGATGGATCGACCGAAGTCATTATTGTCGACAGCAAGGGATGGAAAACTCGCTCCATTGAAGAGCCGGTCTCCGAAGGCTTGGTGCGAGGTCCGCGGGACGGCTTTACGGAGAGTATCCGAGACAACACCGTTCATATACGCAGACGTATCAAAGACCCGAACTTGCGCTTTGAAGGGTCCATCATAGGCAGACGCAGCCGAACAGATGTGATCATCGCCTACATTGAAAACATCGTTGATCCAGAACTACTGGATGAAGTGAGACGGCGAATCTCTACGATCGATGTTGACGAGATAGAAGAGTCCGGTTTTATCGAGCAATGGATTGAAGATGATTTTCTGTCGCCTTTTCCGCAGATTCATAATACGGAGCGTCCCGACAAAGTCAGTGGAGCATTGTTTCAAGGCCGCATTGCGATATTGGTGGACAGCACTCCCATGGTGCTCATTTTGCCTGTGACGATTGGCTTGCTCCTGCATTCACCAGAGGATTACTACGAGCGTTGGATTGTCGGTTCATTAGCTAGACTGTTGCGGTATTTGGCAGCCTTTCTGGCCGTCTATTCGCCCGCTTTCTATATCGCTCTCGTCACCTTTCACCCTGGCTTGATCCCGTCTGATCTCGCCTTCTCGATTGCAGCCACACGTGATGGGGTTCCGTTTCCGGCCTTCGTAGAAGCGATCATGATGGTGACAACGATGGAGCTGTTGCAGGAAGCCGGAATACGCTTACCGAAATCGATCGGCCAAACCATCGGAATTGTCGGGGGTCTCGTCATCGGTGACGCAGCGGTTTCTGCGGGCATCGTCAGTCCTGTCATGGTTATCGTCGTCGCCCTCACTGCCATCGCTTCTTTTGCCATCCCTTCTTATCACCTTGCCATCGCCTTTCGAATGATTCGTTTTTTCGCCATGCTTATGGCAGCCATTTTTGGTATATATGGCGTGGTGTTAAGCTTGATTGCCATCATGATTCATTTATCCAATCTGACCAGCATCGGGTACCCTTATTTGGCGCCTCTTGCTCCACATATGCCGCGAGACTGGAAGGATTTGATTTTGCGCGCACCTGTTACCTTTTTGAAAACCCGACCAGATGCCCTTCACACAAAAGATGAAAACCGAATGAATACAGGAGGGTCGTAAGTGAGTGCACAAACCTTGGCGGAGAAAATGATCAGCAAAAATCATATGGGGATTAACATTGCCTCAGTCACAATCGGCGTCGGCATCCTGACTTTTCCCCGCTCCTTAGCCAAGGCGACCGGAGCATTCGATGGATGGATTTCCGTCGTGATCAGCGGTCTTTGTGCGTGTCTGATTGGCTGGCTGCTCGCCAAGCTGGCGGCTCGGTTTCCGAGAAAAACCTTCTTTGAATACAGCTCCATCATTGCGAGCAAACCGATCGCCTACATCTTGACCTTTCTCGTCTGTATTTACACGATGCTATTTGTCTCGTTTGAAATCAGGGCAATCGGAAACATCGCCAAGCAGTACCTGTTCTACAATACCCCGGTGGAAATGATCACGCTCTCCTTTCTCTTGATCGTTCAATATTCCGTCGTTGGATCACGTATTGCCATGCTGCGGCTCAACTTGCTGTTTTTGCCTGTGGTTCTTGTCGTCATGTTCATTGTCTTGCTTTTTACGACTCAGTTATTTGAGGTCGAAAATATACGTCCCTTCTTCTCTTCGGACTGGCGCTCTCTCTTGGCAGGTTCCAAAGATGTCGGGCTGTCTTATTCCGGCTTTGAAATCATTCTTTTCTATGCCATGTTGATGAAAAATCCCCAAGAAGGTACACGGGCTGTTACGTTAGGTCTTTCGATCCCTATTCTGCTCTACATGACCATCTACATGTTCATCATCGGTGTATTCTCTGCTGACGTTGCAACGAATTTGACCTATCCAACCATTGAGCTGGCAAAAGAGGTAGAAATCCCTGGGGGCTTTTTTGAACGGGTGGAATCCATCTTCTTTACCATCTGGATCATGACGATCTTCAACACTTGTGCAATGTGGCTCGATATTACGGTGCTGAACTTGTCGTCTATGTTTTTTAAAGTGCACAAAACCGTGTGGGTCCTGATCCTCTCTCCCGTCATTTATTTTGTCGCGATGCTTCCACAAAACTTGGTCGACTTCTTTACATTCGCTGACAGTGTCACCTATTTCGGGATCGCTGTCGTCTATTTATGTCCCATATTGCTGCTCGTAATCGCCGTTTTGCGAGGTGTCAAAAGCAATGAATAGACGACTCATTGTCTGTAGCATCTGCTTGCTTCTTTCCACACTGCTGGCTGGCTGCTGGGATCAGGTTCAGATTGAGGAACGAGGATTTGTGGTAGGCGTAGCGATTGATAAACCTCGTACGAAAGAAGCCGAGCAGCAAGCCAAACAAGAGGCTCCAGACAAACCTCAAGTAAAAGAACGCTTTCTCGTCACACATCAATTCGTCGTCCCCGGCGGATTGATCTCCGGCAGTCAAGGAAGCGGCGGTGGTCAAAACACAGCCAATGAGGCTTACCACAACCTCATATCCGAGGGGAATTCTCTTTTCGAGATTTCCCGCGAATTGGCTACCCGGACCAGCAGAACTCCGTTTTATCAGCATATGAAAATCCTGATCGTCTCCGAAGACGTCGCCCGTACGAAAAACGGTTTTGCCAGAGCACTCGATTTCTATCTGCGTGATCCGGATTCCAGACGAAGTAGCAAGGTGTTTATCTCAAATGGTCCTGCCAAAGAAGTACTGGAAGTCAAACCGAAAACAGAGAAGCTACCCACTATTTACGTCAATTCGATTGGAGAAAACGTCAATAAAAATTCCCGCATGCTTCCAGAGGTCCGATTGGGAGATGTCCACGAGGAACTTCTCAGTCCGTACAGTTTTGTGGTTCCACGCATCAGACCCGATGAGCAGGAGGTAAAATTAGCAGGCGCCGCTGTTTTTACCCATGACAATCAGATGATAGGTTTTCTCGGGGAAGAAGAGACGGAGGGACTGAATTTTCTCACGGGAAAAGTTAGCGGAGGGATGGTAAAAGGCAAGTTAAAAAACAACCTTGTCTCGATGAACATCCAAGGAATCAAGCATAGCATTGAAGAAGATTTACGCGATCAGCAGCACATGAAATTCACGATAAGAATCGAATGTGAAGGCACATTGGCCGAGTCTTACGCCATAATGGATTCCTTAAATAGCACGGCAATGGAGAAGCTTGAACAAGTGTTTGCCGAAGAAATCGAGCGAATGAGCAATGACACCATCAGGAAGGTCCATAAGCAGATGAAAGTGGATGTCATCAAGCTTGGCAGTTATCTGAAGCAGCATCATTTTTCGCTATGGAAAAAGATTCGGCAGGATTGGGAAAAAGGGCAGCGTCTGTATGAAAAAAGTGAGATAACGGTTCAAGCAAAGGTCTATTTACGCAATATCGGTGCAATCAACCGTACCGAACGCCAAAACAACAGGTGATCCCATGTTCAAATTTTTAGGCGTAGTCCCTCCGTATTTGACCTTCACAGGGACGGTCTTGGCGTTTTTGATTCCCTTTCTTTTTTTTAAAATCAATAACAAAATTCACGAGATAGGCGATCCTCCCTGGAAGAAACGGAATGACTCCAATTCGTAACAAAACTTCTATCAACGTCAAAAAAGGGGCTTACTCAGTATTTCGAGCAAGCCCTTTATTCCTTCTTTTATTATTGTTGTGCCAGCAAATCAGCAAACGCTTTGGCATACGCAGGCAGATCAGGCGGTCTACGTGAACCAACAATGTGACCGTCTACTACGACCTCTTCATCTACCCAAATCGCGCCTGCATTCTCCATATCATCTTTAATGCCTGGCGTCGATGTCGTGGTTACCCCACGCAAAATTTTTGCGGAAGCAAGCACCCACCCCGCATGACAAATATGGCCAATCGGTTTTTTCGCCTCGTGCATCGCAATCACAAACGACAGCACTTCCGGATAGCGGCGCAACTTATCAGGTGCCCACCCTCCTGGAACGAGTACACCTGCATAGTCGGCAGGATTGACCTCTGCCATCGCTTTGTCAGCCTCACACGGTACACCGTACTTCCCTATGTAGACTTGATTCGCCTTCGGGCCAACGAAATGGACGGTAGCGCCTTCCTCTCGCAGTCTCATCACCGGATACCAGAGCTCGAGATCCTCAAATTCACTTTCAACGAAGCAAACCACTTGTTTTCCTGCAAGCCTCAACGTTCTCGCCTCCTTTTCCTTCTATACTACGCTATTGTAGCATGCATCCCCTCAGAAGTAGGTATATACATGACGACTTTGGTCCCTTTTCCCATTTCAGAGGTGATACTCAAGGTAGCACCAGGAATGGTATCCAATCGTCTGCGGATGTTTTGGATGCCGATGCTTCCTTTTTGATTCTCGCCTTTTGACATTTGATACAGGAGATCATCTGCAATACCGACCCCATCGTCTTCGATCATGACCTTGATGTAATGACCTCCGTCCACAATTGTAAGCGTCACGTGACCTTTTTCGTCCTTTTCGAACAATCCATGTCGGATCGCATTCTCTACGAACGGTTGGATGCTTAAGGAAGGAATCTCTTTGTCAAGAATCCCTTCATCCACGTGACACACAAAGTCGAAGCCTTCCCCAAAACGAGCCTTTTCGATCTCTACATAAGCATGGATGAGCTCCATTTCCCGAAATAACGGAACGAACAGCGTCGTTCGATCCATATCCAAAATGTAGCGCAAATACTGGCTGAGCATGGTGATGAGATACGCTGCCTTTTCTCCATCGGTATAACAGAAAGAAATGACACTGCTTAAAGCGTTATAGAGAAAATGCGGCTTGATTTGAGCCTGATGAAATGCATGTTCATTGCGAATTGCCTCCTGAATGGAGGTTTTCATCGAGATCAGTGTCTGCACGCGGGCAATGAGTGTCTCCGCATCAAACGGTTTGGTCACATAGTCGTTCGCCCCTGCTCTATAGCCGAGTGCAATGTCTTGAGGGGTATCTCTGACCGATGCAAACAGGATCGGCAAGTCGAGAATCGAATACTGCGTTCGCAACAACTGGCACAGCTCAATCCCCGAAACTCCCGGCATCATCACATCCAGAATGACGAGATCAGGTTGTGGATGATCCTTGATTTTCTTCATGGCTTCTTTTGCCGAAAAGGCCGAAATCACATTATAGCGATGCTTGGAAAGAATGTTCAGTAAGGTGTGAATGTTGGATGCCTCGTCATCGACAATCATGATGGTGTATTGGTGATCATCCAAAATGTTGAGGGGAATCTGTTCACTGGCCTCCCGATGTCTCTCCTGAGCCGTTGCGGCAAGCTCCTGCGTGACCATCTGCTGATGCCCCGTCTCCAGCGTAAATGTCATACGGGTGCCTTTGCCAAGCTCCGAGCTCTCTACCCAAATTTCCCCTCCCATGAGTTCAACCAGCTTACGATTGATGTATAAGCCTACACCCATACCTGTATACCCATCCTGTGGCAATAGCTGATCCACCTGCTCAAAGTAATCAAAAATGGCTTCATGCTTAATCGGTGAAATTCCTATCCCCGTGTCCTCAACGGAAATACGAACCTGCCCCCCCACTACGCCCGCCGTTACCTTAATCGAGCCTACATTCGTATGCTTGATAGCATTGTGTACGAGATTATACATGATTTGACGAAGCCGATTCTCATCCGCATACACCCAAATGTTAGCGGGTACCTGATTTTCCAGCCGGACATCTTTCCCCAGTAGTTCGAATTGCAGTACGTCAAAGACAATTTGGGTGATGACCTTGATATCCACAATCGAAAAATGGAGGCGCAGCTCCCCGTGCTTAAGGCGAGTAACATCGAGTAAATCACCAACCAGCATGGATAGCTTGATCGATGTATCCTTGACGAGCCAAAGATTTTGTTTTTGTTTGGAGGACAACATTTGACTCTCATCTTCTAGCAAATGGGACGTGATATTGATAATCCCGTGCAGCGGTGTCTTCATCTCATGCGAAGTATGCGTCAAAAATTCATCTTTGATCTGATTGGAAATCTTCAATTGATGGGATAGAACTTCTGTTTTTTCATACGCATTCGTGAATCGAACTGCCAAAAGAATGTTGATGAAGGTAATGAAATAGAGGATGCCTATTTTTCCCGCAAGATCAGTGGGCACGATGTTTTCAGCGTATAGAAGACCATCAATGAGACTGACCGACATGGAAATACTCGCCCCAATGAAAAGCAGCAATTCTTTTCGGTCGGACGAGTCCCTCTGACTCTTGCCAGATAAATAAATCAGCCTACCCATTATGAAGAAGTGAATGATTTGCACATAAATCAAGAGAGGCCCTTTCAGATTCGTATAGAAGGAGTAGGGCAAGACGAGAATGACAAGGATGTAGAGAAAAATGGGCGCTGTCAGCTTCACCAGCCAGTTGCGGGATAGAACCCTCGTATCAATGGAACAGAAAAATAGGGCGAGTAAGATTGTGCTCGCAAATAGGGAGGCATCTTGTGCCTTGTACGCAACTGTGAAAGGAATCGAAGAAAAAAGCTGCAGCAGCATCTTCTCACCAAAAACCATGTGATAAATGCCAAGAACAATCATATAGCTGCCGCTGAACAAATAGGTTCTCTCCCTCATGCGGAGAAAATAAAAGCTAAGATGGTACGCAGCCATGATCCCCAGTGTTACCACAAAAGCAATATCCGTGCCGAGCAGGGTGCTGTTTAGAATGGCAATATCCTCATCCAAGCCCAGTTGGATCGAGCTCGCAATCCCCCCGGTGAAAAACATGAAATTCGCCACTTGAATGACAATCTCCAGATCCTTGTCATCTGCGGAAAAAAACACGGTATATGGCGTATTCCCTGGTTGATGGGCTTCACTCACTACGGCAGGATGTCCACTCGCACCTTCTTCGTTTCCGTTTAGGAATAATCGGTGGGACATCCGAATGCTTTTTGTTTTCAATCCGTAGATTTGCCCGTCTTCTGGAAGCTTTACATGTAATCGATAGGTTGCAGCGCCTTTCCGGTCGATACTATCGATGACACTGTCTCCCTTCCACGTTCCAGGCACGACCAGATACGAGACATTTGCATGTTGCCCTCGTCGAAAATCTTCAGGCGAAAGCAATTCACCTGGATATATCTCCCATTCCCCATCTAAATTGACCATGCCTTGGCTTTGAAAATCCCAGCTCGACAAATCGAGCACTCCCCGCTTCGCCATAGGCATGTCCCGACTAGGAAAGGTTTGTATATAGATCCCGATAAATACCGCTATGGAAAGTAAAAAAACCAATCCAATCCCGGCAGTCATCAGGAAATTCCTTCGCTCCAAAAATGTATCCCCTTCCCCGACAGAGCTCGAATATGTACGATCTTCTTGTTCTAAGAGTACCATTTCCCCCTCACAAAAATCTCACAATGTTATTACGTACAAAGAAAAAGGAGCCTCATAGTTCGAGACTCCTATTTCCGATTATCATCTTCTTGTTGAACTAGACTATCACAGCGGCTCTCCCAAACTGATTCGCAACGCTCTGTACAAGCGCTCCAATACGACTAAACGCGTCAACTGATGCGGATACGCCTTCTTTGGGAATGCCAGCCGCTCATTTGCCCTGACCAATACTTCTTCTGATAAACCAAATGAGCCACCAATGACAAAGAGAATCTCGTTTCGCCCTTCCGCTGACAAATCTTCTACCTGCACAGACAACCTCTTCGGGGTCCACAGCTCTCCTTCTCCAGTGAGGGCAATGACATACTGCTCTTGTTTGACTTGTGCGAGAATGATTCGTCCTTCCGAGAGCCTCACTTGTTCGATCTCAGAGCTGCTCATGCTTTCCTTGCAGGCTCCTTCTGGAATTTCGACGATGTTCATCCTGCAATAGACGGCCAATCGTTTGCTGTACGCTTCCACACGTGGCAGGACATCATTTTTGAGTTTTCCCACAGACAAAATGGTGAACTGCATGAAACTCGCCTTCTTCCTTTTTCTTGGAATGATAGCAATTCTTTCTCCCAAACTTCTCACACGATCAGATGTCTTACGTTACGAGGGCAAAAAAAAGACAGGAAGAATCATGTCTTCCTGTCTCACTGTCCCATTACGCGCGACACCCACCGACTTATCTCCTCGGGTGGATCCGTTTCCCACTCTTGCCGATAGGCATCAGCGAACCTGGCGTAGTGCTGGACGATTTTCTGTTTTTGCTCGCTTCTTGCGTATATATCCATCAAAGCGACATTCATTTCCTCGTGCAAAGGGTACACCGCCAAGTACTCTTCCAGCCTGCGCACAGCCCTTGGTAACTCCTTTGAGGCAACGTCGAGCGATACCAATTTGCACACCAGCTCCGTATACTTTTTCCGGTACCGTTCTTCCAGAGGGGCTTTCCACAAGAAATCCTTGCGATCAAAAAGGGCCCCCTTGTACATTGCACACAAGTTTTCGGCTCCTCCTGCGCTTTGCCTATCCTTTAACGAAGAGAGATCGAATTGCTGGAATGCCAATAAATCGTACGTCTGATCCATCGGGTGAAATAGATAGCCTTCACCCGTTTTTTGTATATCGATGCAGAGTTCCTGCTCCTTCATGATTTTCTTCAGTCGGTACATGGTATTGTGCAGGTTATGCGTAGCTCTGCTCTCGTCCATCTCCGGCCATAACAGATCAGTCAGATGCCACTTGCTGATATCCTGCTTGGGATGGCAGAGAAAGTAGGCGAACAACTCCTCACTCTTTTTCGTCGGCCAACGAACCACTTCACCAGTTCCATTACGAACATCCAAACCACCGAAGCATTGGATGGACACGTTCTTTTCGACTTGTTTCATCGGTGCTTTCATTTGCAGCTGTTTCACTAACCGATTCGTCACTCGTTCAATGGCCGCAGGCGTTACTGGTTTTAAAATATAGTCAAACGCATACACCTTAAACGCATCCAGTGCATACTGTTTATACGCTGTCGTAAAAACAATCTTTGTATGCTCAGACAGCTCATTTATTTTGGATCCAAGCTCAAGTCCATTCATTTTCGGCATCTCGACATCTAAAAATGCAACATCAGGACACAGATCGGATAGACTAGCTAATGCCTCCAGTGGATGTGTGAAAGCTCCGACGATGGTATAGTGATCGTTTTGTCCGATTACATGCTTCATGAGATCAAGGATGGGTTTCTCATCTTCCACTATCATTACCTTAATCACTGTCGTCCTCTCCTTTGGCAGGCTTTGTTTGTCCTGCTGCTTCCATGCGATCTTCCCTAACTATTGTCGGTATAATGGACGATGATTTTAAGAACAAAAAAAAAGTGAGAAACAGGCCTACTCACTGTTCCCCACCTTATAACGAAAACCATATGTATAGATTGCTGGTGCCGGTAGAGGGACTTGAACCCCCACGGTTTCCCTCACGATTTTGAGTCGCGCGCGTCTGCCAATTCCGCCATACCGGCCTATTCAAAATAAAACATGGTCGGGAAGACAGGATTCGAACCTGCGACCCCTTGGTCCCAAGCCAAGTACTCTACCAAGCTGAGCTACTTCCCGATTGCCAGCAAAATCGGACCTTCTCTCATTCGACAATTTCCGATAAGTATTGCAACACTTACATACTATACAGGCAAATTGAACCAATAGCAATACCGGATTTTTTTGGAATATAGTCATTTTTTCCTAGTTTTTACCTTTCCTCTCCATGTTGTGCATATTTTTCCACATGGTATTTGTCGTTTTAGGAAATCCTGCGGAAGGTTAAACGGATAGTCCAGCGGATGACGCCCTACAACAATCCAACGTCCATTCGGAAGCTTTTTCAACTGGTACACACGGAAAAATCGATCACTTGGATCGAAGGCAAACCATACCACAAGCGTCGCACATCTACTACCCGAAGACAGGACCTTTGATTTTACAATCGGTGGCGCCCCTATCGTATCCCCTACAGGGATCGCGAGTCGTCCATTTATTCGCCGCAAATCAAGATTGCCGATCACTCGATTTGCCAGACAAGGGGTCATGAATTTTTGCAAGAAACGGCGAATTTTCAACTTGGAATTAAACCGCTTCGGCAAAATGATTCCGCGATCCCCCACCCGCTTATGCGCGGAAAAGATAATCGTAAAGAAAGCCTGCTCTGCCAATCGAATGACTTGCACCCATTGCCTTTTCATATGACGTCCCTCCCCCTGTCAGACTATGCATCGCGGGAGGAAAACGGTTGGACGCGTATCCCTATACATAAACCGTTGCGTGCGGGGCAAATTAATACGGTGTTCCCATCATCGAAATCCGCAGGAGGTACATCATGCCTAGCCAAATTAACACCGACTCGCTTAAAAAAGCAGAGGTAGCCACCACGCTGGCAAAAAATATGATTACGCAAGCGATCGAGCAATCTGCAGCCAATCCACAGCTCGCCGAAGAAGCCTTGAAGCAAGCGTCTCAGGAAATTGCCCAAGCGCAAACGATGGTGTCCCAAGTCCAATCCACGCTGCAAACCCAAGCACAAGCTCAACAAAGCCAATCCTAAACAAATGGCAGGCAGACCCGGGGGTAGACTGGTGGTTTGCCTGTTTTCCCCATACAATAGCAATAGCTGCAAACTTATTGCTAAAAAAAGGTGGGGGACGTATTGCCGCAACTTCAAGGATTGAATCATTTGCTTTTCTCTGTCTCAGATCTGGAGAAATCTTTTTGTTTTTACCGGGATGTCCTGCATGCTAAACCACTAGTACGAGGTCGCAAGCTGGCTTACTTTGACCTGAATGGCTACTGGTTGGCGCTGAATGAGGAACCAGACATCCCACGCAATGAAATTGCTCACTCCTATACACACATGGCCTTCACCATCACAGAAGAGTCATTTGATGAGTGGTATGCTCATTTAGAAAAGCATGGCGTTACCATTTTGCATGGACGGGATCGTTCGGAACGGGATAAACGCTCCATTTATTTCACTGACCCTGATGGGCATAAGTTCGAATTACATACAGGCACTCTCCAGGACCGTCTTGCTTATTACCGGGACGAAAAGCATCATATGACCTTTTTTGAATAATCGATGACGTTACCCATTTCTTAATATACTTTTCACAAAATCACAATAGTTCCAAAGATTCAGCTCCATACGTCAGTGCTATAATCTAAAAAGCACTTATGGCCTATTTCTTTTATGAATAGGCCCGTTTTTCGTAAAATATGGAGGGATTTTATGTTTGGTAAGCGTGGCGCTCAAACCGTTTCCGCCTCAATTCAAAAGAGCGATATCCAAATGCCCGATCAGCTACAGGGGAAAGTTCATTTTTTGCAAATGAGTCAGACAGACCTTGATCGGTTGAAACAAATTGAACCACTTCTAACAGAACACCTAGAGGCTATTACAGAGCGTCATTACCACATGCTTCGCGAATACTCCCATCTTGTGCAGATCATCGAAACGCATACGACGGTTGATCGATTGGCCGTGTCCTTTCGTCACTATTTGCAATCGCTTCCACATGGCAAGCTAGACGACGCCTATGTAGCCGGGCGTAAGAAAATTGGAGAGGTCCACAGCAAAATTGGACTTGCGCCAGAATGGTATACGGGCTCTTACTTGCGGGTCTATGAATATTTGATTCCCGCAATCGTCAACACCTATTCGAAACGTCCTCAAGAACTATCATCCGTCCTGTTGGCACTCATGAAGATCATCACGCTTGATTCGCAAATCGTCCTCCAATCGTATCAGGAGGATAATGATTACAAAGTCATTGATCGCCTGGGCGAAGTTCTGGAATTAGTGATTCAGATCGATAAATTCAAGCATGTGCTGGACACGCTTGAGGATACGACTGAGGAAGCTGGCAATGTGGGATCTGCTGCCGAACAACTAAGCGAATCTGTGCAAAAAGTGGCTCAATCAGCCGTCTCTGTCGCAGAGAGTGCTTCCACTACTATTGAGCAAGCGACGATGGGCAAAGATATTATCCAAGAGTCATTGACCAGCTTTCTTTCCATGGCAGATGAATTCCAAGAGATGCAAACAAAAATTTCTCAATTAATGACGTCCGTTGCAGAAGTTTCCCAGGTCGTCCAAGTCATACGCAATATTGCCGATCAAACCAATCTTCTTGCATTGAATGCGTCGATTGAGGCAGCGCGAGCTAACGAACACGGGCGCGGCTTTGCTATCGTGGCAGATGAAGTACGAAAGCTCGCTGAACAGACCAAGCAATCCGTTCAAAGCATTACAGCCACAATCAACAATGTCCAGAATGAAGCTGTCCAGGTAAAAGAAACGGCCACTCTCATGAGCGACCATTTTAACGATAAAGTGAATCAGACACGTGATGCGATTGGGATATTAGGAGATATTGTGCAAAATATTGAGACTGTCGGGCATTCCACCGGACACATCGCAGCATTGGCACAAGAGCAGTCTGCTGCCACAGATGATATTTCGATGCGCATATCACAAGTCCTGACGAATATGGAGCAGGTCTCCTCGCACGTCTCGAATGTAGGTAAAAACGTCTATGATGTTGGCGCCGGTATTAACAGCCTGCACAAGCTGAGCATCACGCAAACGAGCGACTTAAAGACCAAGCATTACTTGCGAATCGTCAAAACCGACCATCTCTTATGGAGATGGTGGCTGTACAACTTCATGCTTGGGTATCACCACATTGATGAAAAAGAACTCGTCGACCATCATCAATGCCGCTTGGGGATTTGGTATGTCGAAGCCCTGAACAATCCATCATTGAGCACCTTGCCTTCTTTCAAGCAATTAGATGCGCCTCATCGACAGTTCCACGAAACTGTTCGACGGATTTACCACTTCGTCAAGCAAGGAAAACTAGAGGAAGCAGAAGCTGCGTTTGATACGCTAGAAGATATCTCACAACGAATTCTCCACGTACTGGATCAGTTAGCCGAAGAAGTTTCCTAACGCTATTATCTATTCGTCTTTTTCTTGCCCGGCTGCCTTTTGGAGGCAGCTTTTTTTGTTTGGACACGGTTTAACTCAGTGGCAGAAAGTGGTCTCGTACGAGCGTTGTTTCTCCTGACTCTTTTGGCTTTGGCAACTGGCCTGCCAGTTGTCCCGGCTGCTCTTGCTACCCTGACGCCAAACGCTTGCAATGCCCAGACAACCGGATACGAAATCGAGAGCCTGCCATTGGCTGAACCAGCGAAATTCACAGCTGCCGCATAGTTGCCCGCAGTCAGCCAAACAGAGCCAGAATCTCCAGGCAAGGAGATGGGAACCGTACTTCTAATGACCGTCTGATTCTGAAAACGGATGGTCCCCAGTCCTCCGTAGTTCCCGTAACTGACATCAATATCGGTGTGGATTGATTCAACCGTTCCCCATGCCAACCCTGATGAACGGCCCACTTTTTTCAATCTGCGCCCGATGCCATACGAACGAATCACACCTGGTACTCTGCCCACTGTTGCATAACGAGGGGCAAGGAGTCGATTCGAAGTAGGGATACTAATCGCTGCATCCATTCGATTACCTGCATTTTTTCGAAGCCGAATATAGCGATACAATCGTCCGATTCGGTCTCTTCCTGAACGGCCGCCGTCTGCTCCTCCAGGCTGGATGGTCTCGGTATAGCCGCTCGTATTGTTACGATTCAGTACGTGATTGTTGCTCAACACGAACCGTTGGCCTCCTCGGGCAACGATTAACCCAGCCGTTCCGGACGCCCCTGGGTAGCCGATGCTATATCCAGCGATCACAGGTCTAATTCTGCTGCGATAATTCGTTGCAGAGGGACGTACAGCAGGATGACAATGGCACTGTCCAGAGGTGACCGTTCGAACAGGAACGGATACATGGGCTGTCGCCACCTGTCTTTTGACAAGGACGCAACTCGGGCAGCTCTTCTTCACGGCGGCACTCGCATTGACGGTATACATCACAATGCAGGCGCCGCCTTTTTTGTTTTTCCCGTTTGCGTAGCCAATCCCGATCCCAATTACGCCCGGCATTCGCTTCCACCTATTGACCAAATGCTTCTTGGCCAGGAGAGCTTCCTGAAAGGTTGCCATGGCACCCCTTCCTTTCTGGAGGTAGTTTGTTTTACATGGTCATCGTATGTAAAACTTGGCCAGCACTGTTGGACGCTTGTCATTGCGGGGAAGCCTTTTTTACGCATTTGAAAAAGCACCTTATTCCAGCTGTGGTGGGGGGAGGAAACAGGAGAAAACGCTCAGCTTCTAGGGCCACCCCCTGGGGGATTGACTGCACGACTCCATGCAAAAAGCGAAACCGCGTCCAAAGTAGTCCATTCAGGATGTGTATCAGAGGTGGACGCTTAAAGGCGTGTCTCGCTTTTTGCATTGCGTCTCGGTCGGTGTCCCTAAGATCTTCGCTTTTTTCTCCTGTTTCCTCTACGAGCTTTCCTTTTATCCGATTTATTAATGCCTTAAAAGATTGAAGAATGTGATCAGATACGCCAGAGAAGAATATTTCCAGACGTAGCGACTTGTGGAGTCCTACCGAGCGGAGAAGGGATTCGCGGGTAACAGAAACGCAACCGTGCTCGCGCTACGAAGCGGCTACCACTTTTGCGTTTCCCCGCGAGTCCCTTTGGAGCGGGCAGTCTTGACCCCCAGCGGGACGGAGCCTGGAGCCTAGACTGGAAATATTCTTCTCTCCACTACAGCCACATTTCAAACGCAAAAACCGCCACCTCCTATCTAATCAGGAAATGGCGGTTCATTGTTTTGATAAGGTTAAGACGCTTCCGAAACAGTTACATTTGCCGGAGCAGTCTGAGATACTTTTTTATTCGTATGAACGAGCAAGATATTCAAGATGACGGCCGTCAAAGAACCTGTCACGATACCATTTTGCAGCATCATTTTTGCCAAAGTAGGCAGTTGATCAAACATCGCTGGAACTGCAGCAGAGCCTAGTCCAACAGCGATACTGCAAGCAGCGATCAACAGATTTTCGTTTTTATTCAAATCAACCTGCGAGAGAATATTGATGCCAGATGCAACAACCATCCCGAACATGGCAATCATCGCTCCACCCAATACCGCGTTAGGAATAACTGTTGTCAAAGCAGCCAGCTTCGGCAGTAATCCGAGAACTACCAGGATTCCACCGGCACCAATCATCACGTCACGCGATTTAATGCCAGTCAAGGAAACCAGTCCAACGTTTTGCGAAAAAGCCGTGTAAGGGAATGCGTTGAAAATGCCGCCCAGTACAATTGCGACCCCTTCCCCGCGCAATCCTTTGACTACATCTTGATCCGTTACTTTTGTATCGGTCACTTTACCGAGCGCAAAGTAAACACCTGTGGACTCAGCCATGCTGATGATGTTGACGAGAATCATAGTTACAATGGCCACAATACTGAACTGTGGTGTACCGAAGTAAAACGGTTCAACCACGCTAAACCAAGAGGCTTCCGCTACACTCGCGAAGCTGACCATCCCCATCATGTAAGCTACAGCCGTACCGACAATCAAACCGAGCAATACGGAAATCGCACGAATAAATCCGGTAAAGAAACGATTAATAAGCAAAATGATAACCAACGTTCCTAAAGCCAAAAGCAAATTGTGTGGTTGTCCAAAGTCCGGCATGCCTTGTCCGCCAGCCGCGTTGTTCATCGCAACGGGAATGAGCGACAGTCCAATGATCGTAACGACTGAACCTTGTACCACGGTTGGGAAAAAGCGCAGCAGCTTGCCAAACAGTGGAGCTGCCAAAACAACGAATATACCCGATATGATGATGGCACCGTAAGCGGTGGCTAGATTACTCGTAGAAGCAATCGCGATAATCGGTCCTACTGCTGTAAACGTACAGCCTAGCACAACGGGAAGGCGAATCCCTGTATAACGCGTGCCAAGGACTTGCAAGAGCGTCGCGATTCCGCATGTGAAAAGGTCGGCAGCAATCAAATAAGCGATTTGCGTAGGAGACAGATTCAAAGCACCACCGATAATCAACGGTACGACAACGGCTCCTGCATACATGGCAAGAATGTGCTGTAAGCCCAAAGTAACAATCTTATGTTTGGCTAGCATGAGTGAACCCTTACCTCCTATTAATTTTTTGATTATACGCGTGCAGGCTCTTCTTCAATAAAGTGAATGCCTTCTGGTGACATCGATTCAATACGTGCCAATGATTCGATTCGTACGCCAGCTTGCTCCAAGAGACCACGGCCTTCCTGGAAGCTTTTTTCAATAACAGCACCAACCCCTACGAGATGAGCACCTGCATCTTTGACAATATTCGTAAGTCCCACCAGAGCAGCTCCGGTAGCCAAGAAGTCATCGACAATCAATACGCGGTCTTCTTTGGACAAATACTGACGGGAAACACTGATTTGATACGTTTCCTGACGGGTAAAGGAATGAACAGGAGCAGAGTATACTTCCTCTGTCAACGTGACAGCTTTTTTCTTTTTCGCATAGATAAAGGGAACACCCAACGCAAAGGAAGTCGCCATAGCAAAATGAATGCCACTTGCCTCAATCGTCACGACTTTTGTGATTTTTTCACCAGCGAACAGTTCGGCAAAACGCTGTCCGATCTTCATCGTCAATTGTGGATCTACCTGGTGGTTCAAAAACGCATCCACCTTCAAAACGGATGCCGACAGTACCTTGCCGTCCTGTACGATGCGCTCTTGTAATTCTTTCATCAATTCTTCCTCCTCGGATATGGTTCCGGCCACTTTTTTATGTCTGTGGCCTGCTGAAATATAGAAAGCCCAGAGCGGACAGTGTCACAAGCGGGCTACGTAACAAACCAACGCCAAGTGAAACTGTCCCTCTGGGCTTTTATCCCTTAGGTGTGACACATCATTCGTGCCTGCGTCGCTCGGACCAGCTATCTTTCACCCCTATTATGGGAATAGGAAAGAAAGAGACGGAACCCTAGACGCACTTTCACTCGTAGTCAGGTGATTTACGGTCACCTGGTAGAAACGGATGGGCCTTATTCCCAAAATTATACGAGCTACCTATCTATTTATTTCGAAGTGTAATAACGAGTATTGACCAAATCTATCACAATTCCCGCGTTGTGAGCAAGCGTTAATTTTTGAAAGTAAAGGGAAGCGCTTACTTGTCCATATAAAGGAAAGAGCCCTGATTTCTCAAGGGCTCTCGTGTTTATCGCTTCGGTTTTTTCTCCCGCATTTGAACGTTGATCTTTTTCCATTTATCCCTTTCAGCGGCAGCAAGCCTTGCGTCTTCTTTACGCGCCAAATGTGCCAATTCGCGTTGAAGCTTCAGGTAACTGTCAAAGCGTGCTTTTTCCAATGATCCAGATTGGATGGCAGCTTGAACAGCACAGCCAGGCTCACGCATATGCTTACAATCATTGAAACGGCATGTTTCCGCAATGGACTCGATATCGTCAAAGGCACCGCGGAAGCCTTCATCTGCCTCCCAGAGCTGCAGCTCCCTCATGCCCGGGGTATCGATCATCAGAGCACCACTCGGCAATCGGAACAGTTCGCGATGTGTCGTCGTATGGCGACCACGGTCATCACCTTCACGCACGCCACTGACTTTTTGCATCTCTGCTCCGCTCAATTTATTGATCAACGTGGATTTGCCAACACCAGAGGAACCCATCAAGGCAATCGTCTGGCCCTCGCTCAGATAAGGCGCGAGCTGATCCAGTCCTTCTCCCTGCTCAGCACTGACTACGTGAACAGGCACTCCGATTGCGACTGATTCTATCTCTGCCATACATGTATCCAGATCGTCACACAAATCAGCTTTGGAAAGCACAATCACTGGATTGGCTCCACTTTCCCACGCAAGAATGAGATAGCGCTCTATCCTGCGCAGATTTAAATCATTATTTAAGGAATTCACAAGGAAAACGGTATCGACGTTAGCCGCCACAATCTGCTCTTCCACAGTATCCCCAGCTACTTTACGGGAAAATTTGCTCTTACGTGGAAGAAGTCCGTGGATGGAGGCTTTCTTTTCCTCTGGACGAGCACTGATTACTACCCAGTCCCCGACAGCTGGAAAATCTTCTCGTCCGATGGCTTCATAACGAAGCTTGCCCGTTACTTCGCCCAAGAGTTCGCCATGCTCACTCCACAGACGATAAATACGTTTATGTTCGAGTGTGATACGTCCCACACTGTAGCCTTGCTCGGCATAAGGGGCAAAATGATTAGCAAAATACTCATTCCAGCCCATAGATTGCAATACTTGTTGATTGGTTAGTTGATTCACTGCGGATTCCCCCTGCAATTGGTTAAATATACGGCTATCAGCCTGAACCAGTCACAGTCGAATCCTCATTTGGTGAACGGTATTACTGTTCGCTTGAAAGGAGGATTCCTGTGACCCCGACTACGACACTCTGAACAAATTTGATGACTACCATAAAACATCTCTCCTTTAGCAAACCTACCATTCAGGTTTGGAATCATATTTCCCAATTATTGTACCATAATGAAACAAAATGCAACAGCGTCAATCTCCCCCGCCGCCGCCTCCGCTATCTCCGCCACCACCACTGTCTCCACCACTACCGTTATCGCTTCCGCTGTCATAACTATCCCAACGATCGCCTGAGTCGTGATTTCGATGATGGTGATTGTGATTGCTGTCGACATAGAAGGCTCCGCCCCCGCTGTCTGAAGAGGAATGAGAGCGCCCACTTCCGCCTTTTGCAGCTTTGGACGCCAAGACAAATACTACGACCAAAAACATGATGACGATGACAATGAAAAACTCCATTGTTTGTCCCCGCCCTTCCTCTTTTTTGAAGTTGTTTACCTATTTAGTATAACATAGTATGTCTGGAATAGGCTGGGGGCGTGGGGGGTGATTCCTTTTCATCCGGCAAAATGTCCAGACACAGGTGCGATCGCCAAAATGTTATCCAACGCAAACGCA
The DNA here is from genome assembly GCF_013284245.2 of Brevibacillus sp. DP1.3A. NCBI lineage: Bacteria > Bacillati > Bacillota > Bacilli > Caryophanales > Paenibacillaceae > Brevibacillus > Brevibacillus sp. DP1.3A. Next base: position 1,882,536 of record NZ_CP085876.1, on the reverse strand, counting down.
CGATACGCCTTCCTCCTATAACAGTATGCTTTCAAGCTCCCTTTGTTCCCATCGATATTCACCACACGGATCGTACGCCTGCTAGCCTCTCCATCCTTCTTCAAATAGATGATCTCCACTGCTTGCTGCTGGGCTGCGTACCTTCTCAGCTCCTGAATCATCAGGCTGTCACCACCACAAAATGTGTCTTCATGTTGTTGAGATCATCATACCAAAAGAGAACACTCGTTCGCAAGTTCCCCTTTACAAAAGAAAAAGAGACCCATAAACACATACGAGTCCCCATCCCAGAGATAGTGCGGAGTGCCGAAGAACTGACGTTTTCAGACGATTAATCCAGATCTTCCGCCCAACTAACTAACTCTTCATCTTCAAAATCATATGGATTCTTGTAAATATTAGAGTAATAGTACTCTGCTTCTAGTACGTCTCTAATTTTATTGAACGTATGATTGGTTGCATCAAATCCATTACTGATTGGAGCAGTAAACGCGAGTGAACCATTATAAAATCCATCTAGAGAGCCTGAAAGTTCTTTTTTGACGATAGATTCAACTGCTTCTATCTTTTCTTTGATAGGCTGCTCTTTGTAAATTTGAATACAGAAATTTCCACCATGCTTTATTAATTCAAAATCTCCATTGGGATGGAGTTTTATTGTATCTCCTTTCGCAAGACCGAGAGCTAGCCCTGGAGATGCACATAATTTGAATTTTTGATCGCTTAGGTATTCTGCAGGAAGCTCTTCTAAAACTGTTCCCTGTGAACTTGTGCCAGCAAAAACCTTAATCACTGTTAATTTATCTTCCATACGATGCTCCACACCTATCTCTATTTTGAAGGTTTATTTTTTCTTGATTATACCAAAAAAAGTCCTCAGTCACGTTGCGCTTCGCCACCCAACTATTGCCTCAACAAAAAAGGCATGCGCCCTAAAAATGGACACATACCTTATGCTTGTTACAACTCAGCGCCTTCTAAGCGCACGTCCGAACACAATCAAAATCGGTGCCAACAAGATGGCCGCCGCAACCAACGAAGCGCGAATCGAAAAACGGGTCCCGATCCATCCGACAGCCGGACCACCTGCCGTTTGTCCCAAGGCATTGGACTGGCCCATCATCGACAAAACCGTCGCTCGCACACTGCTCTCAATGTTCAAATTCAGCCACGTATCATACAGCGGACTGCTTAATGACTGGATCACACCGATCAATAGCAATGCTACTAACGCCCAGCTAAAGCTCGGGGAAAAGGCAAAAGCAATCATCGCTGCTATTTTGAGCCCCGTCAACGTGAACATCCCCACAAGGACAACCCGCTCATTGTTCACATCCAGCCTTTTTTCCACAATACCTACGACGATGATGCCAAGTAAGCTAGCGAGTGCGGCAATGATCCCGAACCACATTGGCAACGAAATAGCAGCGAGCTCTGGAAAGCCAATTTCTCCGATCAAATGCGCTTCCCACAAACGGTCATACCCTTCAGAAGCTGCACCCGTAAATAGCGTCACGAACAAGATCAGCATGAGAATCGGCTGACTCCGAATCACTTTGGCGCCCAAAGTCCACGTCTGAATCATTTCCTTCACGTGGGATGCACCTCGCTCACGCTCACGAGGAACAAAACCAGTCTCCTTCATGAACAGAAACAGAAAGACACCAAGCCCCAGATACATGAGGCCACCTATGAGGTAAGGCAAATTGGGAGCGAGTGTTGCCAACGCCACACTAAGTGCGATCCCGAGCAGATTTCCAAACAAGGAGTAGCGCTTAGCCTTCATGAAGATCGTACCGATCTTCTCTTCTCCGACCTCATCCACAATCCATGCAGTATCCGCTCCACTGATAAACGTATACCCCAGACCACTGATGATTTGCGAAAACAGCACCAAGCCGAAGACAGAAATAAACGGTACCCAAGCATCAAGCGTGGGAACGATCCCCTGCATCGCAAATCCGATTCCCAGCAAAAACATCCCGATAATGATGGAGCGACGGCGACTGTACGTATCCGCAACGACTCCTGTTATCCCTTCAAACACCAATACGGATAACTCCAATACCGTCCCGATCAATAGCAATTCAAACGGGTTAAAGCCCAGTGTCACAATGTAGTAAAGCGCATAGGTCGTGAACATAGTCGTATTGGCCAGGGAAGTCAAAAAACTTTTGATCATATATACTTTTGTCGCATGCATGAACATGGAAGCAGTATCCACCTTTTTTTAGGCAGATGACGCGTTCCGTTTTCACATACTGATCGTTACTCTACAATCCTCTACTGTGCAAAATGCGTACGCGTCATGCTGCCGTTCCTATTTTTCCTTCCTGTGTACTTGCTTGCTCTGAATAGTGTTTTTAACATGTGATATACACCTCCGAAAGTAATTACAGCTATTATAGAATGTTTTTAATTGCCACACAATGGAAAAAGCTGTGCAGCATGATTGGACACACTGCACAGCTTAATTATGGAGCACTTACGCTTTTTTTCTAAACAGACCAACGATGGAGATCAACAACGCCAAACCAGAAAGTACCAATGGCAAGGTATTGTTGCTGCCTGTACTCGCCGCTTCCCCGGCAGGAGCGGTTGCCGGCTTTTGTTCTTGTCCATGCTCATGCCCTGCTTCGCCTACACCAGTCTTAATGGTAGTGACAGACGCTGGCGTTTTGGAATCCTTGTCCCCTGTCCATTCCACGACCTCGCCATTTGCATAGGTCTGATAAGCCTTCCAAGCCAATTGGCCCTCTTCTTTCGGGTTTGCCCCAACAAACGTGAACTCTTGGAACTCATGCGCCTTGATTCCACCTTCTGTTGCTGTCCACACAAGTGCTGTGTTCACACCATCTTTATCTTTTTCGAACTCGTAGGTCCAGTCCGGAATCGGTTGAACGGAATTTACCTTCACATTTGCCGGGAATTCCAGCTTCACTTTTGTCGTGTTGACGTCTTTTTCTACTGGAACACGCACGGTGTATTTTTCATAGGAGCCTGTAGTAGCCTCTTTCGGATATACGTTCACATGTGCTTGTGCTGCTGTCGCCAACGTCAAAACTGCACCTGCTACCAGTACACTGCTCATCCATTTTTTCATTTTCATCGTATGAAATCCTCCCTAGTTTGAATCTGTTTGAATCACGGCCTGATTATTTGTCGTCGCAGTCGGGTAGTTGATTTGGCTCATCCAAAGTCCAGCCAGAACAGCGATAATCCCGAATACAATCTCCCAACGCAAGTAAGCGGGCTGCAAAGAATTTTTCGTCCGCCAGCGCCTTGTTTGCCGAAAGGCTAGAAGAAGCATGAGGCAGACACTTGCTATTTTTCCGTATAACAGATAGCTCCATGCCGTTGTACTCTGGAAAATATTCATGAGATCCGTCTGCACGCTGAGCATAACAACACCCGTCACGACAGCAAGCACTGCCGCCACAGCAACTGTCTGCAAAAAGAACCTCTTGAACGACTCCTGTCCTCTTTCAGCCACTTTGACTGTAAGTAGCAAGTAGACAAGTGCTCCTATCCACACGGCGACCGTCAATACATGCAACAGTCTCAGCAAAATGGACAGCCAGACAGGGGCAATGCCCCATGCATGACCACCAAAAGCTTGTGCGCTGATCAAAAGAATCCAGATTCCCACATACCAGCCGGACACCATATTGGGGATCGCGATCAATAACAGTAATACAAAGGACACCAGAAGCATAATCGCAAACGGAGACTGACTGAGCAAGTTCCCGTCCATCTGCCACAGTGCTTGCGTAAGTGATACAGCGGTTAACGATTCGTCATACAAGAACCACAAAAATATAAGACCGATGATCGCTAAACTCCATCCAATTTGTCTGCCAATCCCGATGAGCTGGGCAAGTGAAGGCAAGCCATGACGCTGTGCTGCCCACGCTACCAGATACAAGCCGCCACCTACGAGAATAATTCCTTGCGCCAAATAGCGGTACATGATCAAGTAGCTTGAATCTGCTTTTTGCTCATTTGGCGGAACCACGACTGCACTTTTTTGTCCGATGGAAAACGTGAGCTTCTCTTCGATCGGATGTCCATCCTCGGAAACGACAGACACGATAACCGAATACGTCCCTTCCGCCAAATCGGTTGGCAGTTTCGCATTCAGCTGCGAGGCATCACCCGGCTGCAATGTCGGCCGCTCCACTTTTATTTCCTTGCCATCCCAGTCAAATAGACGCACGTTAACAAGATCGGGCTCCAATGTTTCGGTAAACCGCGCAGATATTTGTCCTGGATTCGCCTTCAGTACCTCACCATCTTGCGGTGAGCTGCTCATCAAGCCAGCATGGGCGTAAGCAGTTGTCATACCCGTTGTCAGTACAAGTAAGAAGGCGAGCAAAAACACAACCGCATAATGTCTGATGTTGTATGTCACCCTATCACCTGCTTCCATATTTCGTCCTTAATCCTATCAAAATAGTCCGAGAATCTATATGGCTCCATCGGGCTATCTGATGTGGCAAAGTGTTGAAAACAAAAAAAGGCATGAGCGGTAATTCTCTCCGATCCATGCCTTTTCAAACTGTATTAGGATGATCTTACAATGCTTTGTCCGAGAAATTCCAGGACGAGTTTGTTAAATACCTCTGGTTGATCCATCGGTGGGATATGGGCTGAGTCAGGCAGGATGACTTTTTTGGCGCCTGTAATCCGTTCGGTCAATACATCGGCGATTTGTAGAAAATCGGGATAATCCCGCGCTATGTATTTTTTGTTCCTTTTACCCAATGACGCCTGTACGTAAAACCTTGATCTCGACATCCACCTCATATTTCGCCCTTTTCATGATTTCCCGACATTCATCTTTACTCAATTTCTTTTTCCCGCTCTTTTGACTGGCTATATTGTAGATTTCTCCAAATCCTACCGGGTCTACATCGTGTTTTCTTAACTTTTCCAGTAAATGTTCCGTCTCTTTTTTTACCGCCAATTCGATTGCTTTTTGTACCTTTTTCAACTGCTCAGGCTTTGATAAATCAATTTTTTCAGCCATTTCCTGAATCTGCGCTGTCATCTTGACTTTCACAGAAAATCTTGGTTTCTCCAAATCCAGCACTTTAATTTGCTTTTTGCTTGAGATATGTTCAATGACAGTAAAAAGACGCTTTTTATCGAGGGAAATGTTTATTTCCAATTCTCCCTTATTGTAACGCTCACGTAATACCTTGAGGAAAAATCCTTCCCTTGTTGTAATCTCTGCCACCAGTTTTTCATCTCGAAACAAACCAATTTGATTAATATGCAATTCATTCTTTACTCTTTCGATATAAGGCATCACAGGATCTTTCCCGACTGCATAATAATCTTTCATGAACTCATGAAGTTTCGAGGAGATCATATTCTCTCCTTCGACGTTCTGTCGTATGGCTTGGTACAGGTAAATTCCAATGTTGCTGTTCTCGGGATACCGATGTGTCAAAATATCATAAGCTCGTCCTTTGGCTACTGTTAGATATACATTGCTTCCAATGGAGGCATCTCGCGTTAAGTTTTCCACAAGAGAAAGGATCCCTTTGCGCGCTAACTCATCGTGATAGACCACGACGCGAATTTGACCGCCTACAATTTTTTTGGAAGACTCCCTGTTCTGTGACAGGGTGAGTCCTTTGCTTGTATGCGCTGTGCCCGAAATCACAGTGACCAACTCACGTGCCTCCGGGTCAATTTGATAAAATACCGTGGTACCTAACAGCTGTCCATCTTTACTAAGATCGTATCCCACTGCAACCGCCAGTCCCAATTTTTCTAATACATGTTGCTCCCCACAGCCGTTCAATAACACGACCACTAATAAGTAGTGAACAAGCAACCGTAACCTTTTCATGTCCGGACTGCTCCTTTCCGAAACAGCCGAATCACTACATAAAGCACGATCGGATAAACAAAAATGATATAGAAACCTACTCCACCGAAAATATCCGTGATGAGATTAATCGACTGGCGTGTTTCCAAAAAGTTGCTAGCAAAAAACATGACACCAACAATCCCGAAAAGGGCCATTCTTTCCTTGACCCCACTAATATGGTGAACCCCCCGCATGGCTATCCACAAGTCCATCAGCAAATTATCCAGCATGATGAGCATCCACAGTGAAATGGACACAAACTCAAAACGCTCCAAAAACGGAAACTCTACAATTTTCATCATCATAAACGTTGCCCAGATAAGATGCTGAAGCTGTTCGCCTTCAAAGTACAAGAGTGTAACCAACATGACGACAACATACAAGCAGGTAGTCATAAACAACCCACCATGTACATACCGCGGTAGTATTTCCTTTTCCTTCACAAAAGGATAGATGAACAAAATAATCTCAAATCCGATAGTGGAAAAAGACATCTTCTTCGCACCGTCCAACAACTGTCCAATATCATGATGAAATACTGGCTGCAATAAATGAAAATCGGCGTATTGCAGGGGATAAGCCATGAGCAGCAGCTGCCAAATCGTCAATCCCACAGAAAAAAAGCTAATGCCAGCCAACACCCGAATGCCACCCGTCACTCCATAAACGGTCAGGCAAAGCAAGGCGGCATTTAATATCCAAGAAGGCACTTCTGGAAACATCCATGACTGAATGATCTCGATGTACCCTCTCAAGATTGTTAAGGCAGACCCCATGATATATACGATAAAGATGAAATTGAGAACGCGAGCCGGCCATTTTCCAAATACACTTTGATGAATGTCATACAAATCCATGTTTTTGAATTTCGCTAAGATTTTTAGCATGAACCACGCTGCTATATGTGTCATAATGCCTGCTATTATGACCGCAATCCAAGCGTCTTGTTGCACCCTATCATAAATAAACCGTTGTACGCCAGCTATGCCGATTCCAACCTGATTGCCATGAACCATAAATAGCGCAAGCGATACGCTGATAGCCATATGGCTGTTCCGACGAAAAGTGGACAGTGACATTCACATTCAACACCTAACTACTGAACTGGTCTCTTTTTCCCGACTTCATCAGGCGCACGGGTATCGTCAGGAGAACGTGTCATAACCGGACGCTTGCCGAGAGAGTCAAAAGGAAACCGGATCAGACTGTTTTTAAAATCCTGCAAGCGAAAAGGGAAGAAGGGTAGAAAAAACGGACGTCCCAGACTTGATTGACGTAGGATGTGTATCAATAGAAAAGACGCGCCAAGCATAATACCAAAGCCTCCCCAAATTCCAGCTAACAGGATAATCGGAAAGCGGAGGATGCGTACTGCCGTACTCATCATGTAGGAAGGAAAAGTAAACGAAGCTAATGCACTGAGTGCCACAATCATGATCAAGATGTTACTGGTAAAGCCCGCTGCAACGGCTGCCTGTCCAATTACGATACCGCCGACGATCCCTATCGTTTGCCCAACTTTGAAAGGAAGTCTTGCTCCAGCCTCCCGCAGGAATTCAATAATCATCTCAAGCAGCAAAGCTTCAAACAATGGGGGAAAAGGCACCTTGGAACGAGACTTTACTAGCGATACAAGGAGAGCAGATGGAATCATTTCATAATGGAACGTAAGTGCAGCCACATAAGTAGCTGTAAAAAACAAAGAGACAAAAAGGGCCGAGAAACGTAACAATCGGATGAAGGAAGCCATTTGCCACCGGACATAGAGATCTTCATTGGACTTGAAAAAGTCAACGAAGGAACTGGGACCGACGATAGCAAACGGGCTCCCCTCCACAAACACAACAACCTTTCCTTCTAACAGGGCTTCACTTACATGATCAGGTCGTTCTGTCAGGATTAGCTGCGGAAAAATAGAGAACGTATTGTCATCAATCAGTTGAACCAATTTTCCGCTGTCAATCACGCCGTCTATATCTAGATCGTTTATACGCTGAATGACAGTTTGAACATTTTCAGGAGCAGCCAGTTCCTCCATGTAACATATTTCCACATTTGTCATGCTGCGCTTCCCAATCGTAATGGATACGTTGGTAAGCAAATCAGTCGACAGATATCCCTGTAGCATCCCTAAGTTGGTTTCCAAGGCTTCCGTAAAAGAAACCTGGGGACCGAAAATCTGGGTTTCGACCTGAGCCTCTCCCAAAGAACGACTTGGTATTCTTGCTACGTAGAGAAGAATCCCGCACGCCGTTCCTTCTATTTGAAGGTAAATCCATCCCCTCACGAGATAATCGCTGACTTTCCTGTAATCCATGGTTTGGGTAACATGAGCAACAGGAACATTCCCCAAAATTGTATCAGGAACGATCTTTTCGTCAGGTAGTCTTTCCAAATAGGGAAGCAACACCTGCTGGAGAATGACCGTATCCACTAGATAGGGGAGGTAGGCTAACAACAAGCTATTGGTTCCACAAGAAAAATTACGAAACACCAATCGCGGATTTCGCATGTGATCCCATAATCTTTCTCGCGTCTCGCTAACGGATTCAGAAATCATGTTGGTTGTCATCTTATGTTTACCCCAATATATGGTGTCCCCTTATTATTTTTCCAATGTCCTTTCTCTATTCCCCTTTCCAGCCGAAGAGTATGCTCCCAGACAAAATGAAAACAAAAAACCGAGACGGAATACTCCATCTCGGTTCGTTCACTACTATTTATCTGCCGCTCTTCATTTCAGTCCAGTAGCGGTCGTATTGCTGCAAGGTTTCTCCTACATCCACCAGCCACTCTGCACGTGCAATGTCTGCTGTATCCAGGAAGACCATCTTATTGGAACGATATTCTTCACTGTGCAGTGGGTATGCTTTTTCGTTCGGATTGCTGTAGCCAATAGACTCGTAGTTTTTCACACTGACCTCTGGGTCCATCAAGTAGTTGATGAACTTCTCAGCCATTTCCTTGTTCTTAGCGCCTTTTGGAATTGCCAGCGTGTCTGCCCAGATCGTTGCGCCCTCTTTCGGAATGACGTACTCCACATCTGGATTTTGTGCGTGAATGAAAGCGGCGTCACCGGACCAAACCGTTCCAATCCATGCTTCCTCAGCAATCATCTTTTGCTTGATGTTGTCTGTATCAAAAGCAACAACATTCGGTACTACCTTTTTCAAATCAGCAAAGGACTTTTCCAGTTCCTCTGTGTTTTTCGTGCTATTGGAGAAGCCATTCTTGATCAATGCCATTCCCATAACCTCACGTGGGTCGTTTAGCATGATGACACGGCCCTTGTAAGCTTCATTCCACAGATCGTTCCAGCTTGTCGGGGTTTCTTTTACATATTTCTTGTTGTAAGCGATCCCGGTAATTCCCCATGTATATACGAGTGAATACTTGTTTTCTTTGTCATAAGGAGGTGTCTTGAACGTAGACACGATATTGCCCATGTTCGGGATGTTGGCTTTGCTCAACTCTTCCAGGAGGCCCAGCTGAATCATAGTGCCTACCATGTAGTCGGAAGGTTGAATCAGGTCGTAGCCGGATGCACCCGCTTGAATTTTTGCCAGCATTTCTTCGTTGCTGCCGTATACGTCATAGTTAACCTTGACGTTGAATTTTTGCTCAAAATCTTTGATGACGTCTGGGTCGAAGTTGTCTGCCCAGCTATAAATATTCAATACTTGTTGCTCTTGCTCAGATGACGATGAGCAGCCTACAGCAGTCACCGCAAGTACGGCGGTCAAAGCGCCGATCATCAAGGACTTGAAACGTTTCATTTTTTCCTCTCAACCTCCAAATCAGTTATGGGATTGCTATTATGAAAACTCCATGATGTATCTAAAAGATGGATTGATTATTTTTCGAGTCTTTGCGGCGGAAAATCTCTGCCACCACAACCAACAGCACTGTACTCACGATCAAAAGTGTCGAGAGTGCATTCACTTCTGGCGAAACGCCTCGTTTGACCAACCCGTAAATGTAGAGTGGCAATGTGGTCGAATTCGGACCAGCCACAAAGAACGAAATAATGAAATCGTCCAGCGACAGGGTAAACGCCATCAGGAAGCCTGCGATGATCCCTGGCATGATCAGAGGCAGCGTCACATAGCGCAATGTCTCCCAAGGAGTTGCTCCCAAATCTTGAGAAGCTTCTTCCAATTCTTTGCCCATATCAGCCAAACGGCCAGAGATAATGACCATCACATACGGCATGCTAAACGTAACGTGAGCCAGGATCAGGGTCACTTTCCCCAGTTCCATCTGTACCTGGCTAAACAGCACGAGTAAAGCCAATCCCATCATGATCTCCGGGATGACGATCGGCAAGTACATCAGCCCGTTGAAGATGTTGCTCCAACGAATCGAATAATGCTTGACCGCCAGAGCGGCAGCCGTACCCAAAACCGTTGCAATAACGCTGCTGATAACCCCAATCGTCAAACTGTTCATCAGCGCTTGCATGACCTGCCTGTTTTCAAACAAAGAAACGTACCACTTCCACGTAAAACCAGTCCACGTAGCGTTGATCCGTGAATCATTGAACGAATAAAGGACAAGGATCAAAATTGGCAGATACAAAAAGACCAGCATCAGCCACGAGTATCCAGATAGTGCGTTTCGACGTAATGTTTTCATGCTGATCCCTCCTTTGTCTCACTCGCTTTGGTAGCGCGGAAATAAAGAAGAATCAACAGCATGGACAATAGCATCAGCACGATGGACAAGGCAGAACCAAACGGCCAGTCACGCGCAGACAAAAATTGATTTTGAATGACGTTTCCGATCAGAGCCGATTTCGCTCCTCCCATGACATCCGGAACGACGAACATCCCGATGGAAGAAACAAATACAAGGATCGACCCAGTGACGACACCCGTCTTGGTCATCGGCAGAGTCACATGCCAGAAAGCTTTCCAAGGCGTTGCGCCCAGATCATACGCTGCTTCCAGCTTACGACGATCCATCTGCTCCAGCGACACATAAATCGGCAGTACCATGAACGGCAAGAGTGTGTACACCATCCCGAGCAGGACAGAACCCGAATTGTACAGAAGCGGCAGCGGCTCCGAAATAATGCCCAGCGATTGCAGGAACGTATTGATTACACCTTGCGAACGCAGGATGATTACCCACGCATAGGAACGGACCAAGAAGTTGATCCAAAACGGAATCATCACGAGCAAAAGCCATATTTGCTGCGTCGATTTTTCCAGTCGTGAAATGTAATACGCTAACGGATAGCCGCACAAGATCGAAAATACAGTTGTTAAAACCGCTACGACCAGCGTATCCCAAAAAATTTGGCCATACAGCGGATCGAAAATACGGATGTAATTGTTCAGCGTAAACTCATAGACAACTTGCCCGTATGTGCCTCTTTTGAGGAAAGACAGTATAGCGATCATAAGCATAGGCAGGACGAAAAGCGCACCCATCCACAAAAGGGCGGGAAGCGCGAGCAGTTTTACCGGCTTCTTGTTTAACAAGGAAGAATCACCTCGTCCGTCTGTGCCCAGCCAATGGCCACTTGATCTCCCACCTGCCAGTCCAGACCGTCACCTGCGTACTGGTGTGCCATTACGGTCATTTCCTGCCCCTCGAGGCGGATAAATACCTTACGCAAATTGCCGAGGAACACCGCGTCAGCAATGGTGCCCAGCTTCTTGTGCTTGTCCTTATCGGAGTCAACCGGGTACAACTTGATCTTTTCTGGACGTACGGCTGCATTCGTTCCGTTTTCCCGGAAAATGTTGTTTTCCCCAATAAAGGTAGCCACAAACAAGGTTTGCGGGGAGTTGTAAATCTCTGCTGGAGAAGCAATCTGTTCAATTCGTCCCTTGTTCATAACCGCGATGCGATCGGACATTGCCATCGCTTCTTCTTGGTCATGGGTGACGTAAATGAACGTTATCCCTAAGTTTTTCTGCAAGTTTTTCAGTTCGAGCTGCAAGCTTTTTCGCAATTGGTAGTCCAAAGCACCTAGAGGCTCGTCCAGAAGCAGAACGCGTGGGTTGTTAATAATCGCCCGTGCGATTGCTACGCGTTGCTGTTGTCCGCCAGACAGCTGCTTTGGCATGCGCTTCCGCAATTCTGTCAGTTGGACGTACTGAAGTACTTCCTCCAAACGCTTTTGTTGTTCAGCTGCGTTTACTTTTTTCATTTTCAAACCAAACAGGATGTTTTGCTCCACGGTCATGTGTGGAAACAAAGCATATTGCTGGAACACCATGTTCATATCGCGCTGATACGGCGCCACAGCCTTAAGTGGCTTTTCGTCCAGGAAAATTTCCCCAGTCGTTGGCTGCTCAAAGCCAGCAATCATTCGCAGCAGTGTCGTTTTCCCACAGCCACTCGGGCCGAGTAACGTCAAAAACTCCCCTTCTTCAATGGAGAGAGAAAAAGAGGGGACGACGACAGTATCTGCAAATCTCTTTTCAATTGAATCCAGATGTATAATTTTTTTCATTCCGTCATCTCACCATATGTCATTATACTCACAATCTAGGTAACTATATCGTGTATGATACGATTTGTAAACAGTTTCACCAAGTCTGGAATGATTTTTTTGCGACCAGCAAGTAAGAGCGATTCCTCCACAAAAACAAACAGAGCCAATGAATAAACATTCGCTCTGTTGCGTATCCATTTTATTTTCTCACACTGAGGTGGATTTCGGTTGAGGCGTGCGATTCTGTTTTTTCGCTTTTGCCCCTAGGAAATTCGTCCCAATCACTCCGATAATAATCATCACCGCGCCAATAAGATGGTAGTATGCCAGTTGTTCCTGCAAAAAGATGACGCCTGCCACAATGGTAACCAGTGTAGACAAATTGTTAAACACGCTGAGTTTGGATGCTTCCATCTTGGACAAGGCAAAGTTGGTCATAAAAGACGTCATGAGCGAGGACAGTATCCCCAAAAATACAATCGAGATGATAAACGCCGAGCTGGCGAAAGGGGCAAAATACGTCGACAAGGTCCCCTCTGCACTATGGCGAATGACTGACCAGCCGTTAAAAAACAAAAATCCGAGTAACGCCACCATATACGTCATGTCTATATAATGAAAGGACTTTGTCATTTTCCTCGCCAGAACACTATACCCCGCCAAAGAAAACGCGGATAACAGGATGAGAATGGTACCGATACTGCTCCCTGAGCCTGAGCTTACACTGAGCCCCTTCATTGCAAAAATGTACACGACACCTCCTACGGATAAAAGCGTGGACAGCTTTTGCAGCCACGTAGAAGACTCTCCCAAAAAGAATGCCGCCATGATCATAGTAAAAATCGGAACGGTTGCTTGAATAATCCCCGCTTCAGACGAAGTGGTATACACCAGTCCAAACGCCTGAAGGGTAAAGAACAGAATAGGGTAAAGCATGGCGAGCGGTATTATCGTGAGCATGTCTTTTGGTTTGATGGACAGCTTGATCCACCCAAACACGATCGGTATGGATGCAGCGATAAATGCCACGGTAAAACGGTGTGCCAAAGTATCAACCGGATTGGTTACAGCGAGTGCCATTTTCAGAAACAAGAACGACAAGCCGGTTATCCCTGCATTCAATAATGCCGCAAGAATCGCTTTTTGTTCGTCTTTCATCGTATGTATCTCTCCTACTGGGGACTTTTTACAGACGGCCGTCTTAGGTTAATAGTAATGGGGGATTAATCGTGCTACAATGCAAAAAAGGAGTAACTGTACCGATACAAATCCGGCTGTAAGGGAATGTTTTTTGGATGCACAAATATTTGCAGCTTCAAAATGAACTTGAAACATTGATTGAAAGCCTCTCCTATCGAGACGGAGACCGGCTTCCCTCCATTCGGGAGCTCGCCTCTCGCTACCAATGCAGCAAGAGCACTGTAATCCGCACTTTGGATGAGCTCGAAAAGCGTCACCTCATCTACTCGGTCGACCGAAGCGGCTACTACGTCGTGAAAAAACAAAGGAAGATCCAACCCGCAGATACGTCCATGATCGATTTTGCGACCTCTGCTCCCGATCCTGACCTCTTTCCTTATGTCGATTTTCAACACTGCATCAATAAAGCAATTGAAACCTATAAAAACGATCTTTTCATATATGGAACCACACAAGGCTTGCCGTCGCTCATTGCCGTCATCGCCAAGCTGCTTGGGAACCATCAGGTTTTTACGGACCCGGGTAATATTTTCATTACCTCCGGTGTCCAACAAGCTCTATCCTTGCTGTGCAGTCTTCCTTTTCCAAATAGCAAGGAAACGGTTCTGATTGAGCAGCCCAGCTACCATCTTTTCATTGAAAGCTTGCAAGTACGCAAGCATCCTGTCGTCGGGATCAAACGCACTGCCCAAGGAATCGATTTAGAAGAGCTGGAGTCTATTTTCCGAACGGGAGAGATCAAGTTTTTCTATACGATGCCTCGCTATCATAGTCCGCTCGGTACGTCGTACAGCCGAAAGGATAAACAGCGCATTGTGGAGCTTGCCCAACAGTACGACGTCTATATTGTAGAAGACGATTACATGGCAGACCTTGAGCATGACAGCAAAGCTGATCCCCTCTTTACCTACGATCGCTTTTCTCGCACCATCTATTTAAAAAGCTATTCCAAAATTATTTTTCCCGGGCTGCGTTTGGGTGTGGCCGTTATACCTGACGCGCTAAAGGATTCCTTCAACCAGCACAAGCGACTCATGGATATCGACAGCTCCATGCTATCTCAAGCTGCGTTGGAAATTTACCTAAAAAGCGGAATGTTCGAGCGTCACAAGCAAAAAATACGCAGTTCCTATCAACGGCGATCCAACCTTCTGATGGCGTCCTTGAACCATTTTGCGGCGAATGAAGAGCATCTGTTCACCTTTCAGCCCTTTGCGTATCCGGGGATTCATACGCACATTGTTTTGAACGATTCCATCCCGGTCCCTGCTGTTATCAGCCAGCTCAAAAAACGCTCGATCCTCGTGGATGCTACTGACAAAAATTACTTGATGGGCTTTCCGGAAGAAAATATGTTGAAGCTGAATGTGTCCTATGCCAAGGAAGCAGTGATTGAGCAAGGGATTGAGGTGTTGATGGATGTGTTACGCCGTATTCACCGATAACCTCTCCGCCTTAAGTCGTAGATAAAATCCGGCGAGAGTGCGTTTTTGGACAACCAAAAAATCTCCATAATAGAGCTGTTGAGTTGATCCATAGCCCAGGCGGATGTGAAATGATTGTTTACGTAACCTATTAACGATTTACAACGTATTACAAATACAGGAATATGGTTTAGCAGAATGATGGCGGCTTTGTAAAAAAATATGCAAAAAAAATGGTTTCAAAATGCATCGAATGCGGTATATCGTTGTATAGTAAGTGAATCCCAATTCAAAAAAATTCGTTCCATAGTCGGCCAGTTTGAAGTAGAATCGCATCTAGACACATGTATTTTGTTGGGCTTACTCGGCGTGATGCTGAATATTCCGATAAAGCGCACAAAGGCCTCCAAAGTTGATGACTGGCAGTTAACGATAGAATGAAAAAGGAGAAATAGATGTTTCAGAACATTTTAGATTTCTTAATGGAATACGGCTATTTGGGAATGTTCATCCATTCTTTTGCAGACGCAGTCATCTTTCCCGTTCCTGCTTTCTTTCTTCAAGTGCCACTCAGCCTCGTTGACCCTTCGCAGGCATTGTGGATTGCAACGGTAGGCTACATCGCTTGTCTGATAGGGACACCCGTCGGTTATTTTATCGGTAAAGTACTAGGCAAATCCGTTCTGTACAAAATCCTCAAGAAGGAATGGATTGATTCTGCCACAGTGATGTTTCAAAAGAAAGGCGAAGTCGCGATCTTCATCGGTTCGTTTACACCCATTCCGTTTAAAGTTTTTACAATCATGTCGGGTTGCTTGAACTTCCCATTGTGGAAATTGCTTGGGTATGCGGCAATTGGACGGGCAGTCAAATTTTACGCAGTTGGATTTTTGTTTTATTTTTACGGCAAAATGGCGGAAAATATGGTCCATGACGTTTCTCTCTATATCTTTCTCACCGTGGTGCCGCTCATCTTGGTCGGGTTATGGGTGAAGAAAATCGTCACCAAGCGCCGTCAGCTGAAAATGGAAAACGAGGGCGTCAGCAATGGCATCAATGAGAAAGTCATGAATGAATAAATAGCAAAGAAACCCCAAACATATGGGGTTTCTTTTTTTTACGATTGGTTATCCTTTTTTGACACGAATTCCTTCATCTTCTACATCAATCAGCATCGATGTCACATTGTCCTCTTCCATCACCAGATCCGCAATGCCATCTTCGACATATTGCTGAATCACGCGACGCAATGGACGTGCCCCGAAGGAAGGGTTGTAGCCCAGCTCAGCCAGCTTTTCTTTTGCGGCATCTGTCACGCTGATCTCCATTCCTTGCTCAGACAGATTGCCCCTTACATCTTGCAGCAGCAGATCGACAATTTTGACCAAATCCTGTTTTTCCAGATGGGCAAAGGAAATGATTGAGTCGAAGCGATTCAGGAATTCCGGCTTGAAGTACGCTCCCAAAGAATCCAGCACAGTGGCAGGCTCGGGCGCTTTTGCTCCAAAGCCAACGGAGATTTTACGCTCGCTCACACCGGCATTGCTCGTCGCAATGATGACTGTCTCCTTAAAATTCACCGTACGACCCTGACTGTCTGTCAGACGACCATCCTCCAGAATTTGTAGGAACATGTGCATCACGTCCGGGTGTGCTTTTTCGATCTCATCCAGCAGGATAATGCTGTACGGGTTGCGGCGTACGCGCTCTGTCAGCTGACCTGCTTCTTCATGACCGACGTAACCAGGAGGAGAACCGATCAATTTGGATACCGAGTGCTTCTCCATGTACTCACTCATATCGAGGCGGATCATGGAATCACGAGTACCAAACAGCTCCTCTGCTAATGCTTTGGACAGCTCTGTCTTCCCTACGCCTGTCGGACCGACAAACAGGAAGGAAGCAATCGGTCTGTTTTTCGGTTTCAGACCTGCACGACTGCGACGAATCGCCTTCGCTACTTGTGTGACCGCCTCGGATTGACCAATAACTTTTGCTTCCAAATGAGCTGCTAGGTTTTTCATTTTCATCTGCTCATCACTTTGCAGCTTGGTAACAGGAATCCCAGTCTTTTGCTCGATCAAGGCTTGGATGTCCGTGACGTCAACCTGTACGCGTTGTTCCTTGCCCTCGATCTGATCCAGCTTCTCTAAAATGCCCGCTTCCTCGTCTCTCAAACGGGCAGCTCGTTCGTATGCCTCTTGCTCTGTCGCTTCCTTTTTCTCCTGATTGATTTGCGCCAGCCGCTCATGCAGCCCTACCGTATCAACTGCGGAGGATCTCAGGTTCAAGCGCGAGCCCACTTCATCCATGAGATCAATCGCCTTGTCAGGCAAGAATCGATCCGGGATGTAACGATGGGAGTATTCCACGGAGGCACGGATGACATCATCCGAGTAAGCGACTTGGTGGAATGCTTCGTATTTTGGACGCAATCCCTTTAAAATCTCGATGGCTTGCTCTACGGTTGGTTCCTTGACCATGACTGGCTGTAGGCGGCGCTCCAGAGCAGCGTCTTTTTCAATCACGCGATACTCTTTTAACGTAGTTGCCCCAATCAGCTGCAACTCACCGCGAGCCAGTGCAGGCTTCAGGATGTTCCCTGCATCCATGGATCCTTCCGCAGAGCCTGCTCCCACCAAGAGATGAATCTCATCCACAAACAGGATGACGTTTTTGCGTTTTTGCAGCTCGGCAATCACTTGCTTCATTTTTTCCTCGAACTGTCCGCGAATTCCCGTCCCTGCAACTAGAGAGGCGACATCTAAAATGTACACCTGCTTGTTTTTCAGCTTGGTCGGTACTTGCCCTTCCGTAATACGCAGGGCGAGGCCCTCCGCAATCGCCGTCTTCCCGACCCCTGGCTCCCCGATCAAAACCGGATTGTTTTTGTTCCGTCGGTTCAAAATCTCAATGACACGCTCAATTTCCTGTTCGCGTCCAATCACAGGGTCAATCAGTCCGGCACGTGCCGCATCGTTTAGATTACGACCCAGGTCATCGAGGATGCCTCCACCACGCTCTGGTGCTTGTGGCTGAGGTTGGCCGGAAGATTTGCCCGGGTTCACCCGGCCTTGGGCAAAGCCTTGCAGGAACTCATCCAGTCCAGAGAAGGAGGAGAAATGACTAAAGCCCATGCCCACTCCCATTTTGTTGGTCAGCTTTATTTTGCAATCCTGGCACAAATCGTATTTTTGTTGCTGATTTTGTAAGCGTATATGAACAGTCACAGTTGCTTCTCGTTGTTTGCAGATTTCACAATGCATATTCAATCCCCCCAAAAGCGTTGTTTTGGAATTCAGAAGATCTTTGACCTTTCCTGACCTTCGTTGACCTTATTATAGTTTGACCTTCTTTGACTTTCAAGAGGGATTGTATGGTTTTTACACTTTGCTCTTTTGCAGATAGGGAACGATTGAAAGTAACCCTATAACAGCTAAACAAGCGCCTACCCACAATGGTGAAACAAGCCCATAGCCACTACTGATCCCGATCCCGCCTAAGGAAGAACCAATGGCAACACCCAATGTAATAAAGGAAGTATGCACAGTGTTTACCATCGTCCCACTGCCTGCTGTATTCATGACTCGTGCGATCATGGCCGGATTCATCGCTACACCCGTCAAGCCAATCAGAACAATGGACAGCACAGCAATCCATTGATTTTCGGCGCCTACGGCAAACAGAACCAATGCCGCTAAGAGTATGCTTAATCCCGTTACAAGGATTCGCATGGTAAAACGATCAGCAAGTCTGCCAATCACGATATTTCCGATCACGGTCGCTATCCCATAAAGGGCGAGCAAATACGGGATACTCGCATCCGAAAATGCCGTTACATCCGTAAGAATCGGAGTAAAATAACTAAACGCTGCGAAGGTACCGCCAATGATCAGCATACTCGTTGCATACGCGGCCCAAAGGTGCGGATTTTGAAAACTGGAAAGCTCATCCTTTCCGTTCATCTGGTCTTTTTGTGCGGAGGAAGGGAGCAACCATTGAATCAAAATCCCCGATAGCAATACGACTACTGCAACAGCCCAAAAGCTCATTCTCCAGCCGAAATATTGTGCAATCACGGTTGTCAGAGGGAGTCCGATGACAGTGGCAATCATTAGGCCTGCCAAAACAATCGAAGCTGCCTTTCCTCGTGAATGAGGGGGAACCAAGCTAGCTGAAATACTGACGGAGATGCCAAACGCTGCGGATGAAGCAATACCCGTTATGATACGTGCAAGCATCATCGACTCGTAACTCCAAGCCATTGCTCCCAGCGATTGGCCAAGAAAGAAGACGGCAACCAAAGAAAGCAGCGCTTGCTTTCGGTGAATATGCAAAAGAGTTGCTGTTAGGATGGGACCTCCTATCACCATTGCACCCGCATACACCGTAATGAAATACCCGATGGAGGGGATCGATACACCGAAATCATCGGCAAGCTCATTCATCATCCCGGCCACCATAAATTCAGAAGTCGTCATCGCAAAAATTGCTACCGCTAACAAATAAATCATCGACGGCATGAAGGAACACTCCTCACTCATTATTGTAACAATCGGTACAAAAATAACTCAAAAAAAGAGCGCATTACGCGCCGAAGATAGATTCCATGGTGCCATTCATGATTTGTTCAGCCAATGTCCGATTCTGTGTGGATGTATTCAACACACGGAAGCCGTAGTAACTGCTTAAAAATAGGCTAGCCAAATCCAAAGCAGATCGTTTTTTGGAGATTTCGCCCGTTCGCAAGCCTTCCTCCATCACTTTTTCCACGGTTTGCTTGAGAAGCTCAACATGTCTGGAGACTATTTCTTCAATCTTGGGATCGTCTTTTGCCCGTTCCAATCCCGCATTGATCAGCAAACATCCCTTTGGATTCGTTGATTCAAAGTCTTCCACTAATGCCCAAGCTAAAAAATTTTGCAACCGTTCTTTCACGGAACCCTGACTTTCCAATAATGCCCGCTGTTCACGAATCCCAGTATCGTGATAGTGTTCCACCAC
The DNA here is from genome assembly GCF_013284245.2 of Brevibacillus sp. DP1.3A. Taxonomy (NCBI): domain Bacteria; kingdom Bacillati; phylum Bacillota; class Bacilli; order Caryophanales; family Paenibacillaceae; genus Brevibacillus; species Brevibacillus sp. DP1.3A. The sequence goes on along the minus strand of NZ_CP085876.1, from coordinate 1,862,579 downwards.
CGCTAGATAAAGGTCCTGTTTGCTGCCAAACGTATTGTACAAGCTGCCTTTACCTAGTCCAGTATCGCTGCATAAATCATGCGTCGAACAACCATTGTAGCCTTTTGACCAAAATGTTTTCATGGCCACATCTACAATCGAAGTGTAATCAAAATCACGAGGTCTGCCGCGTTTGCTCAACGGAATCCTCCTTTCGTTTCCAACTGTTATGGAAATCTTACACATTATGTACCGTTCGGTGAATAAATGAAATATCCGCAACTGTAAACCATGCCTATAGAAAAAGCCCATTTTGAAAATCACCTCTCAAAATAGGCTTGATCATTGGTTATATCGTCTCTAAATCTTCTCCATCCTTCTCCCCCATTAAAAAGAGTATGCTTGTACGTCTTCGAAAGTAGGCAGGGATGGTTGAGCACCGTTCCTTGTCACGACAATCGCTGCTACTTTGCTGGCGAAAGTGGCCGCTTCGGTTTCTATCATTCCTTGTGTGATCCCAACCGCAAAAGCTGCTGTAAAGGAATCTCCGGCCGCAGTTGTATCCACTGGCTCTACGCGGAAAGCCGGGATATGGGTCGCCTCATCGGCGGTTACTATGAGAGCGCCCTTTTCCCCCAACGTCACGATGACGCGCTTTGGTCCCCCAGACAAAAGCTTTTTGGCTGCGGCTTGCACTTCGTCTATCGTGGATACAGGCATTCCCGTGAGAATAGAAAGCTCTGTTTCATTTGGGGTTAAGGTATGTACATGGGTTAATAACTCACTGGATAGCTCGCGTGCAGGTGCCGGATTTAAAATGACCAGCTTGCCGAGTCGAGCAGCCTCTTTGACTGTATATTCCACGACATGCATCGGGATTTCCAGTTGGAGCAATACGATGTCGCTGTCCTTTAAAATAGACAGATTGTCTGCAATATGCTCGGTGCTAACGAGCGCATTCGCTCCAGGAACGAGCACGATGTTATTTTCTCCATCATCACTAACATTGATAAAAGCCATGCCTGTCGTACCCGAGCATTTGATCCCCTCTATGTGAACGTGCGCATCCGTTAGCCCTCCCAGCATGACCCGGCCGTTCTCATCTTCTCCTACCATTCCAATCATGGAGACATGCGCCCCCAGGCGAGACGCTGCTACTGCCTGATTCGCTCCCTTTCCACCCGGGATCAGCTCGAAGTGATGGCTTGCGATCGTTTCTCCTGCTTTGGGCAAATGATGTACATGGGTTACGAGATCCATATTGATGCTTCCTACTACTGCGATTTTCACGACGAGCCCTCCTCGTTCCATCTCAAACATGATCATTCGGTCGGTTACAAAATAGTGCTTTTCATCCGAGAAGTCAACGTATTTTCTCAGGATTGTTCCTAAGACTTGGAGCGCAATGGTTTCATTGGATATAATGAACAAATCTTCTATCATCCGGAGGTAACCAGATGGAGCCAATTATCCAACATCCTTGGAACATTGATGAGCAAGAGGCCATCAACTTACAGCGACAACTATCCCAGCAAGTGAAAAAAGAAGATCAACTAGCGGACGTAAGCTTCGTCGCCGGAGTAGATGTCGCCTATCATGCCGAGTCTGATTTGTTAGTCGCTGGTGTCGTGATCCTCGACGCCAATTCCCTGCAAGTCGTAGAGTCTGTCGTCATTCAAGACACCGTCGAATTCCCGTATATTCCTGGCTTGTTCTCTTTTCGAGAGCTGCCTCCACTGGTACGTGCATTCAAGGAGCTAAAAACAACACCGCAGCTCGTCGTCTGTGATGGGCAAGGAATCGCTCACCCCCGAAGATTCGGACTAGCCAGTCATTTGGGCGTCCTGTTTGACATTCCTACCATTGGCTGTGGAAAAACGAGACTGCTAGGAGAATACGAAGAACCAGCACAGGAAAGAGGTGTGTATTCCCCTTTGATTGATCAAGGTGAGATCATCGGCGGAGTCTTGCGCACACAACCGAATATCAAACCAATATTCGTCTCAATCGGACACGGAATCTCTTTGCCAACTGCATGCGCATGGATCACCAAGCTCTCTCCCAACTATCGTTTGCCCGAAACGACACGGCAAGCGGATCAGCTCGTGAATAAAGTATCGGCGGCGTTAAATAGTAGCCGCTAATGGAGTGTCGGCCATACATTTTCATCGTGCTCGTCCAAGACTGCTTCGATTTGATCTCCTTGGAAAACGACAATGTAGCCTCGTGGCAGAGCCAATGCTTGCAAAAGAGACGGACGTAGCTTTAGCAGTTGGTAAACGTAATATGATTCTAGCTGGTCACTGTCTACTTCGCCTTCCACAGGCCCGAGATACCACCCGGAGTCACCTTTTCGAACATCTTCTGCACGCTGCAAATAGACGTGTTCTTGTTCAAATGCACCTTTTGCCACCACAATTTTGTCTTGGAACAAAGCAGCATCCCCTTCTGCTCGCACGGTTTGCAAACAGTTGTTTTGCGCCATTTGCACGACCAAGGACACAGACAGGTCAGAAGTTGTTTCGGAAAAAGGATTCGCGTCGTAATCGGGTGCTACGATCTCCAAATACCCATCCCGTTCGAAAACCAGCAGAATGGTCCAGCCTACCTGAATTTTCGCACCGTTCTTGATAGGACCAATCTCGTCTTCTACATCGGCGAATACGTCCAACAGAAAGTCTGCTTGCTTCACCAAAAACTCTTTGCAGGTCACGACAAACGTTCGGTTATGAATCTGTTTGGAGCGTTGGCAGAGTCGGGACTCTTTCTCAGCTGACATGGACCTCTTCCTTTCTGCGTGATCGGAATTGCTGCTAGCTTCAGGATATCACGAATAGAGGCAAAGCTCCGTTACACATTTGCTACAAAGGAAATGCAATAACTGGCTGACGAATGAGTAGCAAAGCGCGGCTTGGCAGGTGGGCTACAACATTTTTGATTGTATTTGTTCAACACAGTCTTTGATCGTATCAATGACGACTCTTGGCTCGGTAAATTGAGGAAAATGCCCACTTTTTTCAGCGAGGATATGTTTGCTGTTGCTAGATAATGAAAGCAGTTCCAACTGATGCTCGATTCGTTTTTTGCGTACTTCCTCTGGCATCATGCGATTTTCTTTTCCACCTGTAATCACGTAAACAGGTATGTCGGGAAAATATTCGATTGCATGGATTTGTTCCACTGTTTTTTTGACAAAATGAACTTCATTGAATCGTTTATGGGGAGACAAGGAATCAAACATGGAGAGCATTTTGTTTATTGTTTTGACTACCTTACCTTGATATTTTTCAAGACCGATATCTTTCGGATGGCTGGATTCTAAAAAGACAACGCCAGCTACTTCGTTGGGGTAAAGCCGGGCATATAAATTTGAATATAATCCCCCTAATGAGTGTCCGACTAGCAAAAATGGGGGTTCAAAACCTACTATCTTTAATGTCTCCCGTAACGTTTCTACAATCGTAAGTCCATCTTGGGGTTCTTGCGGCTTATCACTCCCCGAAACACCAAGACGATTATAGGAAAAGACAGATGAAGTCTCTGAAAGATCCGATAGTATTTTCATCCAGCCTTCTATGGGTCCTGAACCACCGTTAATGAGAACGATATTGGGTTTGCCGTTTCCGCTACAATGATATTGTACCTTCCCTCTTGAAGTACTAACTTTCGATATCTCTATTGCCAATGTACGACACCTCACTTTGTTAGGGCTGGATTTCACTGTAGTAATACGTGATGAACAAATGAGGGTTTCTATTTTTTAGGAGTGATTCTTGCGGTGAGGAAAAAGAGCAGCGGCAGACAAAGGACGTTATTTTGTCGTCCTTGTCTACCGCTGTCTTGATTGCTAAACGAAGAAGTTATTTGGTGCCGAGTGGTACTGCTAACAGCTCCGCCAGCTTGACCGTATTCTCTCCTACCATGCAGCTATAATGGTTGCCGGCGATTTCTGTCACTTCTAGTTCTCCAATGCATATATCTTGCCAAAAAGCGATGGTCTCTTCGCTCGTGCTTGGCAAAAATTGAAACGGCTCACGAGCCAGCAGGAAGCGAATGTCTCCCATATATGGCAAAGGAGTATAGCGAGCTGCTTTAAAGCTCTGCCCAAACACTTTGCACAAGCCCTCTGCCATTTCCACTGGCATCTGTTCCCCTGATGCTTTGCCTAGCGCATGAACATAAGCAGTGAAGCGTTCTCTTCTGTCAAACGCGGATAATTTGCGGAACATCTCTCCCACCTGGTCTAGCCCCTCGTCTCCACCGATGGTGCACGCTGAGCCTTGTGGGATGCAATCCCCGTATTTTTCTACAAGCTGCAAAATCGCCCGGGCGAATTCATGCTCATCCACTTTTCCAAAACCAGCCTGTTCCTGCGTGATGTTCAGGTTCGGAACAAACAGTGCCTCAATCAAGAGATCGTCGTTCACTTCTGTCAGGATCGGAGGAATGTCGATCAAGACCAGGTCCAGAATAGAGACGCCCTGCTCCCCGAGTCTTCTCGCCACTTCAATAGCAATCAATCCGCCCAAGGAATAGCCGATAAGCTGTACAGGCCTTTGCTCTGCTTCACGCAAAATGTCGATCAAGCATTCGGCATAATCATCTGCCACGGTTTCTATCAGCTCGGAAGGCTCTAGCGCGCAATAACGCTCACCATCGTCAATAGCGATCCCGACGATGCTTCCTGTCTGTTGGGCTTTGAGCTGTTCAATCAATGGACGAAAACTGTCCATCGTCCCCAAAACGGCATGGAACACAACCCGCAGCGGCCCAGATTCGTCACCGCCATATGGAATCAGCACGGCATTGCTCGACTTGTTACGTTTTTTCAGAAATGCGACTTCCTCACTCTGCTGCATCTCCTGATTGCGCATGTGTATGAAACCAGCCAGTGCTTCCACGGTCGGGAAGTTGAGCATTTGCCGGAGCAAGATATCAAACGGGATGGCAGCGTGCGTCGAGTCCTCCGCCAGCTTGTCGCGCAGCTTTCCGGCTACCTGCGCCATGATGAGGGAATCTGCACCGTACTCATAAAAGCTTTGTGTTCGACCGATTCTCGAGACTCCCAATGCTTCTGCCCAGACGTGAGCAAGCTGCGCTTCCAATGGATCAGATTCAGCCACCTCTGTAGCGTCCATAGCAGCATTTTGTCCGAACGACGATGCAAGGCGCCATTTTGCCAGCTCGCGGCGATCTATTTTTCCATTTCCGGTAAGCGGCAATGCATCTACGACTTGCAGATGAGCAGGCAGCATATAGCCAGGCAGGTGTAGGGAAAGGAATTTTTCCAGCTCTGCGCCACTGACCCTCACCCTGTCCAGCTTCACACGATGAGCGAGCAGATGACTCTCTCCCTCATTCTGCAAAACGAACACAAGACCGTCTTCTTCCTTCTGCAACTCACTTATCCATGACGGCTCTGTCCACTTGGCAAGAATGAGCCACCCACCCGGGCAAATCAGCTCTTTCAGCTTGCCCATGTCGGAGCTATCTATCGCTCCCGCAGCGAACACCACATCGAACGAATTCGGTGCCAGTCCTTGTGCCCGATACTCTTCTTCTACTGTTTCCATACTTATATACTCTGCATCATAGCCTTCCAACGCTTGCGAGACATGCTCTGTCAATGCCCCGTTCCCTGGGCCGACTTGCAATATCCGTAGAGGCTTGCTCGTATACTGTCGCGCAATCTGTTGCAAAAGCATAACAATGCGCTGATTGACCTCAATGCCCGTTTCTTCACCGATCCCATTTACGAGCATCGCGAATTCTGCTCTTTCCGCTTCAAGGTCAAGGTCCATCCTGCGGGCGCTTTCCACAATCCCAAGCAAAACAGGCTCGTCACTCGCTCCATCCAGCACGACACCAGCTGCGGCGACAGCAGGATGTTTGAGCAGGGCCGATTCAATTTCACCTAGCTCGATCCGATGCCCTCTGATTTTGACCTGATTGTCTTCGCGACCAATAAACTCGATTTCGCCCCTGGGTGTGTAGCGGCCCAAATCACCCGTTCGGTACAGTCTCTCTCCATCCATAGGATGAGAGAAGAACCTTTCCTCCGTGAGCCTTTGATCTCCCACATAGCCCTCCGCCAAGCCAGCTCCGGTAATATACAGATCCCCGATCACCCACACTGGGCAATCGCGCATCTGTGAATCGAGGACGCGGAAGCCTTGATTGGCGAGGGGGCGGCCATACGGAATACTGTTCCAGTCTGCTTCCAATCCGTTGTACAGATGGTAGTTCGACCAGATCGATGCTTCCGTAGCACCGCCGAGACTGACGATCTGTGCAGAAGGCAGATATTTTTGCATCCGATCAGGCAGCGTCAGCGGAATCCAGTCACCGGAAAGCAAGGCCAGTCGCAGGCTGTCAACTTTGACAGTTGGCGTAGAATCCAAATACGTGACCAGCATCTGCATCAGGGCCGGCACAGAATTCCACACGGTAATGTCATGCCCGGCTATCAGCTCACTCCAATGGGACGGGTCCGTTTGACGATCGGGATGAGGATACACGACCGCACCACCAACAGAAAGCGTGGCAAAAATATCGTAGACAGATAAATCAAAGCTCAGCTGGGCAAGGCCAAGTACGCGGTCATTTTCCGTGATCGCAAAACGGCGAAGCATGTCCTCGATTGTATTCGCTGCTGCACGGTGGCTGATGACGACCCCTTTGGGCTGTCCCGTGGAGCCAGACGTATAGATGATGTACGCAGGCAAATCCGGGTTTAGGTCAGGCAGTATCAATGGTTCATGCTGTGGGCTTACTTGATCTACTGCAATCTTTTGAATAGAGTCTGACCATTGCAACTGGTTGGCAGATACCGTCAAGGCATAACGGATGTCCGCCTGTTCCATCATGGCCTGTCGCCGCACCTCGGGTTGCTTCGGATCAATAGGTACATAGACGGCTCCGGCAAACAATGTACCGAGTACGGCTGTGACTTGATGCGCGCCTTTTTCCATCACGATGGCCACGCGGTCTTGCTCGCGGCAGCCCAGCTCTTTCAGCTTCCCTGCTACTGCGGCAGCTCGTTTCACCAGTTCTGCATAGGAAATCTGTCCTTCACTGTCAATCACGGCTAGACGATCTGGCGTCGTCATTGCTTGCGTGACGATTGGCTGATGCAAGGCGTACTCTGGTAAAGCTGCGGTGGTCGTATTCACCTGCTGACGCTCTTCTCGCTGCCAGTCTGGCAACGCAATTTCGTCAGCTCCCTCCCACACTTGCTCACTGCCCGCCAAAGATTGCAGTAATTTTGCAAAAGTATCAAACATGTCGTCAACGACATGCAGAGGGAAAACACCCTCCCGCACATCCCAGTTCACCTGCAAACCTGCCGAGCTGTCCATGGCTTGGCAATCGATGAAAACCTGCGGTGTTTGACTGATGCCATGACCAGCAATTTGGCCCTGTAGCTGACCGCCTTCCGCTGGTTCCACTAACCCAATCGCGCTCGTAAATACGATTGGCATCAGAGCGGCTTCACGCCCGCGCCTGCGCGCTAGCTCGCGCATGACCTCCACGCCGGAAAACAAACGGTGATCCAAATCTTCAAACAACTGCTTTTGAATGGTTTTCGCCCGCCCCTGAAAAGAACGCTCCAATCCCCAATCAACCGCAAGCAAATTGACGGATGTGAAATCCCCGACAATCTCATGGACTCGCTCATGCAGCGGCTGTCTGTTCAGCAACGTCAAATTCAGGCAAAACGCACGGTTTCGACTCCAGCGCTCGATCACAGAGGCAAAGGCTGTCATCACTGCGGAGGTTGGCGTCAATCCTCGCTGCTGGGCACGCCGCTTGAAGGCATCCCACGAAGCATTATCTAACCGAATGAAGCGACGACGAAAGCGTGCGTCTCCATTCTGGGTCTGCTGTCTCGCCATTGGCAGGTCTGGAGCCTGTGGCAATGCATCGATCCGTTGCTGCCAGTACGCTTTGTCTCTGCCATACGCCGTAGTCTCTCTTAGGCTGCGTTCGGCAAATACGTAATCACGAAACGTAATCGGCAACGCGGGCAATGTTTTTCCCGGTTCTTTGTAAAGGGCCTCAAACTCACCCAGCAAGAGCCAAATACTCGCCCAATCCGCAATGAGAAATTCCATCGATACATGGAGTACAGCCCTGTCGCTCGTTTTCGTCAAGCCGATATCAAACAGCGGCCATTTGGCTGTATCATACACGCGATGTCCCATCGCTTCGCGTATGTCATCGAGCCTTGTTCCTGCCTCTTGCTCATCCATGTCACTTGTATCTGTATAGGTAATCGTCAAACGCGGAACCTTCTCCAGAATGCGCTGCTGACCGTTCTGATCAATGGTTGCGCGCAGCATGTCATGTCTTGCAATGAGCAGGTTCCACGCATCCTCCGCCCGTTTCGGATCAAGCTCGGGATAGTCCAGCTCCATGTAGATATGGCACGCCACGCCACCATAGCCAAACAGCTCATACCGGCCCAGCAAATAAGCAGACTGCACATCTGTCAGGGGAAAAGGCACAAATCGCGCTGCTGGATCTGGTACCACCTTCACCGGTTGGGATTCGGCTCGCAAAAGAGCGAGAATGTCTGCTTTCTGTTCTTTTAACGCCTGTAAGTCATCCGCTGCAAGCGTTCCTCTTGGGGCTCTATAACGCAGGCTCCCATTTTCCTCCCATAAAAAAATTCCATCTCTGCGTAGGCGCATCAAGAGCTCGACGCTACTCGTCTTGAGGTTTTGGGGCATATGCACACTCTCCTATTTAAATGAGCTTGGCCATTTCGTTTTCGGTTGGGGAAAGCTGCTGACGTACGCCAACATCGATGTTGTTCTTGATGAGAAACAGCTTTTGTCCAAGTGGTGCCAATGGGTGAGACTCCTCAGGCAAAACCGCTAGCTCCTTGACGCCTGCCCGCTGAAACACATCGAGCCACTGCTGGACAGTCATGAAGGTCGATTGCGTATTTTTCCTATCATCTACTGGTGGAGTCATCATGAAAGCTTGGGAGATGAGCATTTCTACGAATTCTCGAGTTGGCTCCGTAATAATCATCCAGCCTCCCGGAGCAAGGGTCTTCAACAGCCCTTGGATGACTTCATCCGTGTCCCGCGCGTTGTTCAACATCCCTGCCGCAATTACGATATCGAAGCTGCCTTCTGTGAGACCTTGTGCAAACAAATCTTTGTCGATATCAACTACCTGATATTTCATCCACGGGCAAGCTTTGTAGCGTTCCCGTGCAGAGGATAAGAAAAAGTGGGACACATCCGTGTACACATACTCCACATTCAGTCCTTTGGAAACAGACGCCCTCAGGCGGTCCACGACCACATCACTCGTTGCTCCAGTCCCAGCGCCTACCTCCAGGATACGAAGCGAGTTGGTCGTAGACGCGATCCGCGCTACTGCTTCTGCGACCGACTTGTTCAAATAACGCGCCACAAGGGTGTCCCGATAAAGCGCATTGGCAACATGCATGCGCCCCTCAGGAAATAGCAGCAAAGCAGCTTGCTGGGTATCCTCCATCAGCTGTGGCAGCCGATCCGCATTGTCCTTGAGATAGTCCATGACGAGTGGTGAGCCCAGCTTGCCATTCCAAGCGTTTTTGGCTAAATCCCACCGTCGTTCTACTTCCTCTCGCGTCATCTGAATGCCGCATTGATACTCGTCAGCGGTACATTTCAGGTAGCCACGATCCGTCAAGATGTGCAGCCAGCGCTTGATGACTGGATGATGACGTTCTGCTACGTTTGCAGCAGTGAAAATGTCTGACGCCGTATAGGAATGTTGTCCCGCTGTCAGTGCTCCTCGATATTGCAGCGCAAGAAGCATGGAGGCCACCGCTGCTACATCCAGTCGCTCAATGCACGTATTTACCTGCACAGCATCGATCCCTTTTAGCTCGCTCTCGGCAGACGCCGTGCATGCAAAAACATCGTTGTTTTCCGCCAACGTCGCATCATTAGGTGATGCAGTGCCATGGAATTCGTCGTCCGGAATGCTCCAGGCTGCTTGTTCGAGAGACGCTAACGTCAACGGCTCATGACTGCCATGCGAGCGCAACACGGGATATCCCAATGCCTGCGTCCATTCTTGCCACTGTCGTGAGCACAATAGCTCCTGCTGCGCGCGCGTTTCCATCGCAGCCTTATCGACCTGCCCCATGATCCTATCTCGCATGATGAGTAAATCGCGTCCGATAGCTTGCGGCCACTGCTTCGTAAGAATGTCCCGATAGGTCGGCGTCTTCTGTGGTCCCAGTATGTGTGTACTGTTTTCCAGCATGTGTGCGGGTGGAGACACTGTCAGCTCACCATGAATGTCAGGAAGATCCGGTACGTGCAGACGCGGCTGCCACATGACGGGACCATGCGTGTCTGTAAGCGACAAGCTCCCGCCAGCTACACCAATCGTCAAGCGATGGAGCAAATGCAGATGGTTGTCTGGATCATCCGGATCGACTTCATTGTGGGCGCGTAGCGTAATCGGAATTTTGCCTAGCTGTCCGATCAACACTTGAAACGGCCCCTCATCCTTGATGACATGACTGATTTTCCACGGACGAATAGAAGGGAGGGCTTCCTGCAAAATGTGCATGAGCGGGAAGGACACCTGTGTAGCGCAAGCAGCCTCGATGTACAAGGCAGGCTGCACAGCCAACATCGTACGAGCGCAAGCAATAAAGCGGCGAACAGCAGGCAAATGTACGTAGAGGTCGCCCGTCATAAAATGAACACCGTTCTGTTTGGCATGCTTTAGGCACAGCGCCAAATCTTTGTGGTGGATCGGCTCTTCCGAAATGACGTGAATGCCCTTGGCAAGCAGTTGGATCGACAGCTCTGTTCCATTGCCGCCCATCACGGTGGAACGCAATACGACGCAAGCCAGATCAATGTCAGCAGGTAATTGATTGACATCGGTGTACAGCGGGATGCCATTTCGCTCGGCGCATTTACGTGAGCGTTCACTTCCTTTTGCCAGCAGGCCTACCAATTCAAACTGCTCAGGCAATGCCTTTACCGCTTCCAAGTAGAACTGTCCAAAGCGGGAACCGCATACCACGGTACGCAACTTACGATTCTTTGTCATACGTCACCCCTACTTCATTTCCATGATGGAATGCATGAGTTCGACCTGCTGCTCGCGAAGCGCATCAATCAGGCGTGTCGCCGATATTCCTTCTGCCACGAAAAAGCAGCCTGTTTTTCTGTTCTGATCTTCCGCGATCAAGTGGGCCACTGAGGCCGCGATGATGCCAGATATCCGATTCCAGTCGCCCGGGTACAGAAGAGTGGAGAAGACCCGTACTTTTTTACCGTCACGCTTTCCTGTCGTATGCAGGTGGAACATCGTAAAATCTTTCACACCTGACTTCTTCGCCTCAAACTGTTCCAACAGAAGCTTGGCTGACGCTCTTTTTTGTTCCTCGGTCTTGTATTGCTGCAAAGCCTTGATCATCACAAATTGATTCAGGATGGCATTGCTTTGATAGCTGTTGTAAAAATAAGCGGATTCGATTTTATGCTGCTTGGTCATGAGGCCGAATTCCTTGGTCACTACCGGATACGTGTCGCGCTTGCCAGCGGGATGCGGAAGTGTGTAGTTGCGGTGGAACGGCCCGTCTATTTTTTTGACTTCGCCTTGCTTGAAGTAAGACATTCCCCATCCGGTATCTTCTTCAATGCTGCAAACGATGTCATAGGCCGCATTGAGTGAGAACCCGCCCTGTCCTGCAAAAAAGACTTCGAGCAAATCGACTTCGTCGAAATCATTTTCAGCGACGTAAGCTGGGAAGACTTCCGACAGCCCCGGGTAAACGCCAGCAGAGATGATAAAGAGCAGTCCCTTTTCCTCGATTTCCTGCTTTCGCGTGAGCAATTGTTGATACAGATGCTCATCTCCAGACACATCTACGTAATGAACCTCATGTTTGAGGCATGCGACAGCAACTTTATCAACGATTTGCTTGGATGGCCCTGCACAATTGATGACGAGATCGACTCGGCCGCAAAAGTCATGCAGTTCCTCCTCGTTGAATACATCCACCTGCTGGCATTCCAGCCTACCGCCCGTTTCAGTGAAAAGCTCACTTAGCTTCTCGAAATTTCTGCCGCCCAGCAAAATCGGATAGTTCGTCGTAGACAAAATCGTTTGAAAGGCTGTATGGCCTACAACCCCAGTCGCTCCCAAAATACCAATCTTTTTGATACCCAACGTTCTCTCCCACCTAGCCTTCTCCCCGCATTTTTTTCAAGAAAAGGCGGGGCTGCGCCTGCCACTGAGTCGCAGCCCACCTCTCTCATCTGCGGTTTTTCTTTATTTAAATGGTCCCCTCGTCAAAATCCGCTGCGAGATCTTCCGTTGCCTGTGTGCTCGTCTTGATCAGCTCGGCAAGGGTGCAGATCGTAGAAGCTTCAAACAAGCTTTGCAGAGACAAATCTATTTGGTATCTCTCTCTCAAAAGATTGAGGCATTGGATCGCGCGCAATGAGTCTCCACCCCGCGCAAAAAAGCTGTCGTGGATGCCGATTTCCGCTACACCAAGCACCTCTTCCCAGACGCCTGCGAGCTTGACCTCGAGCTCGTTGGAAGGCGCTACATGCGTCTTTTTCGGCATGCTTGCCTTTCTTTTGCCAAGCTTTGTGATTGCCTTCCGATCTACTTTTCCATTGGCGGATAGCGGCAGTTCATCCAGCAGCACATACTCGCTTGGCACCATGTAGTCAGGCAAGCTATTCCGCAAGGCTTCGGACAATTTTTCCGGCTGGAACAAACGAACCGCCTCCGGTGCTTGCGCCACAATCAGATGGCGCTCGAACGCCTCTGCGACCTGAGCTTTATCCGGAATGGCAAGGACATTAGTGAAGCCTTGTTTTTCCAAGCCCGCTCGCCATTGCTCTGCCGTAAGCAGAGGAAGATGATTGGCTTTGCGCTCATCCTCCAGATGGCTAAACCCATCCTCGAAGAAGCCGACAGTGGTCAGCAGCAGACGACTGTTGCGCGTCGACTCGACCAGGAACAGAAGCCCCCCAGGTGCGAGCAATCCTTTCAAGTACGCCAGCGTTTTCCCTATATCACGAGAGCGATGCAGCGTATTGTCCGCAACAATGACGTCAAACGAATGCGGATCATAGCCTTGCGCAAGCGGTGCTACGTTCATGTCAAGCTGACCGTATTCAAGCGGAGCCTGCTCTCCCCACTCCTTCTTTGCCCTGTCGGTAAAAAAGGAGGATTCGTCGACGTATAAATAACGACTGCGTTCTGCAGGCAAGGTGGACACCAGCGTTTGCGTCAAGCTACCGGCTCTCGTGCCAAGCTCTAACACCCGCAATGTTTTGTCAGACGGATGGTGGTTTACGATACCGCCGAACACCGCCCCGGCAAGACTGCTATAAAACTCCCTTGTCAGGTCAAAGCGGCTCAAGCCAGCAGGTGTTAAGAAGGCATCGTCGGCGAGAAAGAGCTCTAACGGATCGAGCTCACCCGTTAACAGACCAATAAAAAACGGATAGTCGCGGCGGAAAACGGCTTCGAGCTCACGTGCTGCTTCCGTACGAAGCGAGGAAGCGGACAGAACAACATCCGGCACACCTTCACGCAATGAACGCAGACTCACGTATGTACCCGCAGCTTGTTTTTCCAGCAAGCCCTCTTCTACCAGCACTTCCAGCCAATGCGCAAGCAAGGTCTGATAACGGGGGTGAATCTGAAAACGATGCATGAGCTCCGCAATTGAAGTGCTTTCTCCTACTTGCGAGAACATCCCCATATGCTCCAGCGTGCGGCACATATAGGCGGTGCTTACACGGTCAGCCTCCAGCAGGAATTGCTTAATGACTTCCACATCGACACTCGCAGGAATGGTATCGGCCTGCGCGTGACTCATGCTGTTGATCGCTTGCCATCGAGCAGCACTTGCAGCGGGATCGGCCAGCTCTGTTTCGAATAACGCGGAATCCTTTTCGCGATCCAGCACCACATACCCGACTAAGCGCTTTTCATCCGCACCGTCATCTGGCACGGCCACGACAACGTCTTTGAGCCCGTCATGGCGTTTCAATGCCGTCTCGATCTCTCCCAGCTCAATCCGATGCCCTCTGATTTTCACTTGGAAATCTTCTCGACCGAGGAACTCCAACGTGCCATCTGGCAAGTAACGGCCCAAATCCCCCGTGCGGTACAATCTTTCTCCTGTCTGTGGATGCGTGATGAATTTTTCATTCGTCTTGTTTTCATCTCTCCAGTAGCCTTTGGCAAGCCCAATGCCACTGATAAACAGCTGTCCCGGCACCCAAACGGGGCAATCCCCCATCGATTCGTTCAGTACATGGTAACGCTGATTGACCATCGGGCGACCGTACGGAATGCTTTTCCAGCTAGGATCAATGTCTTCGATTTTGAAAAGGTTTGACCAGATTGAGGCCTCTGTTGCGCCGCCCAAACCGATCACCTGAACGTGAGGGAATAACGACTTGATCTTGTCTGGCAAATCCAGTGGAATCCAATCACCGCTCAACAAGACGAGACGCAACGATTGCGGCAAGTGAAGGTTTCTCCCCACGGCGTATTCGATCAGCATCTGCATCAGTGCCGGAACTGTGTTCCACACCGTCACCTGCTCAGTTTCCAGCCATTCCAGCCAGTGTGCAGGGTCTTTGGCTTTATCAGCATCCGGCATGACGATCGTTCCACCCGCGGCAAGCATGCCGAAAATGTCATAGACCGACAAATCGAAATTCAGATTGGACAAAGCGAGCACCCGATCTTGTGCCCCCACTGCAAATCGTTGATTGATATCTTCAATCGTGTTGACCGCGCCTCGATGGTCGATCATGACTCCTTTTGGCAGGCCCGTTGACCCGGATGTATAGATGACATAGGCCAAATCCTCCGGCTGCCCGGTAACTGGAGTCACTGCGTTCTCCGTGCTTGCCTCATCCCATGCCGTCATCTGGTCCACAATCAGCCGCTCCACATCCGCAGGCCAGCCCAATCGCTCATCCAGCCAAGACTGCGTCAGCACGAACTGTACTTGTCCATCATGCAAAAGCTGAGAGCGTCGTTCCTCTGGATGCAGCGGGTCAATCGGCAAATAAGCGGCCCCGGACTTCATAATCCCGAGCGTGGCAACGACCTGCTCCCAGCCTTTTTCCATCACGACAGCGACCAACGTATTTGGTTGAACTCCTTGTGAACGCAGCCACTTCCCGATTTGGTCAGCAGCATCGGCAAGCTCCCCATAGGTCAACATCCGTTGAGTGGAGATCACGGCAGGTTGATCCGTTTGGCATGCAGCTTGTTTGTCAAAGAGTCCGACGAGTGTTTCTGTGGATATAGGCGCAGCCGTATCGTTTGCGGCGATTCTTTCTTCCAGTCGAGGGACAGCAATCAGGCTCGGTGCCGACTCTTGCCATACCGCATCCTCTTCTGTCAGTCGATGCAGCAGTTCGCAATAGGCCGTAAACATGTCGGCAAGGAGTCCTTCTGGAAACAGTCCTTCTACGGAATCCCAAATCAACAGCAGTTCGCCGTCTTGCTCAACCACTTGATGGTCCAGCCATACCTGCGGTGTCTGCGTGATGTTGTAGACGAGCTTGCCCAGCCATTTTCCATCGGAGTCAGACCCACTCCACTGCTCTACACCCAATGCGCTCGTAAAGACAACCGGCATGGCAACACCGTTGTGCTCTCCTGTTTGCTTCGCCAATTCACGCTGGACTTGAACTCCGCCCACATAAGGATGGTCCAAATCGCGCCATAGCTGCTGCTGCAAATTCCTGCCTCGTTCCAAAATCGTCTCGCCAGCGGACAACTCGACTGCCAACAAGGTCAGCGTAGTGAAGTCGCCCACGATTTCGCCTACCTGCGCGTGCAACGGCAGTCGATTGAATTGCGTCAGGTTGATCGTAAAACGCGAACTCTTGCTCCATGCACCGAGGGTTTCGGCATACGCTGTCAACAGTATCCCGGAAGGCGTCAGACTGACCTCTGCTGTCCGCTTTTTGAGCCGCTGCCAAGCTTGGCGATTGAGTCTGGCTTCCAAACGATGGAAGCGCTGCTCGGTAATCGTGTCAGGATTTTTCGCCAAAGGCAGTTGTGGTGCTGGCGGCAAATCCGGCAGTCGATCCATCCAATAGTCCAGATCGCGTTGGTACAGCTCTGTAGATTTGAGCGCTTCTTGCGCCAGTACATAATCGCGGAAGCTTAGATCTAGTGGTATCAATGGCGCATCCGGCTCATGATACAGCCTCGTCCACTCGCTCAAGAGATGAAACATGCTCCATCCATCAAAAATCAGGTTGTCAAAGCTGATATGCAAGCGAACCCGTTCGTCGCCAAAGCGGGATGCGCGCACCTCAAACAACGGCCATACATCCGTAGACAATACCTGATGGGACATTTCCTCCCGAATCGCTTGCAGCTCAGACTCAGCTTCTTCAGCCGATTGGTTCCGCAAATCAGCGACCTCGATCCGGTAAGCAGGAACCTGCTCCAAAATCTGCTGACGCCAGCCATCCGGCAAAATCACGGCACGCATCATTTCATGGTGGTCAATTAATCGTTGCCAAGCTCGATTGATCCGCTCGAGGTCCAAGTGCTGCCCTTCGATTTCGAAATAGCAATGCGTGGAGACATGACCCAAGGCGTAAACACCACTGCGCCCGACCCAGTAGGCTTGCTGGATATCTGTAAGCGGGAAAGGCTGATGCCTGTCTTGTGGAGCCAGCACCATTGCTGGCAAGCCTGACCCTGTTCCTTTTTCCTCCAGAAGCATCTGCACATGCTCGGCAAGTCCGGCAATCGTCGGCTTTTCAAAAATGCGCCCTAACGACAGCTCTACCGTAAGCTTGCTGCGAACCATTGCACTGAGTCTGGTTGCCAATAGTGAATCCCCGCCGAGCTCGAAGTAGTTGTCTGTGACGCCTACCCGATCCACTTCAAATAGCTGGCACCAAATAGCCGCAAGTGCTGTTTCGATTGGTGTCGTTGGAGCTGTATACGCTTTTTCTGCTTTTGCCTTCATCAGGCTGTTAGGAGTCGGCAGGGCTTGCCGATCTACCTTGCCGTTTGCTGAAAGCGGCAGTTCGTTCAACAAAAGAAAAGCAGTCGGAACCATGTAATCAGGCAGCTTTTGACTCAAGAAGCCAGATAGCGGTGCAGCGTTGAAGCGCTTGGCTTGAAGTGGCGACTGCGCAACCAGTACATGCTGACCAAAATCGTTCTGTTCCGGGAAAGCTGCCACTTTTGCGAAGGATTGCTGCTGCAACACTTGTTGCCATGCTTCCACCGATAACAAGGGGAGCTGTTCATTACGTCGCTCATCTTCGAAATGCGTAAAGCCATCTTCGAGAAATGCCGTGCTGATTTGCTGCAATCGACTGTTGCGGGTCATCTCCAGCAAAACTAGCATGCCTCCCGGAGCCAAAAGGCTTTGTACATGCGAGAGGGCCAGACCGATGTTTTTCGCACGATGCAGGGAATCGGAGGCAATAACAACGTCGAATTGATGTGCTTCAAAACCTTGAGATAGTGGACTTTTATTAATATCCAGCAATTGATCGTGCACAAATGGGTACTCTTGGAACCTCGTTTTTGCTGCATTCGTAAAGAAAGTCGAGGTGTCTGTGCATGTAAAATGTGTCGCATCTGCCGGGAGCACAGCCAGCAATGATTCCGTCAACGCTAGGCTCCTCGCCCCGATTTCCAGCACACGTATCGGTCCCGATTCAGACCTTTCCCCAAGACGGTGGATCAGCCTTTCGATCAACGCCAGTGCCGCGCTGTCACGCTGCTTTACACCAGGGAGTGTCTGCATCAGATCATTCGGAGTCAAACTTAATTCCTCCGAGAAGAAATGGGCCAACGGGTCAAGCTCACCACGCAAAAGCGGAGCACTCTCGTCATTGACTTTTTCCAAGTAACGTAAAAGGGCTTGTGCATGCGGTTCCCATGCGGGCGATACCTGAGAGACCTGCGACCTTTGCAACCATTCAGTCAGGCTCTCCTGTGTGATGCTGTAGACATCCGATTTGTCTTTACGGACAAAACCCTCGTCCTCCAATGTTTGAAGCCACTGTCTGACCAGCCCGCGATAACGCTCTTGAATCCCGCAGCTCTGCATTAAATCATCGAGGGAATAGGTGGCGTGTTGCTCAAATCTCACTCCCGCCATCTCCAATGCGCGGTAAATGAATCGAACGGCAAGTTGCTCCATGTACGCCCAAAACGAGGTGAAATCTTCCGGTCTAATGCTTGCAAAATGCTCCGACAAGGTCTGCACACGACCCGTATCCACGACATCTGCCCACAGTTCTTCGCTCTTTTTCGGATCAGCCTCTATACGATCAAACAGCGCTGATTCGCTTTCCCGTTCTGGCACCACATACCCAACCAGCTGCCTGTTCTCGCGCGGATCACCTACTGCGGTTACAACTACATCGCGAATCCCCGGATGCTGCTTCATGGCCGATTCGATTTCACCCAGCTCGATGCGATGTCCCCTGATTTTCACCTGGAAGTCCTTACGCCCGAGAAATTCAATGGTCCCATCCGGCCAATAACGTCCGAGATCACCAGTCCGATACCAGCGTGAACCGTTCCAGCTGACAAAGCGTTCTGCGGTTAGTACAGGATCACCCCGATAGCCTACTGCCACACCTGCTCCGCCGATCCACAATTCTCCCTCTACCCAGTCAGGGCAATCACGTCCACCCGCATCGACAACCCGATAAGCCTGATTCGCGAGCGGTCGACCGTACGGAATCGATGTCCAATGAACTGGCAACGGCAACGTAACATCAAAAAAGTTGGACCAAATCGACGCTTCTGTCGCTCCCCCCATCGCCACAAGCTGGCTGTTGGGTGCGAGCTGATTCAATCGTTGCGGTAACTCGAGGCCAATCCAGTCCCCGGAAAGCATGGTCAGGCGAAGCGGCAAGCTCTCGTACTCTCCGCTCTCCGCAGCAATTAAGAGCATATCGAGCAGCACAGGCACAGAGTTCCACAGCGTCACCTGATGCTGGTCCACCAGTCTCGCCCAATGAGCCGCATCCCGTCGCAGTTCTTCCCCTATGAGCACAATCGAGCCGCCTACACTGAGCAATCCGAACAGGTCATAGACAGACAGGTCAAAATCAAGTGAGGAAACCGCCAAAACCCTATCCGTATGCCCGACTCCGTAGCGTCTGTTTATTTCTGAAATGGTGTTCCATGCCCCGGTATGACTGATTTCTACTCCTTTTGGTTCACCCGTAGAGCCAGAAGTAAAGATGATATAGGCAAGGCTGTCAAAAGAAATCGGCACGGGTTCAGCAAGCGGTACAACATTCAAAGCATCCGCAACAGACAGAACAACAGCGTCTTCCGTCCACTCCAGCGTTTTCGCCTGCTCCGTATCCGTAAGCACATAGCGAATCCCCGCTTTTTGATGAATGCGCTCACGCCTTGTAGACGGCTGTCCAATCCCAACCGGGACGTAGCATGCTCCTCGTGCCACGATACCAAGAACCGCAGCGACTTGATCGATTCCGCGCGGCAGGCTGACTGCCACAGGGTCTCCTGCTTCAACTCCTTGCTTTTGGAGATACGCTGCAATCTGCAATGCGTACGTCGCTAACTCTCCATACGAAAAAGTAGTGGAAGCATGACTATCGATTAATGCCAGCTCGTGTGGATTCTCTTTTGCATAGGCAAAAAAGGCACTGTGCAAGCATTGACTCGACTGCGGTTGTGAATCGTCTACAGATGGATCGTTCCTCTTCTGTTCCAAATCGGGAAGCAGCACGGATGCGCCTTGCCAGTCATTGTCCTCCATCACCAAGGAGTCTATCAGCTGGTAAAAAGCGCCGAACATTTGGTCAAGCATCCCGTCAGGAAACAGCTCATCAACTGCATCCCACGCCAGCAGGAGCCCGCCGTCCATTTCATACGACTGGAAATCAAGCCATACTTGCGGCGTTTGCGAAATCATGTAAGAGAGCTTGCCCAACGTGTCGCGGCATTCGTCATTGATCAGCGGCGTACCCAAATTGCACGCGAACACCACAGGGGCAAAATCCCGCTCTCCCTGACGGACACGCGCCAAGTCGCGCTGTAGCTGAACCCCGGAGTAAGCCGCATGTGCTACATCCTGATGAAACTGCGATTGGACAGATCCCACCCGCGCCAGAAAAGAGGATGGCTCCCGCATGTCAACCGCAAGCAGTAGCAGATTGGTAAAATCGGCAACGACGTCTTCAATGCCAACGTCTCCGGTTTGGCGATCGAATAGCGGAATGTTGATGAGAAACTGCGAATGGGTGCTCCAGCGATCCAGTACTTCTGCATAAGCCGTTAACAGTACCATCGCTGGTGTGACCCGCTGTGCTGCGGATCGTTTTTGCAAAAGTGCCCAATCGGCTGCGCTCATGAAATGTGTCCGTCGCGTAAAAACAGGCGACTTGATCATTTCCGGCTTTTCCTTCAACGGCAACCCTGGCGCTCCCGGCATTGTGGAAAGGCGCTCCTGCCAATAGCGGGCTGCTTCCTGTCTGTCCTGTGCCCGACGCTCTGCCTCTTGCCCGAGATAATTGGCAAAGCTCCAGTTGGTCGGGGCAAGAGGCTTGCTGCCTCGTGCATAAGCTGCCGCCAAATCGCGTAATACGATGTGCAGACTCTGTACGTCAGCGACCAACAAATCCAGATCAAAATGGATGCGGGTGTGGCCTTCTGGCAACAAGCTCAGCTCCAAACCGGCTACTTCTCCCGCTTCCACCGCCAGACGACGATGAGACAACCGATCTCGTATACGGTCTAGCTCCCGTGCCAATTCGCCCTCAGAAAAAGACCGCAGATCATGAACCACTACACCAGTGGCCGTCGGGGCACTCATCACCTCTTGCTGTCCATCTGCCAAAAATCTAGTCCGAAGCATTGGATGGTGCATCAGCAGCTTGCCCCACGCTGTTTCCAATCGATCCGGCTCCACGCCCGCACCGTCTATTTCCAAGTACGCATGGCACCCGACTCCTCCGAGAGGCTGATCATCCTGGCGTCCAATCCAATAAGCATATTGCACATCCGTGAGTGGAAAGGGCACATTCACCTGTACTTCCACATCTGCTTTCCTTTCGTCCACACGGGGAAGCGCCGGGCTACTTTTTTGCAGCAACGCCTGCCAATCACGCAAGGTAGGAGCACCGATCAGCTCGGCAAACGTAACCTTTGCGCCTTCCTTACGCCATTTGTTGACCATCCTCATCATTTGCAAGGAATCCAGCCCCAGCTCGATCAGGTTTTGATCATCGGAAAACGCGATAGGCGCGGGCAGCAACGCCTGAATTTGCCTCTTCATCTCCTCATAGCTCAAGGAAGCGGCGGGACTTGCGGTCTGACTGTCATTGAGCATTTTGGACATCCTCGTTCCCTCCTCTCTCGTGCAAGCCCCTATTCTTTTCCAATCAGCTGCCTGGAGAAGCTGCTCAGTTTTTCACGCGTTTCTTCCAGTTCTCTGGACGGCAAAGACATTTCGACGACACCTGCTCCGGCATGAAGCCAAGCTTGCTTGTCCTTTTGATAAATCGTTCGCAGCACAAGAGCGGCATCCATGGCACCGTCGCTGTCAAAAGTCATGACGCATCCGCTGTACAGACCTCGTGGCACCGTCTCTAATCTGCCAATCGCTTCAATCGATTCTTTTTTCGGGATTCCCGAAGCGGTAACAGCTGGGAACAATGCGCGGAAGGCATCCCACGAATTGCATTCTTGTTTCAGCTTCCCTTTCAAGCGAGAAGCGATATGCTGAACCGTTCCTCGGCTAGCTACTGACATAAAATCGCTCAAGACGATACTTGTTGAGTCGCAAACGATTTTCAGCTCTTCGAATGCCAGCTTGACGGAAACAGCGTGCTCGGCAATTTCCTTCGGGTCATTCAGCAGCTCTTCCTTGAGCCTGTTCGCCTCGTCTTCACTGTTGCCTTTTGCCCGTGTTCCCGCGAGCGGGAAGGTGCTCACCCATCCGTCGCTATCGACTTCTACTACCGTCTCCGGACTAAAACCAGCCGCACCGAGACCATCCAAGCTAACGAGGAAAGAGCGTGCCGGCGTATTCACTCGTCTGCCAGCAATATAGCTCGCAACCAGATCCAGCTCGTGATCAAGCGGAATTTTTCGCGACAAGATGACCTTGTGGTATTTGCGTTCCTGTATTTCGCGTACAGCTTCGGCCACGTTTTGCATGTAGGCTTCAGCGTCGTATGTATCGGCTTGTGGGACGGACAGCTTTGGCTTGTCCACTCTTTGGGTCAGCTGTTGCTCAGCTTGCGTGTTCATAGACAGCTCGCGTAGCAGTTGGCTGAATTCGCTCCGCTTCTCTTCACGCAAGGCTCTCAATAGGACCGTGCCTTTGTTGAAACGCAGCTCAACCTCAGGAATAAATAGCTTGAGCAAGCCATCCTCTTCTGGCATGAGCGGCAAACCTTGATAATAACGCGCCATGCCAAAATTGACGGTTCCATAAGCGCGCCAGTTTTGAATCGGCACCTGTGCCATTGCTTTTTCGAGCGTCTCACTAAGCTCGTTGTTGTCGAAACGGAGAGTCTCGTTGCGATAAGTCAAAGTCGTCTGCTCCCCATCCACGTAGAGAAGCGCATGAATCCCCATTCCTAGCGATAGCTCATCTCCGTTTTCATAGAGCAGGTAGTTTTCATACCCGCTGCGCTCTGCAATCAGCGCCGCTGCCATATGCGCATCACCTGCAAAAGCAAACGTCTCTTCCAGATAGGCGATGTCCGCTGGCTTCGCCTTTGACTTTGGCGCTAACGCCAGTTCTTTTAGCTTGGCTTTATTGACTTTTCCGACGCTGGTCAGCGGCCAGAAATCAATGAGTTCGATTTGATCCGGCATTTTGTAGCGTGCCACCCCTTTTTCCTGGAAGAAGGCATGGACGTCCGCCAGGCTGATCGTTTCGTCGTCGGTGATCAAAAATGCGCAGCTTTTCTCGCCCAGTACTGGATCGGGAAGTGTGATCAGTGCCGCGTCTTTAATTGCTGGGTGCATGCGCAGGTACGTTTCTACTTCAGCCGGCATGATTTTTTCTCCCGCTCGGTTGATTTGCTCTTTGATCCGTCCACCGATCTGAATATTTCCTTCTGGCGTGATTCTAGCCTTGTCCCCAGAGCGATAAAAGCCATCAGGCGTAAAGCTCTCGCGGTTTTGTTCCTCCGCTCTGTAGTAGCCGCGAATCGTATACGGTCCCCGCACAATCAATTCTCCGTATTCACCTGGCGCGACATCGTTTCCATGCTCATCCACGATTCGCACTTCATCCCCTTCAGAAATCGGACGGCCCTGGCAGCTGGTAATGATCGACTCTGGATCATCCAGTGATGTGCAGCAGATGAGCCCCTCGGCCATCCCAAATACTTGCTGGAGCTTGCATTTCCATTCTTGCGTGATGCGACTGGCGAGATTATCATCCAGCATGGAGCCGCCAACCTGAAGAACCTCCAGACTCGACAGGTCGCTTTCTGTATCCCATTCCAGCACTTCCTGCCATACTTGTACGATCGAAGGCACGAGACCGGTAATGGTCACACGCTCTTTCTCAATCAGCGGAAAGGCTTCGTCGCAGCTAGTAGTTTTACATAGCACGATCTTACCGCCAACGGACAGTGTGCCTAAGATACCTGGGCAGCACAGAGGGAAATTATGGGCAATCGGCAAAACTGCGAGATAGACGCTTCTCTCTGTCAGTTGGCAACGGGCTGCGGTTGCTTTCGCATTGTAGACGTAATCTGCGTGGGTTCTAGGAATCAGCTTCGGTATCCCTGTCGTACCGCCAGACAACAGCAATAACGCAGTGTCTTTGTACGAAGGGGCTTCCAGCTCGATTGGCGGTCCGCTTATTTCAGCCAAGTTCCTCCCGATCGGGCTGTCCCCATCCGTCATGACGAATTTGACCGATGCATGTTTTTTGACTAAATCTTCTGCCATCTTCGTATAATCAAAACCGAGAAACGTCGCTGGAATGATGTAGGCAACTGGCTTCGCGAGTGCAAAAATCCCGTCCAATTCAGCCTCTCTGTGGGCAGGCAATACGAGAATCGGCACAGCGCCGATGCGAAACAGGGCAAAGCAAGTCAGTACGAAAGAAATTCGATTTGGAAGCTGGACGGCTACATTGTCGCCTTTTTGAATTCCCATGTGATAAAAACCGGAAGCAAGCGCATCCACCTTGCTGTCGAGCTCGCGATAAGTGAGCCTCTCCTCGTCCCCCACCAGCGCTTCTTTGTTCTGGTACTGTTCCGCCCATTTGCGCAATTGCTGCCCAAGTGTTAGTGGCTCCCAAAAACCACGCTGTTCATAAGCTATTGCAGCTTGCTCATACCACTCCGTACTTACTTTCATTCCGTCCTCCTCCTGTGTAACTGCGGGTCACTCTTTGCGCCCGAAGCCGGATCATGCAGAGACTGCCTTGTCGTTGTACACATCGTGTTGGTTTGTCTAACAACAAGATATTGATAGTGATTCTCATTGTCAATTTCATCTTCAAGCTGTTTTTTCTACATTTGGGAAAAATAGGCTAGATTATCTTCCGTTTTCTCACGATTTCTTCGTTTCTCACTGTAAGTTTTCCATATTCTTACACACTTATATAATCTCATTAAACCCGATAAAGTTTATCAGTATAATAGATGATTCTCGTTTCAAGGACTCCGATTTACGGTCTACCTATCCCGATTGCAACTGCTCCCGCATAGCCTCTGGCAGGCGTAAACCCGTAAACTTTCCAATCCCCGCTCCTGACTCCATCTCCATTTACCGTGAAGCTGCCATCCTGTTTTTCCATGAAAAAAGAATCGAGAGGACGGCTCAGGCCCTCCCCTGTCGCTTTGACAAAAGCCTCCTTGCGTGTCCAGCAATCAAAAAAAGCCTGCTGCCGCTCATCAGAAGGTAAACGCAAGATTCCCTCTCGCTCCACAGGGTGAAAGTAGCTCATGAGCTGTTCCATTTCCGGGATGTGTCGCAATTGCTCCACGTCAAGGCCGAGAAGGCGATCGCGTGATAAAGCGACCGCCACAAGCTCATGCGAATGCGACAGATTGAAAAAAAGTGCTTCGGAATCACTGTTTGGTCCACATAAAAACGGTTTCCCGTTCGAATTGTACTCCCATTGAACCGCGCGGGGAGAAATCCCTTGGTACCGCCCAATCATTTTTCTCAGCAGTCCATGTGCGACAACATAGCGTTCCCTGTCTGCGTGGAAATGAAATCGTTCCCGTTTATCGAGTTCTTCGACAGACAGCATACTTTCCAGCTCCTGCATACTGTGTTCCCATGCTTGCATAGACGTCAACCAAATATGTACTTCCCCTTTAGCCAGTAACAACGAAGACGATTCCTCCAGAGCTGATTTTGTCCTCTCAGACAAGTGGGTTATTCGCACCTGCTGCATATGCTGCATCCCGTTAGTGCTCCCCTTTTCCTGCTACCGCACTCCGGTATTGTCCGATCATTTTAGTTACCGATTGCAGAAGCACCTCTTTGTTTGTCGTCAGGAAAAAATGTCCCCCGTTTACCATTTCCAACGTAAATCCGGCACTTGTATGGCTAGCCCAAGCCTCCATTTCTTCCTGCGTGGCTTCCTCATCCTCTGTCCCGCAATACGCAGCAATCGGACAATCAAGCGGGGGCTCCTCGGCATACACATAGGTTTCGTCGAGGGTAAAGTCCGCACGCAATAGCGGCATGAACAACTGCATGAGCTCCTTGCTTTGCAGGATCGCCTCTGGTGTCCCGGAAAAGCGTCGCAGCGCTGCGACAAATTCATCATCAGGCAAATGGTAAATAGGCTTCGGCTCCGGGAAGTGTGGAGCTCGTCCTCCTGAAACGATGAGGCCAAGCGGAAGACGCCCCCATTTGCTCCGTAAGATACGTACCAGCTCAAAGGCAATTCGCGTTCCCATACTGTGACCGAAAAAAATAAACGGGCGATCCAAATACGGATGAATCACTTGGGCCAGCTCTTCCACCAGTGCTCCCATATCTGAGTAAGCTCGCTCGGCAATTCTGTTTTCCCTCCCTGGTAGCTGAAGTGGGTAAACTCCAACATCACTGGGAAAAGCCTGTGCCCATCCCCTGTAAATCGAGGCCCCTCCCCCTGCGTAAGGAAAACAAAACAGGCGAACGCTGTCTTTTGCTTGCGGCTGAGCTAGCAGCCATGATTTCGCTATCGTATTCATGCTCATATGTACTCCTCCATTTCGTCTCTTGCTTAAACGCTTAATACAACGAACATGATAATGATTCTCATGCAACCTTGCCAAATAGATACAAGCCCCTCTTTTTCCGTTTTCTGGTACATTTCCGCGATTATCCCTGATTTACTCGTCCTACGTTCACCAGAATGATTATTTTGCGGATCCTCCAACTTGTAATATTTTGGCGATTGTTCAAGAAAAACGGAAAAATACGGAGATAATAGGCGAAAAAGCTCGAAAAATATCCCAAAATATTGAAATTTGAGCTTTTTTTATTTTGACAACGATTCTCATTATCAATATTGTGTTCTTATGCTGACAACCGTGCGTACAGCTAGCAAACTGTTTTCCAGCATTCCTACAAAAGGGGGATCGCTAGTAGAGAGAGTTAGTCAAGCAGATCGGCTACCTATGTCTGAGGGAGGATGTTACATGCAAGCCCAAACATCATTAGCTGCCCAAAGCGGCAGATGGACCATGCGGGATATTATTACGCTCGCGATCTTTAACGTCGTCATGCTGATACTGATGACGATCGCCCCGATTATTACCGTTGTTTCTCATTTACTGGTTGGCGGCTTTACTGCCCTACTCAACGGTCCGATTTATATGGTCATGTCTAATAAAATCGCCAAGCCTGGGGCTCTATTTTTTACAGCTGTCTTGACTGGATTGTATTTTGTCGGTTTTGGCTACGCGAATTACTTACTTACCTTAGCTGTTATCGGACTCATCTGCGAACTGATCCTATGGGGAAAAGGCTCTTATCTGAATCCTGTGCGCAATGCGATCAGCTATTCTGTTTTTTATGTCGGCTATTCGCTTTGCGGGGTAGTCCCGCTTATTTTCTTCCGCGAATCGTATCTCGCGACCTTGGAAAAAAGCTATACACCCGAGCAGCTTTCTGCGATGCTCTATTACTTTGAAACCCCCAGTATGATTCTCATCATGTGCTCGATTTCGTTTGTCGGCGGATTGCTCGGCTGCTATTTCGGCAATCTGTTGATGAAAAAGCACGTCAAAAAAGCAAAACTGGTGTAATGCTCCGTGTAAAAAAACAAGGCATATTCCTCCTCGGTGATTCGAGTTGGAATATGCCTGATCGACGTCTTAGTATCGTCCCTTATTGCCCTTCCATGGCGAGTAAAATAAACGTGATAATTGCGATTATCGTACCAAAGACGAAGTATAAACCTAAAAGAATGGCCATTAACAACAAGCCGGCTTTTGCCCAATTTTTACGATTCAGATTCCCATCTGAGCCAAAAGCCCAGACAAATAACAAAACAATATTCGCGATCGGAATCATCATGAACAACGAGACGAGAATCCAATCTTTCATTGTCATGACCTTTTCGTTTTCCGCTACGCTTCCTTCCACATACGTTTGGTGATCCATTTTACACCCTCCACGTTTTTTGCCAATCCACCGTTCTCGCTATTGTTCAACCGAAGCTCCAATGAATGCCAAGATCAAAATTAAAAAGAAAACGCTCAAGTACAACCCGATGCAAACACCTAAGATCAGCAAGTTCGCTTTGGCCCAGTTCTTTCTGTTTAGATTGCCTTCACTGCCAAATGCCCACACGAAATACATCACGAGATTGACCACGGGCACCATCATAATTAAAAAAGTAATCAACCAATCCTTGACTGACATGACCTGCTCATTTTCAGGCACGCTCACTTGCAATTGCTGTGGATGTTGCTGCTGTTCCAATTCGAAACCTCCCTGTTATGTCATGATCAAATTTTCTCTACCCGTAGTGTGCGAATCAACGCATGAGCCAGAGGCTGCCAAACGAGCACTTCCTCAGACTCAAAATGAAAGCTTCCGAGTAGTGCCCGCCCATTTACCGATGTCGCGAACAAGATTTGATAGTAGGTTTTGTCCTCAATCGGAATGATGAATTCGCTGCTGGCAATCCTGCATCCATCCAGCTCGATAAGCTCATGATGTACGACCTGCAAGCCTGCCTGCGCCTTTTTGACTTGTGCTGTCATCGCCTGCACAAACGGTTCCACTCCGCTCATCGGCAACAGATGTGCCATATGATTCATCCCGAGCATGACCGCGCTCTCTTCCTCTTTATAGGAAATCTGCTCGTGCTGAGAATTCCCTCCGCTATTTGACCCGCGCCCCCTCGGTATAAGCTGCATCGAATGGGGCAACTGAATGCCGAGCTGCCCGTCAAAGAGGAGATTCTCCGCGAATTCGAATCTGCGTCCTTCGTACTCCAAGTAGCCATTTCGCACGCCATCCAGACACTCCGCAAGCGTCAATTGCACCTGTTGTTCTTCCATTTCAGCGAGTTGACGCCGTGTCTGGATGCTGTTCCATACATCCAAAATCTTTTCATCCCAGTAGATCGTCATAGCTCCCTCCGCAGTGCCTGCTCTACTTTTTGCAAAACAAATCCGTTCAAGCTTCTGCGAAGGAAGCTTTCCGCAGCATCCAGACTCACCACGATATACGGCTCCAAAATCCCTTGAACTTTAAAGAAATGATGTGCCTTTATCTTATCGGTATCTAATACAAGCCTCTTTACAGTTCCGTTCAAATGAAATGCCGTCTCCATTGAAAGGCAATCTACAGCAGGTACTTGCATGGCCCAGTAGACGTTTCGCAGATTGGTTTCGCTGTCGATCAAATCGACGCGCTTCCATTGCACGCTGGGATTGTATTTGGCAGTAATGGTTTTCATCCGCTCCGAAATCATCGGCATCGGCTTTTCCAACCAATCTGTGTAGGTATGGGCCCCATCCGTGTTCACCTCGAGAACGGATATCGGAGGGAGTTGCTCGAAGGTGTTTTCCTTTTGCAGCCCCAGACCCGATGGTACGACCTTTTGAGCTATTCGTCCATCATCTGCTAGCAAATAATAATCGCGCATATCATCCCGCCTCCTTTATTCCGTTTTCCACTCAATCTGCTGCATCTGTGCTTCACTCAATGCAAAGCGCTCCCGGTCCTTCTCGAAAAAAACGGCATTCCGCAAATTCGCTCCATGAAAATTCGCATGATACAGACGAGAATGGCGAAAATCCGCTCCTTCCAAATCAGCATATGCAAATTGGACACCGAGTAAGCCCGGTACACGATGCAGCTCGTCCGCACTAACTCCTTGTCCCTCGGCATAAGAGAAGATGGCTCCGCTCAAGTCAGCATGACGAAAATTGGCATCACAAAGAAGCGAATGGCTGAAATCAGTGCGTTGAAGCTTGCTCTTTACCCAGCTTGTTCCAAATAAGACACACTCACGGAACTGACTGTCTGTAAAATCACTGCCGCTAAAATCGCAATAGCGCAAATCCAGTGCCTCCACATTGCTTCGCGGCAAATCCATGTGGGCGAATGTTTCATGGGTGCAAAACGTTCCTTTCGGTTGCCCAAGCAGGCTTCTGCACTCCTTCTCCTCCCGCTTGATTCGCTCTTCTACGTACACCACTTCGCTGATGTCTTTGAATTCGCCCACTCGTATGTACAGACGATCCGCTTTCCTAATCTGTTGGTACTCAGGCAGCTTAATAACCTCCGGAATCGCTACTCGTGAAAGCGCTGTGACAAACTGACAGAAAAGCTCGATTTCCTTTAGCACCATATACTCCACATCAGCAGCGTGTATGATCCCCATGTACATTTTTCGGCGTTCGTCCAGTAGCGAAATGAGCGTGGACACCTCTTGCAAAGCCCATGCTGCATCGTACCGTGCATAGCAATCCACTGGCTCCCAGTACCATTGATCCGTATAAGCCTCTATCAAAAATGTGTGTGTGCCATCCAATACCGTTGTCCGAAGTAACGAGTAGTGAATAAAACCGACAGGGGGAAGCTCCTGATTGTTCTGCATGAAGGCAATATGCTGGAGTATTTGCCGAAAAGACTCCACGAACTCCCGGACGAGCTGATCCTTGTTTTGCTGGAAATAGCGCTCGAGTGCCGCTACGCTTTCAGCCAACGCTGGCAGGAAGATGTTATCGTGCAGATGCTGGAGCGCTTCCTCTTTCTTCATCGATGTCAGTGCCCCCTCTAGTTCATCTTGATTTCCGAACCTTTCATCTCGATCTTCTCTTCCAGTTTGATTGTATTTCCTTTTCCACTCAGTTCTACTTTATCCGCACTAATATGAAGAGAAGCAGCTGACAGTTTCATGTCCTTACCGGCTGTAATGTTCACATTCTGGCTACTCTGGATATCGATCCCGCTCGTATCACTGATCGTAATCGACATATCTCCTGTCGTGATCACAATTTTGTCTGGAGCCAGTACGATTTCCTTGCCATACTTGGTACGAAACGTTTTTACAGCAGGGTCCTTCATCCGGTCTCCACCGCCACCTCCACCTCCTCCTGAACTGCTTTTCCGTGAGGATTTCTGCTTGGGCGCTGGTTTGTCGTCGTCTGGGATTTCCTTGAGAACAGAGCTGATCGCGATACCGTCCTCTTCTTTTTTGCTCGGGAAATAAATCCGAATCTGGTCGTTCAGCTCTGGCATGACATACCATCCGGTTTGATCCTCGGAAGCATAAATGGTGGAGTAAGGGAACCAATATGCCGTGCTCTGATCCTGCTGATCATCCATATCCAGCTTGGCTCGCACATTGTCCTTCTGGACTTGCAGCACCCGGCCCTGGATGGACGCCCCGATGATGGCATGGTTATACTGCTTCTTACGCGCCAGACCTAGGCGTGGATAAAGCTTGTATGTATGCGTGACAATACCTTCCTTCATCTCCGTGACCGCTTCTCCGACGACAAGTGGTCTGGACTTGAAGTTCACCTCATTGCCGACCTCCAGTACTCGTTCGCTCTGCACTTCATACACTGTATAGTCTTGGTCATCGATTCCTGGAACCTTGTTCTCTGCATCACTCTGATAATCCCCGACACGCTTATGCACCGTATAATGACTAACCGCAAGCTTTCCTTTATCTTGACCTTTTGGCAAACCGAAATAAAACTTTGGAATGTCAAAAGCCGTTGTCGGGATCAAACCTGTATAAAAGCGCGACGCCATCCTCTTCAGGAACTGCCAATCGGTTTCTTCATACTGCATGACAAACGTATTCAAAGCCTTGCCGTTCGTAACAGAGTCAATAAAATCAGCTTTTCCGTACCCGGACAACACCGTTTTCACGAGCCCTGCATAGGTCATCGCCGGGTTTTGAAACGAACGCTTTCTCGTTTTGACA
Source organism: Brevibacillus sp. DP1.3A (assembly GCF_013284245.2). Taxonomy (NCBI): domain Bacteria; kingdom Bacillati; phylum Bacillota; class Bacilli; order Caryophanales; family Paenibacillaceae; genus Brevibacillus; species Brevibacillus sp. DP1.3A. The sequence goes on along the minus strand of NZ_CP085876.1, from coordinate 1,831,183 downwards.
TCCAACAAATAGGTATGAGAAATTGCCTCCAGCGACAAGTAATAAATACCGCGTACCGCTTTGACATGGACGCGCAAGACGATTCCCTGGAACCATGTTTTCGGCTTGCCCGATTCATCCGCCAGTGCCACACTGATCAGTGTTTGCGCATTTGTCTGGTTTACGTAGCTATCTTTTCGCTCTTCAGAAATGATTCCCGTGAGCGTCAGTCGCGCATGCTCGTTCATCTTTTTCACGACTTTCATCGTTTGCAGATGAGTAAATTCATAGGGCGAAACTTGTATATCTCCATAAGTGAGTGTTCGATTGCTCATGGTATCCCCTCCCTGCCAGATGAACCCCCTCCTCCGATGCTCCTAGGGAAATGGATTCACCCTTCCAAATAAGACCATTATTTTACACACAATCTTACAATCGGTATTATTTGGGATTTTTTGAATGGGTCGTTAGTCCTGAATGGCTTGATACGAATCGAATCATCAATGGGACAGACGTTTCCCATGCGCCTGGTTCAACCGATGTGATTCTTGCAGCCGGTCACACTTAGCCGGGTGAACATAAAGAAAATAGCCCGCTGGCGTGCAACGGGCTTTCTGTCTCTTATGTGAGGGGGAACATCTGTCTAGTCAATAACAGGATTCGGGCTGTCACTCTTCTCGTAGACGTTCCTTATTGAATAATCTCGGAAATCGCTTGCTTTTGCTCCAAAATCTCGCTTTGTACCTGTATCAGTTCTTTCAACAGATCAGCAGCCTCTTGCAAGGATGCAGCTGCTTGCTCCTTGTCACCAGCCTTGAATACTTCTTTTGCTTCTTTCACTGTGTTTTTCTCATTTGCTTTCAGTTCTTTTGCTTGCTCTTTGTTCTCTTTCTTTTCTGTGCGGATTGGCTTCAATTCTTGGTTCATCTCTTTGAAGGACGCTTTTTTCTCTTTTACTTGGGTCAATTCTGTTTGGATATGCGCCAGTTTTTCTTCGATGGCGGTATGGTTTGCGGCGATTTCAGCCTTGATGCTCGCTACCTTTTCTTTATCCTTTGCTTTCTTCGCTTCTTTCAATTCAGCAGACAACGATTTGTTTGCTTCGCGCAGTGGTTTCGTTTCTTCCAATGCACTTTTTACCTGTTCGCGTACTTCTCTCGTCACATCGCCCCAAAGAACGTCCCATGCTTGTCTGTTGATTTCCGATTGTCCTTTTAGTTTATCTTGCAAAGCTTTTTGCTCCACTTGCAATGCTTTTAGCGCTTGAACTTCAGGCAGGCTGCTCCACCCTGCTCCTTTTCCTTCTTTCTCCGCCGCAAAAGCTCCTACCGCACTCGTTGCCAACAAGCTTGCTGCGATTACAGATACGGAAAGCATTTTTTTCATGTGTGAACACTCCCTGTCTCATATGGTTTCTTTCTTACAAACAAATCGTACCGTATGAGCGTCGGGAATGTTCGGGATAACCTCGTGAAAAGTAAGGGGAAAGTGTGGGATTTGGGAAAAACACAAAAAGACTAGGAAAGGCCTGGGTCGATTTGGATTGTCACTCATTGGAAAGCTACTCGACTGGGATTTCCCGCCTTGGTTATGCTGCCACCAACTTTCTCACGAAGTTGACCACCATGGCTCATTCTTCGTATAGGGGGAAAGTAGAGGGTACCGGAGTCTCCTTGCTTTGACATGAAAACAGGCTTATTCCTCTTCATCTTTTAAGATGGAATAAGCCTCTGGCAGTTTATCAAATGAAAGTGTTACTTATTGTTTGGTTTATTGGTTGTATTGAAAGACTATTACTATGTTAACAAACCATTCTCTTCTAACATTTTATACCATTCATCCTCTTTTGAACCAACGCTATTTATACTTCCTCCAGATTCAACTAGCTTCAATCCAATTTCTCCATATTGTTCCCCTAGAAAATAGTTAAGTAAGAAGTTATAGAAGTCTCCATACGATTCCAAAACAAAATTTTGATCTAAGGGATCTCCAAATAAACACGTTACTTGACCATTTTCCTTATTAATGAACAAAGGATACCTTTCAATTTTTCCTATACAAATCCAGTCACCATCAAACCTTTGCATTTCCTCTACATAAAACTGAATATCGGCAACTTGCCGTTGACCAAAAATATTGATAACCCCTCCAATTAATCTTTCATATCGATCTGTAATCAAGTAATAATCTTTTAAAAGACTATTCTCGGAATTTTTGAATTGTGCTTCATTCGTATTTTTAGTAATGTCCGTAAAAGTCAGACTAAATGGGTCGTCACTTAATATTCCACTAATTTTATCTATTTTTCCGATTAATAATTCGATCATATTCCTCACCTTTCGAAACATCTTTTAACTGTACTCCCAATACTCCACCTAATCTTCTAAGAGGAAACTCCCTATGAATAACTTTTTCAACAAGAATCATTATTGTTCCATCTTCATGATGATGCTTTATATAACCTTCAGGTGCTTTATCAGGTGCCGGTACTGGTGAATCCGTATCCTTATTCAATTTAGCTTCTGTATTTGCCACTCTGTAATTTCCTGATCGATTAGTGGGGGATGCAATTTTTATTGTAACCGGTATTATTTGCGGTTATATCTACTTTTGAAGTCTCTCTCCTTAAATTGGATTATAAAAAATTTCAAAAAGCGTCAAGTAACTAAACCACCTGTCGCTTTTTCGAATATTTCATAAATGTGTTCACTTTGGTAAATTTTACACTACTTTGTTATTGAGATTCTTTTTAATTGGTGTAAAGCATTCTTTTTCATTTCTTTTTCCTTTGATTTACTTAAGAGTTCTAATTTCTCTTTAGACTCTGGCGTATTTATATCACCTAGAGCCCAAATACATTTTACGGCAAGGGCATTTGTGTAATGAAGATACTCAAATTTTGTTAATGCTGCTTTATAAAGACTTTCTACCGATGAATTTGATTGAAAATATTGAAGCAAGCCAGCAATATCCTCATGTGCCTTATGCCAAGCTTCAGTAATTAACTGGTTTAACATTTCCAAATGTCTTTCATCAAACAAATCAAATGTAAATCCTATATAAAATAGTAATCCTAGGTCATCTTTATTTTTTTCTCTACAAATAACTTCTAACAGGTTGTCAATGTAGCTAGTTATTTCTATATTTCCCTTGAACAAATCCAAAAATTCTAGATCTGTTATTTCACCGCCAATAAGTTTATTTATTAGTATTCTTAGTTCTTGATTCATTTTTATATCCTTTCAAAACTAGTAATATTAAAAATATCCTATGCAGTTCCTTTTCCTGTTGCTGATTTCTTAGTTTCTTCAAATACATAATACGTTTTGGTTACTCCAATTTCCTCCAGTTCCATAAGAACCTGTGTAGGTCAGCGTTTGGTTAATCACATACCGTATCTTCTTCCGCCCCAAGTCATAGAGGTGCGCACGTATTCTGCATCATAGGTGTCTCACTTCCCTATCAACTGTCCCTATCAGTTGTACACAAACCTATGGCTGGAAGATGCAAAAAAGGCTCATTCCAACTTAGTTGAAAGGTTGGAATAAGCCATTCATAATAAATTTTCGATAACGTACTTGAAACAACTCTAAGTAGCTAGTAACATCATTCTTTTCACAAATTATGTGTGATCAATATGAACTCTATGTTGTCCGCATTTAAGACACTGAAACAAATATATTCCTGAATCCTCACTTACTTGGTCCAAAGTATCAATACCATAGTTTTCCTTTATTGCAAACAATTCTTCATCTCGTAAATCTATCTTCGTCGCTGATATCTCACTTTTATTCACGTATCCGATAAAAGCACAAAATTCATCGCAGTGGCTTAACCATTGTGGCTCTTGCCATGAAATGTAACCAGGGGTACGAAAGAGTAACTCCTCTAGGTTATCATCTTTAAACTGTTCGACTTCATCGTATCCCATAAAATACATATACTCATTATTTTCGTCATCATAAGTCACGGACAACAACTGATCCTTATATTCTACTGCTGCCTGTAAGACACCATTATGTTGCTTAGTAGCGGTTCCTTCATAAATGCACCATGGGCAAACATTTTTAACTTCGTCTATTGAATAAAATGGTCCCACGTAGATATAATCCGTTTCTTTATTACAAATACTGCAATTTTGTGCAGGGACCTTTTTGAATACTCCAATATCGTACGCATTTGGTTGATACTTAAATATTGGTAGGTTATTCATATAAAATATTCCTCCGATTTAGAAAAAGGCTGATGAGTAAGAATAAAACAAATTAGCCTTTTTTAATTATTTCTTATTAAATCTATTAAATCTATTAAATCTATGGTATACCACATCGAGAACAGATTGCTTTACTACTGTATAATATCTGCAAAAAAGTGCATTCCCCTTTCGCATTCTTGTTTTATTAGTTTTGTGATAAATAGCAAAATCATTTACATAATTAGTATTATATTGAGCTTTCCAGGCAATACAATTTGACTTTAGTGCCTAAAAGCCCTCGGAGTGCACAAAAGAAAACCTTGATAGGCGTAAGCCAATCAAGGTTGATATAATCTTCTTTTCGAAGCATATTCACTCACATGCCACTACCTGTTTACGCTCAATGCCTTCTTCAAGATTGTTTTGCACTTCATTATAAGTAGACTGTTCCCCTTCAGCAGTAATTTTCATACTATACATTTCAATTAGTCGTCTTAGCTTATTATTTTCCAGATTTCCTTCCAAGACACAATGTCTTTCTTAAATTGTTCAAGCAGAAGAACCCTAGATAAGCGCAAGCCAAACAAGGGTTCTAAATGGGATAACTATTCTATATAACCTTTTTTGTTATGATCAACATCCACATGTACAATAACATCATGTTCAACTTGGATCTTTACCCAAAAATCTTTTGAGCAGTTAGGACAACATACATAACCCTCGCCTATCGAGTTTCCGTCTGGAGGCCTTTTTTGGTGTGGTGCTTTACTCAGCCCTGTCGCCCATCTTAATTCATCACCAATGTGGTAGATATCCACATTCATATAGCCCATTTTAAATTCAGCTTCTGTATCAACGATTACACCGCATCTTGGGCATTTTTCTTTCATGATTAACAGATTATACATATCGAACTCCTATTCTCTCTGTGGGTTACGTATAGGAACTCCTAATTTGGGTACAGTGTGTTTGTAATGGTTGTATAGCCTTCTCTCATAAGTAAATGCCTCGTAACCAGTCGCCTTTGCAAATGCACCAATTGCGGCATCTCCACGACCATGAGAGGACTTAACGGCTTGGAAGACTTGTCGGAATTCAGGTGTTTATGATATTGCTTTTGCCTTAGCGCCTCCAAAAACTTCCACACCTTCTTGTTTTAAAAATGACTTACGCAATTTTTTTTGACTTTTCGTACGAACATTAAGAAATTCATGTAATTGGTTTGGTGTAATATAAGTTTTTCCTTCACGAATAATTTCTAAAGCTTTAATGTCACCTTTTTCAGCAGCGGCAATCAAGAAATTGTTATCTGCGAAAATAGGTTTTCTTGGTTCACACTTCATCAACCCCAACGGATCAATGAACCCAATCGGATCCCCATTCACATAAGCAAAACGGTTAAACGTCTGCCCATCCGTCATATCCCCTTGGAGCACATCTCGATTCAGGAACCGCTTCAACCCCGGATGGTAATACCGCGCCCGCATGTAATACAACCCATTCGGATCGGTCATGACTCCATCGCGGCCGTTATAGCAAAACGGCTGTTTCGTCCTGCCCTCGTGTACTTCCAGTTCCCCGTACAATCCGTAGGTATAACGGTCTGTGACTCGACCATGCTCGTCCGTCAACAGGGTCGTGCTTCCGCGCGTATCCGCGTGATAGGACAAATAATTCTTTATTGGTTAGATGGTTAATTTTTCGTCAACAGCCGTTCAAAAAATGAAACCTTGAAAGGCAAACAGCCAATCAAGGTTTCAGATATTTCCACCAAAAAACTGTAGAATACCCCTTCACTTTAGGCAAGAATTTCTAATCCTAATCCCATTCGTTAAGTGGAAATTTTAGTAACTCATTACTGCATTTCGGGCATTCTTGTTTCGAAAAATCCCTTGTCCAAATCCTACAATAGATACACCTTTTGCCATATAATTCCGGGTGTTGTTTATTTTCCTCATCCGCTTCTGGTTCGAGTATAGCAAATACTTTTTGTCTGGTTTTTTCATATAAATGACTAACTTCAGGAGAAATATCATACGAATCAGTAGTCGGTTCCCATTCACGCCCCTCTATTATTTGTACTGGTCTATCCAAATCTTCTTCTAATCTATCAAAGGATGTTCTAGGCCATTCATCAGTATGAAAAATTTCTTTCTCAATTTTGTACCAATCTTCCCAACTGGATATTTTTTCTAAATCACTATTTAATTTGCTTGTATCAATATTAATATTGAACATTATATTCACCTACCTTGGTGTTGGTGGTTTCATAGTTCCTTCATTAGGAAGACCGTTATTTCTTAGTCTTTTTGTAAGGTCTCTAAAACTATCAATATCTTTTTCAATTCTCACCTTAATCTTTTCCGCTTTAGTTTCTAATGCAACATACAAACGGCTATTCCCATCTCTAGCTACAAGTTGACCTTTTACATTTACTACACTGATTGGTGGGAAATTCTTCACCTGTTCTGGTCCTTGCTGTATAGCTTTCTTAATTGAAATCTTACCATTCGGAGTATCAAAAGATCTGTTTATTGAAATTTGTGCAAAATTTACATCTTTAGGGTTAACCTCAATTACGTCATCATCAGATTTACGAGTTGCCCATTTTCCAGTCTTATTCTTATAATCATTGATTCTTTGTTGCTTTCTTCCGTAGTATCCGCCATGCGCAATTTCGTCATGCCTTTGTGAAATATTCGGGAGATTGGAACACTTCATCAATCCCAACGGATCAATGAACCCAATCGGATCCCCATTCACATAAGCAAAACGGTTAAACGTCTGTCCGTCCGTCATGTCCCCTTGGAGCACATCACGATTCAGGAACCGCTTCAACCCCGGATGGTAATACCGCGCCCGCATGTAATACAACCCATTCGGATCGGTCATGACTCCATCGTGGCCGTTATAACAAAACGGCTGTTTCGTCCTACCCTCGTGCTCTTCCAGTTCCCCGTACAATCCGTAGGTATAACGGTCAGTGACCCGACCATTCTCGTTCGTCAACAGGGTCGTGCTTCCGCGTGTATCCGCGTGATAGGACAAATAATCGCCATGGGCATCCTCACGACCAATGAGCCCCAGTCCATATACATAATACGCTTTGCCTGCTCCATTTTCCTCCAGTTCCATAAGAACCTGAGTCAGGTCAGCGTTTTGATCGACCACATACCGTGTCGTCTTACCGTTCCATGTCATCGAGGTGCGCACGTATTCAGCATCATAGGTGTAGCGAGCTTGTCCGGCACGGACGAGACGATTGCGGGCATCGTACGCATACGTTTCTGGCTGTTGCTTGCCCGGGAGCAGCAGAAGGTTGCCGTCCTCGTCATACTGAACCTGTTGATCATCTACCGTGTCCAACCGATTGTCCTTGGCGTACGTCATCGCCACAGCAAGACTCGAACCTGAATCCCCAATAGCAGTAATATTCCCGCCCTGGTCATAGGTATAGAGAATCTTTCGCCCTGCCATGGCTCCGCTCGTCAGGCGCCGCAGGGCATCATAGGTGTACTGCTTTTCTTCCTCTTGGATGATCTGCCCGAGCTCGTTGTACACAAACCGATATTGCTGGAGCATGACGCCTTGCGCATTTTGATCCCAAAGACGCAGTAGCTGTCCGGCTGCGTCATAGTGACGCTGCTCTACTGTACCGTTCGGTCGCTCTGTACGGATGAGGCGGTAATTTTCATCGTACGTGTACCTTGTAACACGACCTACCCAGTCTGTGACCGTGGTCAATTGACCTGCGAGACCATAGGTATAGCGAACCGTCTTGCCATCTGGATAGACGAGCGTTGCCAGTCTGCCCCCCGCATCATAGGTGTACTGTAGCGTATTCCCATACTGATCTGTACTGGAGACGATTCGTCCCAAAAGATCGTAGGTACGGCGCTTGGTGTCTTTTCCATCTTCTTTGACACTTACCACGCGACCCTCGGCGTCGAAAGACCTGCGAACAGTCCCCGCTTCGTCCTGCTGCTCAATGAGCTGTCCGGCTGCATCGTAGCGGTAGTGCGTTTCCTGACCACGCGCATTGGTCTTGTCGGTCAGCCACCCGCGCTTATCATAGCGGTAGGTCGTTCCTTCTCCGGTAGCATTGCGTTCAGCTAAAAGCAAACCACTGGCATCGTAGGATAGAGAGGTGGCATTGCCATTAGCATCCGTATAGCTCGTTAGACGTCCTTCTCCGTCGTATTGCTGCTTGTATACGGCTGCTTCATTTTCCAATACCTCCGTTAGTCTTGCGGCTGCGTCATAGGAAAACTTGTTTTTTTGTCCAGCCGCATTCGTTGTGGCAATGACTTGATGAAGCTTGTTGAATTGGTATTGGGTTGTTCTTCCGAGTCCGTCTATATGGGCAAGAACATTGCCCGCGCCATCATAGGTGAGCCCGCTCACCTTCTGTCCGGTTGCATCATAGACGGCCAGTAAACGTCCCGCCGCATCGTATTCATAGCGCTGGGTGTTCCCCAACGGATCGGTGATAGACGTCACTCTGCCCATGGCATCGCGTTCGAGGCTGGTCTTCGCCCCGGTTGGATCTACCACCCCAACGATCTGCCATTCCTTGTCGTACTCATAACGAGTGGCTTCACCATAGGCGTTCGTTATAGATTCTACTTTTTCCGTAATCGTGTAGCCGATCTTCGTCGATGCTCCGGTAGGCGTTGTCTCCTCTTCGCGACAATCCTGTGTATCGTACGTAAAGGAATGCATCCTTCCGAGAGGATCTGTGACACCAACAAGATTATCATTGGCATCGAATACCTGACGTAGCGAACCCCCAAAAGCATCCGTAAAGGTTGTCATCCTGCCTGTAGGGTCGAAGCCAACACGGAAGATACGCCCTTCTGGGTCCTGAGCGGAAACTAGCATTCCCTGTCCATCGTAATGATAAGTAGTTTTTGCTCCTGTAAAATCGATATAAGTGCTTCTTTGCCCGTGCTCGTTATACCCGATAGAAGAGGTGCAGCCATCTGGTCTTGTCATGCTGACCAGCCGCTCGTATTCATCATAGGCGTAAGTCGTGACTCCGCCTTCCGCGTCTTCTTCTGCTGTCATGAGGTCATTTTCGTTGTACGTATACGTCGTTGTATTGCCAAGAGGATCTGTCTCTTTTACCAGATTCCCGCGATTGTCATACGTGTAAGTGGTTGTTTCGCCCGCTCCGTTTGTTTCAGAAGTTGTTTGGCCCCACTCATTATAGGAGTATTTGGTGACCGTCCCATCCTTCTCGGTCTTCTCCAGCAACTGGCCATTGTCGTCATGGAGCATAACCTCGACATTCCCATTGCCATCTGTGAAGGTCGTGACCATCATGCCCGGACGGCTCTCGGTATCGTAGTGAATATAACCAGGGATGCCTGCCGCATCTGTCTGGCAGATGATGCGCCCTTCTTCGTCAAACGTATTCGTGTAGACGATGACACCATCGGATGCTAGAGATTCCAATTGGTCATTTCCTGTATAGGACAAGTCAGTGACAACACCATTGGGATTGGTGTAGCGAGTCATCCTGCGGTCGGCATCGTACGAAAAGCGAAGGGAACGAGTCCCATCTGACAATGCTGATACCAAGCCATCCGTCCCATACTCCAAAGAAAACGCTCGGCGACTCCGCTCTTCTGTCAAGCGATTCAGCCTGCCATGCTGGTCATAGCTAAAGAGCAGAGACATTCCGGCAGCCACCGTATGGCGAAGTGCTTGTCCATTTCTGGCAAAATCGTACGTCTCTCTCGTTTCCTTGACCCACAACGTATAGCCGTCTTGTCTTTCCCTCAGTTCGTCAAAAAAGACATCCGCATCGTTGGACCGGTATAATCCGTCCTGAACACGAGTAAAGGTATTGGCGCGGCCAGTATTCCACCAAACCGTAACTTCTTCGCGTGTCTCATCCAGGAATTCCAGGCTCATTTCGTAATTGTGTGTCCATGCTTTGCCCAGTGCTCCCTCTTGCAAAAGCAGGGAGTTGTAATGCAGCTCAAACGTCCACGTCTCGGCTCCATACAGCTTGAGGGCAGGATGAACGATAAACTGTGCTCCGGTCCCTCCGTGGATAGGGTCTCGAAGGCAACTTTTCAGCTTCGCTTTTTTGACGTTCCGTTTTTTCAGCCTATTGGTGTTCTTGTCTGTCACTCGAACTTTTTTACGGCGTCCGGCCATTCCCGCAACGGTTGAGAAGACACCATCCGTCGCATAATCTAATGCCTCAGATCCGGCTTCCTTTAGTACTTCTTTCACAACAGGCTTCTGCATGAACTTGCCGAGCATGCTCTTCTTCAGCTTCTGCACAGCCTCAAGCTTGCTCAAGCTCTCCTGAATGTTCCGCGCAGCAGTGACGACCTTGCCTTTCACCGCACTTGCTGCATTGGCAGTCGCCTTGACCGCTTTCGATACACCCAGTGCTTTGTCCGCTGCTTTGACCGCTTTCGTTGCCTTGGACATCGCTTTTGTTGCCTTCACTGCTTTCGTCGTCAGCTTTGCCGCAGTCACTGCCGTACCCGCACCTGGAATCGCGGCTGCAAGGGACATAGCGGCTCCAGCATAATCGCCACGTGCGACAGATATCCCCGCATTGACGACGTCTGCGACTTCTCCGATGACAGGGATCATTCCGACGATATCGAGTCCAAGCTGTAGACTATCGAGAAAACCCCATCCAGAATCCTCTTCCTCCTGCTCCTCTTCGACGACTTCTTCCTCTTCCTCTTCCTGCGGCAAATCCTCCACAACCACAGGCGCCTTCGTCAGCCCTACCATCTCAATCTTCGGCGCTTGAATATCCACTTCCCCGTCCAAAATCATGCTGCTGGTGCTGCACATGAGGTAGATCGCTTCCTTAGCCTTGATCTCGACCTTCGTATCTGACGTAATCTCCATATCTTTTTCCGAGGAAAATACGATCGGATGCATGCTGTGAATCTCGATGCCGTCCTCTTCGTGCAGTTTGATAAAAATATTGCCTTCTTCGCTCTCCTTCGCAGTAAGAACGAGCTCCTTGCCACCCATCATCAGCTCTTTGCCGAAGTTGGTTCCCCAGTACTTAATGCCGGGATTGCCCGTTTTCGCCGTGCTACCTCCACCCTTTCGCACGGAGCTGACTGCCATGGCGCCTTCTTCATCTGGTGTGGAGAAGTACAGCTTGACGGAGTCGCCCATTTGCGGCATGCAGTGAAAGCCGCTGTTGCCCTCTGCCGAGTAAACCGTGGCATACGGGAACCAGCTCGCCTCTGCCTTGGGCTGCTTCGGATCGATGTCGAGGTGGATTTTGACGGTGTCCTTCTGGATGTCGATGATCTTACCTTCCAGGGCAGCGCCGCATATGTCGTCGTTGCGGATAGGGTTTTGACGGATGCCTGCTTCGGGCATGAGTTGATAGGTGTGAATGAGTAGGGCATGGTCGATCCTTGTTGTTGACCCGGCGACGACCAACTCTTTGCCTTGGTAGTTCACGCGGTCTCCGAGCTGGAGGACCTGTCCGCTTTCTACTTCATAGGTGAGAAAATCGTTTTCCGACATACCTGCCGCGTAGCCGTTTTCTGTCGTTTCCATAAAGGGCGACAGCCTTTTGCTGATGGTGTAGCTAGCGTCTGTCAATTGGGCGGTACGTCCCTCGGGCAAGCCAAACCAGAACTTTGGCTTATCCGCGACAGCCTCTGCGACGAGAATAGAGCCGAAGCGGGAGGCCAGTCGCTTTAAAAACTCCCAATCTGTCTCCTGATACTGGATGGCGATGGTTCCCAGCGGCGCTCCGTTCGAAGCATGGTCCAAATAATCCGAACCGGGATAGTCCTTCGTGATTTCATCGAGCAGACTGGCATACGTCATTTGTTTATGTTGAAAAGAGCGCATCTTGCGCTGACCATCCATTCGCTGCGTATGCGAGACCGCTTCCAGCTCCAAATGGTACACGCCGTGAACAAAGTTCACACTGACGGAATCCACGAGTCCTTTGAACAATGTCTTCGTAAGCGAACCGTTTTCCACCAAATTTAGCGCAACTGTATCCTCGCTCGTCGCCATCTCAATGTAGCGGTCGCTTTTCTCCTCCGGGATGATTCCGGTGACGAACAATCTGGCGTGCTCATTGACTTTCTTCACGATTCTGACATCTTGCAGGCTTTGGATTTCAAAGGGTGAGACCAACTGGATATTCTCGTATCCGGCCAGCTTCTCTGTCGTATTCATACAATCCCCCTCTCTATTGCTCCTGTCCGTCGTCTTCGATGCGAATGCAGCCTCCATATACGCACATGTTCGTGCTGGTGTTTAACAGGGCGGGATGATTTTCCACGAGTACATCTGCCTTACCTTCGATCCATGGCATGGTGACCATGGGAACGCATGGCATCGGCTTGAGTACACCGTTGTTGGCAGCAGTAGCAGCTGCGACAGTTGGATTTATTTCGCAACGGCATTTGCCAAACGGCATGATGTTCACTTGCGGCATATAATCATTCACGTTCATCTGTGCCTGGTTGCGAATGTACACGCCATGACTAAACGGCGTTTTCAGCTTGTTCTGCTGGCTCCCGTAGTCGCACGAGAGAATTGCTCCTGCCACAACGTAGCTTTTCTTCGGGGCGGACGACGGTACAACATCGACATCTTCAATCATGGGCATGACTCATTCTCCTCCCTGCTTGGTCTGCTTTTTTCAAGCGGATACCGAAAAAGTCCCTGCGCAGCAAAGCTTCCGCCAGCCGCAAATCGATGATGATATACGGTTCACGAATCCCTTCGATTTGAAAAATCGTATGACGCCCAATCTTTTCTGGATCGAGAACCAGCCTTTTGAGTGAGCCGTCCCTGTGAAACTCGCTTTGCTCTGACAAACAGTTCACACGCGGCAGAATCATCATCCAGTACAAATCCTGTTTGATCCGCTCCCTGTCTACGAGCACGACGGATTTGACGAACAGCTTCGGCGCGAACTTGTGGATGATTGTCTTTAAGCGGTTGGAATAGAGCGGGATCGGTCTGTCGAGAAAATCCAGGTAGTCGTTCTCTTTCTTTTGCTTGATGTCGAACTGGATGATCGCCTCGTCAAGCTCTTCCTGATAATCTGGCGTCAGCCACTCCTGCCGGATGACGTCAAAAACGTTAGTTGGCTCTACCGCACTCGCGATTCGCTCGTCCTGTGACAAGATGAAATAATTCATACCTGATTCCCCTCTCGCCAAACGACATGTCGCTCCTGAAGCTCATCCAACAGAATGGACTCCCTAGATTCCTTCGAGAATACGGCTCTCTCCAGAAGCGCTCCGCTAAAATTCGCCCCAGTTAAAATCGCATCTGTAAAGTCTGCGCCGCGCAGGTCGGCCCCAGTAAAATCTGTCCCGGTCAAGTCCGCCCCGACGAACAAGACGCCATCAAAACCGGGCATCTCCCACGCATCTGGTTCCAAAAGCCCCCTTGGCCCGGATGCTTCACGAAAGCTCGCGCCTAGCAGATTTGCTCCGGTAAAATCCGCTCCATGAATGAGACTGTCGCCGAAATCAACCGCTTTTAGCTGGGCACGATGCCATCTCGTTCCGACCAAAACACTTTCGCGAAGGTTCGCTTTCGTTAGCTGACTGTCAGAGAGGTCCGAATAACGAAGATCAAGACCATCGAATTGCCCTTGTCCCAGATCGAGGCCAGCCAAAACCTTGTAGCCGTATTCCAGCTCTTGCTTCTCCTCCAGCCAAGCACGGATCATCTCAGAATCTTTGTGGCGAGTGTCCAGACAGTACACGATCTCGCTTTGATCCAAATATTCTCCGACACGCACCTCCAGCTCCGGCTCCTTGTCCACCTGTTGAAAGACTTCCAACTGAACAGCCTGCACCATGGCATAACGGATTAGATGAACGACATATTGATGAAACTTCTCTGCCTCCACGAGCTTGATCCGTTCGATATCGGGAAGTCTTACGTGTCCGGCATACGCTCTGGCAGCCTCGTTCCATTCGTCTGCGAGCCGATCCAAAAAGTGGTACGCCCAGCTCGCATCATAAGTGGTTTGACACTCCACCGGATCGAAAAACCAACTGCTGTCCGTAGCTTCCAGCAAATAATGACTACTGCCCTCAATGAGCTCCGTACGCAGCATGGAATAGGTCAAGTACGCCAGCTTGCCCTTTGTCCCTTGCTTCTGCTTATCAACCACGCGTCGGCATATTGCTTCAAATGAACGAAGAAATTCTTTTGCCAGCCTCTCTTTATTCGCCTGATAGTAAGCATCCAAGGCATGCAGGCTGGCGATGGTTCGCTTCGGCACCTCGTGCTCCTTGAAATGCTGCAAGGCTTCCTCTCTCTCCATGCCAATCCCCCCTTCTTCTCACCGTTTTTGCATACACCAAACACACGGTTACCCGCGTGGCAACCATGTGTGTCAATTGGTTTTGAGCTCCTGCCCGACGATGCTTGTATTTCCGTCCATCTTGATGTTGCTCTCTTTGCAGGTGAGACTAATCTCCTCTTTCGCCGAGATAATCACCTTCGTGGCAGAGTCCATCAAAATGTCCTTTTCAGAGACAACCTTGATATTTTTCTTGCTGAATATCTGGATGCCGTCCGCGTCGGTCATGCGAATGAGGATTTCCCCGTCCTTTGCGCTAAGCAATACCTCCGACGGGCTGAACATCAGTTCTTTTCCATTGGCCGTGCGGAAGTATTTGATATCGGGATTCCCGAGCTTGTTCGTTTCGCCCTCGTCTGAATTTTTCCGGACAGAGCTGATCGCAATCCCGTCACTTTCCTTGTTGCTCGGAAAATAGACGCGGACGTAGTCATCGAGCTCTGGCATGCAATACCAACCGCTGTTTCCTTCGGCCGTATAAACCGAGGAGTACGGGAACCAGTGCGCCTCGCTCTTGTTCTGGCTCTCATCGATATCGAGGTGGATTTTGACGTTGTCTTTTGAGACTTCAATGACTTTTCCTTGCACCGATGCCCCTACAATGAGCGAATTGTGGAGTGGCTTTTGGCTCATTCCTTTTTTGGACGCAAGCAAATACTTGTGCTTGAGCAAGCCCTTCTTCATCTCGGTATAGGCCTCATACACATACAGGCTCTTCCCTTTGAAATCCACACCGTTGCCCAAATCGAGCACGCGGTCCGTCTCTACCTCGTAAAAGATGTAGTCATTTTCATCCACACCCTTGACCCCGTTTTCCGAGGAATGGCGGTATTCATTCAAATTTTTGCGCACCCGATAATGAAAATCGTCCAGCTTGCCTTTCGATGCACCCTCTGGCACACCAAAGCTGAACTTTGGCTTTTCAAAAACGGATGCTGGCATCAGTCCAGTTTGAAAACGCGAAGCAAGCCGCTTGAGAAATTGCCAATCCGTCTCCTGATACTGCATGGTAAAGGAGCCCAGCTTCCCGCCATTGGAGGCCATGTCCATAATATCCATGCCTGGGTATTCTCCTGCGATTGTTTTCAAAAGGGCACCGTAGGTCATGGCTTTGTTTTGAAACGAACGACTCTTGCGCTTCACGTCGAGATTGTACGTAGGCGAGACGGCTTCGACGTACAAATAATAAACGTCTCGTACGGCCTTGATACCTATCTCCAGAACTATCCCCGCAAAAAGCGGCGTGGCGTTGCCTTCGTTATCCACCTGACTGATTTCGATCGGGGTCTGTGCTTCCGTCATTTCTACATAGCTGTCCTTCAATTCTTCTGGTACGATCCCCGTAAATGTAAGGCGGGCATGCTCATTGATCTTTTTCGTAATCGTCAGTTCTACCAGATGCGTCAATTGATAAGGAGAGATTTGCAAATTGTTGTAGGCAATGACAGGAAGACTCATATTTTCCCTTCTCCCTTCCCATTTTCATCCGAGTTGTTAGATACCAGCGACAAGGAATCCATGATTCCCCAGCCTACTGGCTTCCAGTCTGACAGCTCCTGCTCCGTGCAATTGAACGTGCAGAGAAGAGCGCGTCCCTGTAGGGATACAAAGCTGATCAGGTTGTAAATGTCCGTATCCAATGCGGGCGCAACAAACTCGAAAAATCCGACGCTGTTCCCCGCGATCTCACGTATTCCTTCCTCCTGCCAACGAGCGAGCGGCTGTGTCCTCCGCAAAACCTGCTTCATGACATCCATGAAGGCCTTCAGCTGTGCAGGAGTATCGGTCAGCTTGCTCTCGGTATAGGTAAAAGCCATGTTAATTGACGCTGTTTCGTTCGTATAAATCAGTGAAGGCCTACGTTCCGATGGATACTTCAGAGCAGCTACTTCTGGACTCATGATGGAAAATGTCTTCGGGAGTCTAATCTGTACGAGATCGTCGAGGACGCGCTTGTCCTCCATGGGAATTCTCTCTTCACCGACTGTAATCAATGATTTGTTCACTACATCCAGTCGGTTTTTGCCCTTCGGACCAAAACGTATTGCTGCTGGCTGTGCATCCTCACCGGAAAGCTCATTCAACATGCCGATAATGCTTTCATCCATGCGCGCCATTTCCATTCACCATCCTCTCGTTAATCAACAATAACCCGCTGACGCCCGCCTGTTTTCCACTCCGTTTTTGAGGACTTTCCGCCACTCTTGGCGTCATCCAATATGCGTGCGAGGTATTTGAGAATCTGTAGATTCGTGTACTCGCGGTAACCAGTCCCCAGTCTGTTGCCTACATAATGAAGAATGAGCCCCCGCTCTACTCTGTCCGCATTCAAGCACTGCATGGCAAAGGCGAGATCATACGGGTGATTGGTGACCGTTTTCAGCATTTCATTCGCAAAATACCGCAGGATGTAGGGAGCAAGTGTTGGCTCGTTTCTCCCGGCATGTTCGACATGCACGATATTCCACGTATTGAATTCGGTCGCCATATCGGCTAAATCCTGATAATCCCCGCGAAGCCTTGCCCCTTGCTTGAGCTTGAAGCGCCCCAACTCCCTTTCATCCGGGCGTGACTCTATCTCCTGATCGAGAACATACGACGTCTCGTAAACGTAATAGTCGGTCAGCGAAGTCTCCTCTTGAAAGCGAATCTTGAGCACCGTCTCCATACCTATGGCCTCATAAGGGACACGCTCTTCGCGGTCGAACAAGTAAATGCGTCCTTGATGCTTGACGATCCCTCTGCCGACAGTGAGGTGCCCTTCGCCTATCATTACATCCATCCCGGAAATAATGCCGTCTGTATAATCCTGAAAGTATAAATCTACAAAGTGCCGCGGGTAATCACGCAGATTCTCAAGCATCTCTCGCTTGAGAATTCGCCCTTTATGAAAATTGGGATAGAGATGGGAAAACACCGCTGTTCCCCCTTCCTGTTCATTTAAGCTGCCTGGTTATTTGATCATTTCATCCCGTCAAAGAAATCCAGCTCGGACAAGTCACTCTCAAAAGCAAAGAATACCTTTTTCCCCAAAGCAAGCTGTTCATTCAGACGAGCTACTGGCACGACATGGAATCCCCACTCGCTACCGCTCGCAAAAACGAAGTATTTCGACTCGCCATTTTGAATCGAGTCAGTCTCATCCTGCGGGATATGTGTACCGTACTTGCTCGCGATGTCCTCATACAACACGGTTTTGTATTGAGCAGGATCATCCATGTACAGGTACCGTTGGCGCAGCTGACCGTCATTTTCCTTGAGATAAAATTCAACCTCGCTCACGCCGTAGGGACGTGAGATAGAGCCATGCACGAGACTCAGCTTTTCCTGACTGTGAATAAGCACTCTCTCTTGCTTGTTATGAGTGAAGGCCGTCACGGAATACGGGACGATCGGCGCATGATTCGTAATGTTCGCTTCAATGAAGCCTGCCTTTTTGGCACTTTGATAGCGCAGTGCTCCACGTAAGCAAGACAGCTTCAAGTCTGGCACCTTGCCCGCATCCTCCGACTTTTGCCGGAACTCGATACTGCGTCCAGGGACAAACTCTTTGAGCGCTTCACGGAAAACATCAATCCGGCACGACTGCCCGGTCAGCTTGATGATCGAGAAGTCAGCCAGCCTTCCCTGTTGGTAAAAATCGTCCAAGAAGTCGCGCAAAATCTCGTAAATATCCGCCTTAATCAGGTGATTGATCTCTTTGGCGTTGAAGACGACATCAGGAAAATCAAACACATCCCGGAAGTGACCATCCTCCCGTATCGACAACACCCATCGCTCGACTGCCGTCAGCTTTAGATCAGGCTCTTGACGATTTTCCGTATCGGATGTGAAGCGATTACGCAAGATTCCGGTCTGGCGGAAAAACTCTTTTTTCATGTGGTCAGCGAGGTCCCACAAAAAGTGAAAATTGTTGCGGACACGCTGATACTCGTCCCGGCTCTTGTTTTCGTACTCCTTGTAGCGAGTCGGCAAAATCGCCTCAGCTTCCCGATATCTCGCCTCGAAGCGTTCATAGATGGAGTCGACACCGTATTCATCCACGTACCGGAATATTTCCGATCCGGGGATGTCGATGATCTGGTCGATGTCGGTCACTTGCCGCCCTTTTCCGTAATAGTCCGCAAAGACGATTTTCATAAATTGCATGATGCGATACGTAATGTTGTTGCCGCCAAAATTGGTGTCGCCGTTTTCATAGGTTGTATCGATATCGATCCGGTAGGAGATATGTCCGTCCTCGATCCGAAAATGGCAGGATGACAGGTCCGTCGTTCCTCCGCCGCAGTCGATGACGAGCGCTTGATATGTCTCACCGTCCAGAAAGCTGTTTTTGTCAATTTGATCCGCAATCGTGTTAAACAGGACGGCCATTCCTTCATCGAGGGCGTGCTCTGATTCGATGCGATACTCAGGTAATATCTCGGTGAACATCTCAAGAAACTGCGTTTTCAGCTTGACCGGACTTGTGATATGCAGATGACGAAAGCGGCATTTGAATTGATGCTCAGCCATTTGAATGACGTGAAGAAGGTATTGGCGCAGGATGTCACTTCGTTTCACAGTCGCGGTATTCCCTTGGCTGTCCATGACCTCTTCGATCTTGTGATAGCTGTTCACCCAGCGCTTGATGCCTTGAAACACTGTTGCGTTCGTGCTGTATCCGTTCTTTTTCATGTGCCGCAGTGCTTCATAACCGATGTGAAAGCGAACATCGGTTGGAGAGGAGCAATCCGCCACACTGACAGCCGTCGGCAGCACCTCGATCCATTCCTCGTTTTTTTGCGTGGTATCTGGGAAAGAGACGTAATTGATCGCATTCAAGCGAATGCGTCCATTCAACAAGTCGTTGCTAGAAGGGGAGCTGACATACTGATGGTCGAGAAAAGCACCCGCTGTCGTCGAGGAGGTACCAAAATCAATCGCGAGAACGGCATCTGTTTCTTCCAATTCCCTGATCTCGAGGTCAGTCACCGGTACTTTGTAGTAGTGGAGATTGACAGGCGGCAACGGATGGTCCTGATGATACGCCTTGTACAAATACTCCGAATCCTGCTTGCGGAAAAAGAGCAGGCTGTAGTTTTGATTGACGGTTTTTCTCAACTGAGCATCTTGGTGGGCGTGCAGCGTAAAATGCCCGGCTCTCCTATCGCCTTTGTCTTTGTTCAGATGCAGAATGCCGCATAGCTCCATATGGTCATTCACCAAAAGCACATTGGATTCGGACAAGCCCTGGGAGGATTCGACGCGATAGTTGTCCAGCCTGTCAATGGCGAGACCCGTGTACAAGCACATCTTCGCTGGAATTTTGATCACATCTACACCTGGCATCGGTGTGTTTAAATATTTGTGGAGTACGGCTTCGAGGCGTTCAACACCCCCTGGAACAGCACGCTCAATCAGGAGGTTTTCTTCTGCGCCGCGAAAACGCAGAATCGTATGCAGCAGTCCCTCCCGATCGAGATTGTTCACGACAGAGCCGACTAGCTTTTCCTTGTAACAAATATTGCGTAGCTGAAAGGTCGTCATCTCCATCAGCTCGTCCCGTGTATAGGTCGCTTCGTCTGGATGATTGCGTTGATTTCCATCCCCGCTGCCTTTTTGGAGATGAAGCTTATATGAATAGGTAGTCATCCCAACTCTCCTCTCTCCCGACCTTCGTTGGGGTCAATCGGTCAAAAACCTTTAGTACAGTGCAACACTGTCGATTTGCATCGTTTCCTCGACATCCAAAATGCCGAAATGATTTCGCCAATAAATCTCTGTATGGAACCGAACCGGCAGAAAAATATCCTTGATTAAAGCGAGCTTGGCATGTGCGGTTTCACTCTCCGACTGCCCGACGTAAATCAGTAGCTCATCTTTTTCTTCGCAATTGGCGTAAATGGTAGAGTGAGAGAAAATTTTGCGCATCGTATCCTTGAGCAGGTACACTGCTTCGCCGGTCTCATACAAGCGCAAAATATTGCCTGCGATAATCTCTCGCTCCTCTTTGGTAAAAAGCCGGATATTTTCCTGTACCCGACTGCCGAATAGACCCGCTTCCAAGTCGCGCAATACAAAGCGGATGTGGTATTCACGCTTGTTCATCCCCTGCGACAGATCGATCTCGGCTAGCAAATGGATGATGATATCAAACAAGGTATGCCGAAGCTCTGCATCTTCCGAGTAATTGGCGTCAAAAAGATCACGGAAAATATCGTCGAAGCGGTAGTACGGATTCACTTCTACTGTCTTGTCCACCGTTTTGGCGTTGATGGCCTCATGACTCAGCTCCATGTAGGGCGAATACACTTTGGCCGCTTTGAATTGGATGTCTTTATTGGCGATCCCGGCGCGTTTTGCACGAATAACCAAATCCCAGATGTAATTCAAGCCCATTCTCCTTCACACTTGTATTCCGGAAAATACATCTGAACCTCGGAGACGAGGAAGCTCATCCTATCTTGGAGAATAAAGCTGTTCGCCCCGCGTCTCCGAAAGCCGAGAGCCATGATCTTCTTGTCGTTTTCTACACGAACGTTATCGCTAATGAACGGATTCAAGCCGTACGTCGCGGGAGGACGATTGTTTTTGTCCCGAATCTCAACATTCACTAGCTCCAGCTGCTCAGCGGCTTCAAAGGAATGGACGATTCGGATAATCTCTCCTTTGGCTCGTACGGTCATCGCCTGCTTCCGGGCATAGCTCCCAACAAAGCTGTTTTTGCGTCGATTGGACACTAATTCGTAATTGAGTCTTCCGATACGGGTCGTGACAGGCTGTGTAATTTTACATACGTTCCAAACTCCCGACTTCTCCTGAGGTGAGACTATTGTCAGCTCTTCCGGTGACCGCTTGATGTAGCGAATCAGTTCCTCATCTCCATCCACCAAATAACCGTGCTCACTGCCTGTCTTGCGTAACGACAGGACATGCTCGAAGTTCACCCGGTCAATGGCAGGTACGGGAAAGCCGATGTTTTTTAAAGCCAGACGCTCGATGTTCCATAGCGGAATGACGTCCAGCTTTTTGTAAGGCTCCCACTCATCGAGGGTAATCGACATTTCCAGTATCTCTTCGTCTTCTGTAAACGTGCCCTCACAGGCAACCAGAATGACATCGAAAAACTTGCTAGCGTAAGGGTGATTCACCGTTTTCCACGGCATCCCGTTCTTTTGAAACATGTTGTACAGCTTTTCCAGCTCATCCATATACACACGGCTTTGTTGGAGGCGCACTTCGATTGGATAGTGATTGCCTCCCGTATTCAGCCGACCCTTGAAGGTTCGCTTGCTCATCATCAGCGCCTGTATCTTGTCGTACTCACACTCTAAAAAGATCGTCATCATGACCGCTTCTTCCTGGTTGCTGAGCTTGACCGCCAACTCTTTGCGATCACATATCTTCTTTTCCTCATCGCCAGGGATCATCGGGTACAAATACTCGTGAATCGGGTCAAAGTCATCGCGATGACAGAGGGTCACGTAGATGTCATGCTTATCTTCCTTGTCCTCAATCTCGGTAAAAACACGCTCCTCCAGCTTCTTCTGCATCTCCTCCTGATACTCGACTAGGTTGAGGAAGACACCGTTCATGATCTGCTTGAGCAATCTGCGCTGCTCCAGCTCCTCCATTTTGTTCAAACGATCCAGTACGATCTCTTTCATGGCGTTTTCGCTGCCTCCTCCTGTGTCGGATTGGCTGTAGCTGGTGGATTAGCTTGCGGTGGCTGAACTGACTGAGTCGCCGGAGCTGTCGCGGCTGGCGGAACTGCTTGATTGGTCGGCGCTACTTGGGGCGCCGGAACTGGCTGGTACGTTGGAGCCACCGGATTGCCTGGGACTGTCTGGTTCACCGGGGTAGTTGGGTTAATCGGAGCCGTCTGGTTAACCGGTGCCGTTTGATTCACCTGAACTGCCTGAGGTTGACTCGCAGCACTCGTCCCTTGCACAGGTGGCTGGCCTGCTGGCGCACCTGCCGAAGGCGGAGCAGCAGGAGGATTCAGCTTCTCCTCTGCCTTTGTCACCTTGCGTTCCACCGCCAAAACTTTCTCCAGCACGCCAATCTCCTGATAAATTTCCTGCGCCAGCGTATACGATTGGATCGCTCCCTCGAAGTCTTGCGCCGCATAGCTCTCATCGCCTTGCTTCTCCAGCTTGTCGCCATCGAGAGTCTTCTTTTCCTTATCGATACCAGTCTTTTTGGAAGCTACCTCGTCCAGCTTGGTGCGAAGCTCCTTTTCTCCTGTTACAAAGGACGTTTCCAGCGCCAGCTTGCGCGCCTTTTGGTAATAGGCTTCTGCACCAGCGTAATCTTGCGCCTCAAACAAGAGATCGCCTTCCTTTTTCCATTGCATGACGAGCACATACGATTGTGTCTTTTCTTTCTTCTCCAAAATCTCCGGTTCGTTAAAATCTTCGCGCCCTTTCATTTCCTTGAGCGCCTTGTCGTACTTCTCCAATGCTTTGGCATACTGTTCATCTTTTACAGCCGTATCTCCATCCACGATCAACTGTGTAATACGGATTTTTTTCGCCAAGAGAGTGGCCTGAATTTTGTTTTTGACGATATTTGCAGCATTTCTGGCATCGCTGTATGCCTTGAGTGCCTTCGGATAATCGCTCTCCGCAATGAAAGCGTCTCCGGCGGTTTCATGCTCAAACATCCCTGTCGCAGCATCCGCGATGCGCTCCGCTTCCTTCATCTTGAACAGCAGAGCCCCGCCTCCAGCCAAGGCAAGCACGAGAAGGATGAGTGCCACCCGTTTGATAATCCGCCATTTTTTTTGCGGATCTGTCTTGAAAATTTTGTTCGCAAAAATAGCGGCTACCGTGTAGTTTTGAACGACATGCTCTTGTTTGCTCAAAAGCACGTCTTCCAACGTATCGATCCAGGCTTCAGGATCTTTCGCCTCTTGAAGCCCGTCCTGCATCTCGGCCGGATTTACCTTCTCCCACAGACCAGGGGTGGCAAGCAGAAAAACATCACCGTCATAGAGTGGGAGCTTCTTGGAGACAAACGGACGAAATTCATTGGGTGTCCCCAAATAGCTCAAGAGATTATGGCGCTCCTCGTGCTGATCAAGTGTGTCCTCTGCGATTTCCTCCCCATCCACCATCTGTTGGGCGAGACTCTGATCCTTGCTCTGCCATTGCAGTCGGCCATTGCGAAACTGATACAGCCGGGTGTTACCAGCGACCCCGTACCTCACTCTGGCATAGTCCGTTACGATTACAGTCAAGCTCGCCTTTAGTCTAACGCGATGGCTCTCGGCTTGCAGGACACGATGGGCCTCCTGCAAATAGCGGCGAATACGATAACGCGAAATGGACGGCTTCTGCAAAAAGTAGCCCAGAACGCTTTTGGCCGCCAACTCTGCACTTTCTACTTCCTGATCGTTGTCTAATCCGCGGGCGATTACCCAGCACGCGATATCATCCAGCTCGGCGAAGGCAAAGTAATCCTTGTTGCGAACGAAGCTGCCTGATTCGGATAGAAACCCGGTAATGAATTCACTGTTGTCCTTTCTCATTCGTACTACCCGCTCCCCCGTTACCAGCCTTTTTCCAGGATGAGAATGGTTGCGTTGTCCTGATTGGCTTTTTGCTTGCTTTCCACCGCTTCAATGATTTGGTCAGCCGCGTCATGGGCAGCGATTTTTTGGAACAAAATCTGCTCCAGCTCCATCTCGGTTAACGTATCGTAGACGCCGTCACTACAGAGAATGACCTTGTCTCCCTTCTCAAGCGGAAACGGCTCACGGCCAATTTCGATATTTTGAAAACTCTCGTAGCCCAAGTAGTTGATCAGCTGTTTTTTCTGCGGATGCTCCAACGCCTCGTCCTTCGTAATCTCACCGGACAGAAAACGCGCCTCCAGCACCGACTCATAAATGTCTTTTTGATTGATCGGGATGAATTCTCCGTTCCGGAAAACGGTAATGATACTGTCCCCAACCGCTCCCCAGTACAGCTTGTCCTCGACGATTACGCCAGCTACCAGCGTTGTCCCACCCCGACTTCCTCTCAGTGTCTGCAAAATCTCCGAATTCGCAAGGGAAGCTGCACGTGAAAAGAAGAGGGACATATGCTTCGGATTGTCCAGCTTTGTAAACTCACGGATAAAAGTAGTCACGGCAAGCGTTGAAGCAAGTCTGCCGTTAGCCAGTCCACTGATTCCATCAGCCAAGACCGCAATCGTCCCATGAGACGATGTTGCCGTAGAAAAGTAATCATCCTGCTCTTCTCGTCTACCGATCGTCTGTCCATTTCCGATCTGGATGACAGGATTCTTTTCTTGCCGGATCAAAGCTGCACGTAGACGAAACAAAAGAGTAATGGCAATGATCACGCCAAGGACGACCAGATACGGGATTGCGCCCTGTTGAAACATGCTCATCATTCCTTGCCTTTGTTGGAGTTGTCCCACTCGAAGTGAACACCGCACAGCGGGATGAAAATAAAGGTACTCTTTCCGAGCTGGAGCACATCGTACGCAGTGAGCTCGACTGGTGTGTACACCGCTTCATTGTTATGATAGGCAAGCCCGGACGCATCACCCGGGAGCAAGTAAAAGTTGCGTTTTTTCGGATCGTAGACAATCACCGCATGATTGCGGCGAGAGATCGTGTTGTCTCCGACGATTCGGATATGCATATCCTCTGCGCGACCGATGAAGTTCTTCTCCGCCATAATGCGGTAATCTTGACCTTGTTGTGGCCCCTCAATACATACCAGCCAGCCGGTAACAGGCTCAATTCCTTCTGTTTCCCCCAGGTACGGCATCGTCTTATCGTCGTCTGCCACTCTCGCTGGTGCTTTGTTGTCCGGTTTCGCCCCAGGCTCAACGACCATACTGCAATAAGGGCAGATGCTTCCGTGTTTTCTGGTGCTAAACATGTGACCATTCGCGCATCTTGTCAAACTCATTCTTCTGCTCCCCCGTTTCGTTCCGTGCAAGGACGATATATATGTGTAAAAGCGATGTTTACCCCGTTGTTATTTCAGCAATAAGCGGGTATTAGCTATGTAAATGACGTCGCCAGCCTTAACTTTATGCGGCTGTTCAATCTCCAGCTTGCTCTTGTCGCGTTTGTTCGGCTGCTTGATGCCTGTGCCGTTTTTGGAATGAATATCCTCGATGAACCAGTCCCCAGACGCTTGATTCAGAACCGCATGCTGCTTGCTGATCAAGGCAGCGTATTCCGCGTCCGCCAAGTCGATGTCGACCTCGTTTTGCGCGGAGCTTTTGCCGATCAAAAGGGATGTCTCCCCTTGGATGAACCACTCCTTCACGCTCTCTCCCTCTTCATCTAATAGAACCAGTTTGGTGACGCCATCCTCTTTCTTTGGCTCCGGTTCGTCGGGGCTTCCGAATCTGACGATAATGACCCCGAACAAAAAGAGTCCGAAGGCAATTCCTGTAAAAATTTTCAGAGCGTTGCTGTCCGTATAACCAAAGACATAAATGAGTGCACTAATCACAAGAATGGAAATCAGCAGCTCTATGAGCTTCACTCTGATGGACTTTTGGTACCCTTTTTTCTTCGCCACATCTTTCCCCCCAATCAACTACCTCAAAATGCTCTTGTTCAAAAATTTGTCTTTTCAGCACCGCGAAAGTTACGTGAACCTGAAGAAGGAGGAGCGCAGTGTAGGGGACCTACATGAGCACCGGACTTCAAAGGTGAACGTAACTTTCGATGCCGAATTAACTTCGAGAATGACTTCGTGATCAAAAGACGAATTTTTGAACTTCCTTGTAAGAAAAATGCTCCGAGCTTTGGGAGAATGGTGTATGTATGGACATCCATCCAAAGACAGGAGCAGGTTGCTACTACCTCTATGTCATGAAAGAGCTGTCAACCAAGCCCGATTTTTCCATTTTATTTTTTCTTCGTGCGGAAAAACTGTTCAAACATATCCGTCGTATCCAGTGGATTTTTCTTTTCGGATTTCATGGTGTTTGGATTAATCTCGCCTGTCTTCGGATGAAAACCAAAAAATCGTTCAAAGGTGCTCCCTAAATCTTCGAAGTTCACACCCGCTGCAGACTGTGCTTGCTGTTTGCTTTGTCCTTGTTTTGTGCTGCTTGTATGGCTGGTCTGTTGTTGTTTCTTTTGCTGAAAAGCTTCGTAGCGCGCGTCGTACGCCTCGCGCAAGGCTGAGTCCTGCAATGTCTGATAGGCCTCGGTAATTTCTTTAAAGATTCGCTCTGACTCACTGCTCCCGGCATTGACATCCGGATGATGCTGCTTTGCCAGTTGACGGTATGCTTTTTTGATGTCATTCGTGGAAGCTTGTTTGGTTAGCCCCAGAATCTCGTAATAATTTTTCATTCTCGCACCCTCTGTCTGGCAATGATTTTGGTTATTTTGTAGAGCCGTACCTCGAACACGGCTTTCGAGATACGGCTCTTCCTACCTTACTTCTCTCAAAACCTAAACAGCGTAGCCGCCTTCGATTTTGGTGAGTTCGGTTTTGTCTTTCTTTTGCTTGATGAAGATGCTGAATGTTCCTACACCCTCGGTATCACCGAAGCTCTCGTTGTAATCTACTACGAATGCGTTCGGGAAGTAGATTTTGCGGATCACTTGATCAGCAGCGATTACTTCCAATGTTACTTTGCGGTAGCAATCCGCTTTTTCTGCTGGTACCAAAGACCAGAGAGCCAGCTTCATGGTGTCATCCGCACTGTCACCATCTGTTGCAGTGATGATTTTGCCAGTCAGTTTCAGTGTTGCACCCACATCTGTGGAGCGCGCGTTGGAATCGTCTGGCGTGTCAGTGTCGTACTTTACTGTCTGAATGTTGTCCATGCCCAGCTCAATTGTTTCAGAACCTTCTACTTTGAGTCGAAAACCCATGAATAAAACCTCCTTGAAATGAAATCTTGCTCTCGAATTACCTGATTGGCTTCGAGGCTTATGTGTAAGGGTGCGTTTTGGAAAACACACCTCTAACCACCTGCGTAATGTGTCAAAAAGTTTCATAAACAGCTCTCCAGGGGATCAGTGCTATGCTTTGACCGGAGTCGTTCCTTTGGTGATGGTGACCTCCAGGTTTTTCACATTGCCGTTGAACACCAGATCGATATGGCACAGATTGCTCTTATCATCGATGATGTAGCTCATGTCATCACCATCGTGAATGATGGAGTTCACGAAGCCGCGTGTGCCCAGCCATTTGCTTTTTTGGCTGCTCGGATTGTTACTGAAGAACTTCACGATGTTATCGTGTTTGAAATCACCCGTCTGGAAGCGGAGAATCCGCTCGATATAGGTGCTGACCAGTGTTTTGTAGATGGAATCAAAGCCGTCCTCTGCCATGGCGAGGCTGCGTGCCTTGTACACCGTGATGCGCTTGATATCTTTGCCTTGGATTTGTGCATTTTCCGAAGAGAAGACGAATCCAAAGTTTTTGCGGTTGATGGAATCTTTGATGTTGTTGGTGAAGCCAGAGATTTCTTTGGCCATTGTGGTGATAGCGCGCAGTCCATTTTCACCTGCTTCGATGTCAAAGCGCACACCCGGATATTCGCGGCTAACCACTTTGAATGTTTCGCGCAAGTACTCTGGACACTGGTATGCTGCCACGACACCAGCAGCTACATAGCTGGCACCGACGTAAACACCCTCGATCCACAGCTTCAGGATGTCTTCTTTTTCCTGGGACAGCTTCACGCCGTCTTCGGTTTGCAGCATTCTGCTGTCGATGACAACTCCTGATTTATCTTTCGGAATAATCGTGAAGTTCGGAATACACGGGATAGCGAATTCGCTGAATTCTTTGCGCACCAGGATTCCGCACTTGTCGATGTATTTATCAATACCCGCTGTCGCCATGCTGTTGAAGGTCGTCTCTTCACCTGTACTGAAGCTGAAGAACACTTGTACCTTGAAGTCCTTGACGACTTGAAGCAGCATGGTGAGCGATTCCATCGTATTGCCGTCCTGCTTGACGACTTTTTCGTTCCCACGGAAACGCTCGCGAGTCACTTGTGCTTTTCCAGCGGAATCCATATCAACCGATGGCACGATTCCGAACCAGATCGTATCCGTGAAGTCGTTTTTCGCGTTGACCGTGTTCAGATAAGTCTCCAGACGTGGAATGTTGCTGGACTTCACGAGCATGTCGAGCTTCGTATTCGTGATCACCATAGCTGGCTGCATGCCTTTGTTCTTGGTCACGTACTGATCGAAGAACATCTTCACGCCCAAAATTTTCTCGACCAAAGGCTTCACCGTTTTTACGAAGTCGTCCTTGGCGTTTTTGTAAAACTCCAGATACGTATTGTAGTTCTGTACTTCTGTCTCAATGTTGACTTCGGTATGTACCGTCGGCAGCGGGCAGAAGGTGCGCACCACGAGATCTTTTACATAGGAGGATGGCGTCTCTGTGATCGACTCGTAATCCTCTTCGAAAACGTTCATCAGTCCGTTTCCACTGTTTTCATCGAGAACCATCAGCTCGCGGCTGTCACTCTTCGGTGCCTCGATGATCTTCAGTTCTCCGTCTTCCCCAATCGTCAGCATCCCGATCTGAATCGCTTCGGATTGATTCTCCTCTTGTGCGCCGCCCAAGAGCAGTCGTGTTTTGATATCTTCAATCGCCAGCGGCAGCATCGCCATGACGTTGTTGTAGTTTTTGCTCGCATCCTCGAACATCGTGTTCAGCTTGTCACCGAGATCGAGCTTCTTCGGATCGCCATCATCGAGCTTTTCGTAATGACCGTACAAGTAGTGAATCTCTTTGCGCACCTGACGGATGTCATCCATCACTTTTTTCGGGGAAATCATATCGAGCAAATTCTCGAATTTGAAATCCACGTTGGTGATACCTTGGCTACGCTTCGTATCAATCAGGGTAAACAGCATTTTCAAGAAGTCGTTGCTCTGATCGATCTTGATCTCGGAAATCGCATCCTCTGCAATTCCGTCAGGCTTTTTCAAGGTGTACATCACTTTTTGGTTCGCTGCATTGTAGAACGAATACACACTTGGGGAAAACTTGTCCAAAAATTCATCGAAGCTGCGAACGAGGAGATGCTCGTTGATCTCCTTGATCTTGTCGTCGCTGAGACTGTCGATGCCTTTTACATCTCCAACAATGGTGATCAGGTCCAATTTTTCCGGATTGATCTCTTCGAACAGCATGGTTCGGTTGGTCTGGTTAATAATGTCCATAAATGGCCCCTTTCTGTTGTCTACATAACCACTTAGTCCTACTTGATAGATGATGAGTCCTACTCCACGAATAAAGATACAAATCGTGACATTTATACCAAAAACAAACAAAAAATCTTGCCTTTAAATTAAACTTTGCCCGCATTATTTGTCAACATTCCGCGGATTGTGACAAATTCCCTATGCCTCTGCGACCATTCTCAGTATTTAGACCCATTTTATTCCACTAATATTCCTTTTCTTGGATTTCCGTTTTATGCTGAAGACACAGAGTCTCCTTTCCTAGGTCTTCGAAAAAATAGGGATAAGCCTCGTCTTGTCCACTCTCTTACTAGGAAAGAAGCACAAGGACTGATAGATATTTCTCCCTAGTTGCCGCTGGGGAGTATTATGCATTCACCTCATATTTACAAAAATGGGTGTTATTAACTTTTATATACATCGGCAATAGGAAACCGATCTTTTATACGAACAAACATTTATAGGTAAATCGTCCCATTTTAGTAAGTCATGAACTTTTTAAAATTTTTTTCAGAAAAAAGGTGAATGTATGTACAAAAATCGTCAGTCAACCCTCTCTCTGCCGCCACTTTTTCGACTGGTGGTCATTGGACTGCTCCTTCCCATGCTCTTCTTGTCCGCCCCTCTTACTGCGGGGGCAAATGGAACAGCAGATGCGGGAGTAGACGCGGTCTTTGTCATTGATACGAGTAATTCCATGAACAAAACAGACCCTGGCAAAACAGCCGCTGAGGTCATGAGTATGTTCATTGATATGAGCGAAGCCACGCGTACCCGCATTGGCTTTGTCGCTTATAATGATCGGATTGTACAGGCTCAGCCTCCAGCGAGCATGGCAGAAGCAAGAAATCGGGAACAGCTCAAGCGAACCATTCAAGGGTTGCGTTACTCTGGGTATTCGGATTTGGGGCTCGGTTTGCGCAGAGGGGCAGAGATGATTGAAAAAGCAAAGGACCCGGCTCGCAAGCCATTTTTGATCCTTCTCTCAGACGGGGGAACAGATTTGCGGCAAAATGCGGGTGGCAGGAGTGTGGCAGCATCCAACAAGGACGCAGAGACAGCTATCTCGAAAGCAAAAGCGCAAGGCTATCCGATCTATACGATTGGCCTCAATAGCGATGGCTCCGTCCAAAAGGATCAATTGAAAAAAATCGCAGAGGCAACAGGCGGAACTTCCTTTGTCACACAAAGCACGGATGATCTGCCTGAAATCTTCAATCAGATTTTTGCCAAGCATATTCAATCGCAGCTCGTGTCGGTGGCAGCCATGACAGCTACCGGAGGCTTACAGGAAGTGACCGTGACCATTCCTAACTCCAGCATGCAGGAAGCGAACATCATCCTGTTGTCCAACAATCCGCTGCTGGAATCGCAAGTGTACTATCAATCGCAAAATGTGCATTTTATGAAATCTAAAAAATACTCGCTGATGAAAATAGAAAAGCCGAAGAAGGGAAACTATCTCGTTAAATTTAGAGGCAAACCCGGGGATTTGGTGAAAATCAATTTACTGGGGAATTACAGCTTGATGGCTGGTGTAGAGGTCAAGCCTGAACCTGTTATTAAGGGGAATCCTGCTGCGTTTACTACCTATCTCCACCATCTGGAGGGTGGCAAACGACTGGAAGACAAGGATGTGTACGCATCCATGCAAGCAGAACTGATCGTAAACGATCTTGTGGGGAAAAAAGAAGAAAAGATCCCGATGAAGAATCTTGGTGATAGCTTTACGGTCGACTACGTCTTCCCTCACACGGGCAAGTACGAGTGGAAAATCTTTATGAACGGCCCGGACTTTTATCGCGAGACGGCTTCGAGCGTTTTTGATATCACGAATATCGCGCCAGTTGCTGCCTCGGTCAATACCTTGACGATCGAGAAGGAAAACGGCGAGCAAGCTATTGATTTGGGTTCGTTCTTCACGGACGCCAATAACGACAAGCTGACCTATACCATCGTCACTACTGATCCCGACGAACGATTTGTCGCTACGATTCAAGACGCGGCTTTGAAGCTGTCACCAGAGAAAAGTGGCACATCAGAAATCACCATTACCGCCACGGATGCGGAAGGAGCAAGCGTCACAGGCCCGCTCGTCATTACCGTGCACTCGGTATGGGATCGCTACATTACCATCGGCATGATTGTGTTGCTCGTAGCTGCGATCGGCTACGGTGTTTACCTGCTTACACGTCCCAAGCCTGCCTTTGTGGGTCGTCTGGAGGGGTATTTCCTGCACACGGCAACCGGCCACGACATCCCTGTCAAGTTTTGGCCGCTCGCCTCCTTTGGCAAAAAACAACGGATCACGTTGCAGGAGCTGTTCACCAGTTTGGATGTGAATGAGCATTTGCCCGAAGCGCAAAAGATTTACTTCCAGCCAGGAAAAAATCAGACGCTGCTTCTGGTCAATAATAGTCACTGCACAGTTGAGCGGGGCAAGGAAACCATGCCCCGACATAAAAAGCTCGTCCTCCAATATAACGACAAGGTGTATGTGACCTTCGAGGATCGGATGACCGAGATCGAAATTCGCTTTAAGAAATCATCTAGTGAGGAAGCTTCCTAAGAGAGAAGCGAGCCTTTCCTTTCCAAATCAGATGCTCTGCACGAATCGCTGTCGCAAACAGCTTGAGTGTGGGGCATCTTTTTTTCGAGTCGACGGCCAATCCCCACATAATGACATTCGCGAGCAGCAGCGGAACATCAGGGTTGATCGTTCGGATCGATGGTAAGCGATCCTCAATCACTCTTGCCGCCACATCAACGGGACGCTCTTTGGTTAGACAGTAATACAGCGTGGCAGCCAGGCTGTAAATATCCGAGATGACTCCTTGCTTGGATTGACCCGAGTAAAACTCAAGCGGTGAATATCCTTCTGTCGTCACAATCGGCTTGGGTTCATCACTCACGAAATAGATCGCGGAGCCAAAATCGATCAGCACAGGCTGACCAGCTTCGGTGACCAAGATGTTTTTGGGCTTGATATCGCGATGAATGATGCCTTTTTTGTGCAAATAGTCTAATCCGTCAAATACCGGAAGTACCGTCTGATGCAAAAATGCTCCCAGATCAAGCTCGGCTTGGGCTAATACATACGCATCCAGCGTCTTCCCTTTGCAATAGTCCACGACGAGATACCCTGTACCATTTTCGGCAAAATGGTCGATGTATCCGATGATATTTTCATGATTTAGTTCTTTGTGTAGGGACGCCTCTTGCCAAAAGCCGTCTAGCAGCATGTCGAATTTGGTTTGTAACGATGGTCTGCGACAAATGACCTTCACGTGATCCAAATCTCGCATCGCCAATGCTTGAGGGAAAAACTCTTTGAGAATGAGTGTCCGCTTGCTTTTCATATAGTAGACCACATACACATTCGACAGCTCACTTGTGGAAATGGTCTTTTTGATCCGATAAGCTTTTTGCAGGATCGTGCCTTTTTTCAGACCTCTTTCCCGCTCTACCTGTCCCATGTCATGGCCTCCCCTATCTTTCCTCTCAAAAAATGATAACGAAAGATGGGGGATTATGGCAATATGATTTCAATTCATGCAGGCTCCATTGATTATCCTTCGTAGAGCGCCCTGCTGTTTTTCTCGGCTATGAGGCGTTCCGCACTTTTACTAGCGTATGCGGCTATTTGGTCATAGAAATCGTTACCAATACTGAATCGTTTCACGCCCAGCTCTGCCAGCTTATTTGTGTCCGTCAAATGCGGCCGCGACAAGACATTCAGCGGTGCTGGCACTTGTTGCACAATACTTCTCATCTCTTCTTCCGCACATAGCCCGGGGACAAATATGCCACTTGCTCCGCTTTCCACATAGGCTTTTCCTCGCAAAATCGTTTCCTCGAAAGGATCATCCTTCCGAAAATACGTATCGATTCGCGCATTGATATAAAATCCCTGAAAACCATGAGCGTCCAAGGCGGTTCTCATTTTTTGCAGGAGGGCTGCCTGCTCTCCTAACTCTTTTAATCCCGGCTTCGTTTTAAAAGAATCCTCAATGTTGATGCCAGCAACGCCCAAGTCAGCCGTTCGCAACACATTTTCCACGACGGTGTCTGCATCTTCACCATAGCCTGCTTCGATATCTGCTGAAACCGGGATGTGGACGTGGTCTACGATCATTTTGATAATCGCTAGATGGAGCCCAAAATCGATCTTTTCTCCATCTGCAAAACCAAGTGATGCCGCGATTCCCCAACTCGTCGTACCTATTGCTTGAAAGCCACTCTTCTCCAGAGATCGCGCCGAGAGTACGTCCCAGGCATTCCCTAAAAACAGAAGATCGTCCGTATGATGTAGCGCGTTGAATTTTTGAATGTGATTCATTTTAGCACCCCTATTCAAATCATTACTTGTGAAGTTTTATCACAGCTTTTTCTTTGATGTTGCCGCTGCTCCCATAAGTACTGGCCGCGTTGATAGAACGGAAGCGCGATAAAAGTCAACAGCATGAGGATGGCGAAGATGATTGGCCCTTGCCCAAAGCCGAGTACCTGGAGTAGCACCCCGCCGATCCACGCACAAACACTCTGTCCAAGGAAGGCAAAGCCGCTGGCTCCGTAATACGCTCCACGTAAATGCTGGGGAGCGATCTCCCCGATCAGGATATCTCCGACGACAAAGCACAAGATTTCGCCGATCGTAAACACCACCATCGCCACGGAGAGCCAAAACAAATCCGTAAATAGCCCGAAACCGAACAGCCCCAGCCCAAACAATAGACAGCCCAGCTTCAATGCGGTCATCGATGAGTACCGCTTCATAAACTTCGCAAGCGGATATTGAAGCGCTAAAACCGAGATGGTATTCACCACAAATAAAAAGGAATACGCCTCTACTCGATCATGCCCAATATACTGCGAGAGTGTCGTGTCCAGATGTGAGTAGGCACCAGCGACGAACAAATTCCCGAGCAACAAGTAAAGAAATACTTTGTCTGTAAAAACAATGCGTGCCATCTGATTCAAGGTGACCGGATCAGCAGCCACGTCCTTCTTCAGCTGTTCCTTGAATATGACCATAAATACCACCAACACGACTGCGTACACGGCAAAAATGATGGCTGTAACGAGGAATGGCAACAAGGATGTGCTTCCTGCGCCCAGCTGCAAGCCGATTAACGGACCGATTGCTCCACCTAGGTTGATCGCGAAATACCTGGCGTTGAAAACAGCTGCCCGCTGATCATCCGACGTGACATCAGCCAGCAGGGCACGGGCTGTCGGCTCAAATACGTTTCGAAAAAGGCCGTTACAAGCACTTAAAACAAAGAACATCCATGTCTCCGTCGCAAAAACGTACCCGATCAAGACGATACTCCAAGCTCCCATCGCAGTGATCATCACTGGATATCTGCCCAATCGGTCTGACAGAGCTCCCCCAGCAAAGCTGCTAATCGTTCCGACCAGCAAACTGAGTGCGAGAATCGAGCCAACAATCGCCGGATCAATTCCTTTTACCTTTCCTAAATAAATGCCTAAAAACGGAAGTGTCATAAAAAAGCCTGTGCGTGACAAAAAGGTTCCGATAATGACACCCCATGCCACCGGATGAAATCTCATTCTCCCCATCTCTCTTTCCCATTCCCGTTTGTTATCTCTCGTGTTATCTTCAGTATATGGAACTAGAAAAAGGAGAAAAAGGGTTCGATTTGATTGAATCTGATCACCTTTTCGCACATGCATTTTTATATGAGAAATGGGGGCCTGCATGGTTACCGTTCTGCATTTTTTAGAGCTTCGCTCGTTTTTTCATCAAGAAGAAATCGGGAAACCGTTCCCTGTCACCATCGAAAAGTTAGCTGGGATTTGGCACTGTACGCCTCGCTACGCCAAGCTGATTGTCCGTAAGCTAGTCGAGCTGCGTTGGGTCGAATGGAAGGCGGGACGCGGGCGAGGGAATGTCTCGGTCATGACACTTCATGCTGATTCCGATGAAATCCTCCTCGCTGAGGTCAAGCTGCAAATAGACAAGGGCGACATCAAAGAAGCAATGGAGCTCATGAATCGCTACGGCAAAACAGCCGTCAAAGACCAGATCATGGACTGGCTCTCGGAAGGAATGGGCTTCTTACGCCACTCGGTATCGAACCGTTCCCAAGATATCATCCGCTTTCCGGTGTACCGCACGATTGTGACGCTGGACCCTGGTCACGCTTATTATCACTTCGATGCCCATTTGGCGGGACAGATATTCAATACGCTCGTCCATTATGATCTGAACAGTCGATCTATTTTGCCTTCCATCGCCCACTCATGGGAAAGTAGTTCAGATGCCAAGCAGTGGACCTTTTATTTGAAAAAGAACGTGCTTTTTCACCATGGACGGGAATTGACTGCCCATGATGTCGTGTTTTCCTTGAATCGACTACGTTTTCATCCAGACACGTATGAAGCAAGCTGGATGTTTCGTGACATAGAACTGATTGAGGCTATGGACCAGCGAACCGTGCGCATCCTGCTAAAAGAACCGAATTACTTGCTGCTGCGGCTATTGGCAACGATTCCCGCAAGCATTGTTCCAGAAGAAATCGTTCGGCAGGATGAGAAAGGCTTTGGAGAAAAGCCAATTGGAACCGGCCCCTTTCAGCTGACCCGCCTTGACGAGGGGATCTGTATTCTAGAGGCATTTTCAGCTCATTTTCTTGGGAGACCACAGTTGGATCGTGTGGAAATTTTGATCTTCCCCGAGTTGGATATGGGGCGCCTAAAAGAACCAAACTGGGCATCAGTGATGGTGTCGCACGGTGTCCAGACGAAAGCACAAGCATTGAAGGAAGCAGTCATTCAGAATGGTCAGGACTGGTGCGATACGGAGGCGTTTTTTTCCTGCTGTAATTTGCTTGTTTTTAACCAGTGGAAGAGCGGTCCGCACAATCATATCAAGTTCCGCCAAGCGCTGGATAGGCTGATTGACCGAAATCAAATGATAGCCGATTTGGGCGGAGATCGCTTCCACCCGGCAAAAGGCTTCCGCACGTATCACCCTGTTTTAAGGGAGGTAAGAGCGAGAGAGAACCAGCAGCCCTGCCATGCTGAGATCATGTCCCTGCTACAGGAAAGCGACTATCAGGGAGAAACATTGCGTCTCGTGACCACAGCCTACCATGAAGAAGATGCGCTGTGGATTCAACAACGATGCGGCGATTATGGCATTCATCTGGAAGTCGCCGTGAGAGAACCATGGGAGTTTTCGAATCGCGATTGTTTGCCTGAACATGACTGCCAGCTTTACGGCAATGTGTTTAACAGCGATCAAATTAGCGAGCTGGAGATGTATTTGCAAAGAAATTACTTTCTCCCCGCATTTGATGAAACATTGGCTCGGGCGATCAACAAGGAGATTTGCTTGACGTTCCAGGAGCCAGACCGGCTTGCTCGGGAACACCATCTCGCCAGGATCGAAGCCATGATCAAGGAAAACTACGCAGTCTTGTATTTGGTTCAGAAAAAGACGCTTACGTTCTTTCACAAGTCTTTGCGAGGCGTGTCGATCAACTCCTCGGGGTGGCTGGACTTTCATAAGATCTGGTTTCAGCCGGAGGCTTTGCAGCAGCAGTTGTAACGAGAGGCGCGGTTGTGGTGGAGGAAGAAATGCATTTCCAGTCTACGCTTCGGCCTCCGCCCCGCAAGGGGGGAAAACTGTCCGCTCCGAAATGAATGGCGGGAGCGCTTCAAACGTAGACCGTTTCGATGAGGTATTCCATAAGTGAAGCTGAAAACCCCCGCCATTCATTTCTACGCTGAGTAGGGCTCCAGAGGCGCTTGGACTGGAAATGCACTTCTTCCTACGCAGCTTTTGTTAACACCATTTTGAAAGGTCATCTTGGAAGAAAGACGTTATGAACGCACTCCCTGAGTTGACGATCATGAATGGTGTAAACCAGACAGAAGTCAATAGCTGTACGAAAGCCCTGTCACATGTTTGGAAGGAGACCGCCCGAACGAAGAGAGGATACAGGCGACTGGAAAACATGTGGCAGGGGTTCTCCCCGACCACAACCGTCCGGGGACATCTTTATTCTTTCATGCTAAAAAAGCAATCCAAGAGCGACCTTGGACTGCTTTTTTCTATTAAGAAGCTATTTTGACTGGTCATAGACTTCTTTACCCGCAACGTACGTCATGGTCACGTCAAATTGTGAATTCAATACCGTAATATCTGCATCATATCCTGCCGCCAGACGTCCTTTACGCTCGCCAAAGCCAAGGATGCTTGCCGGTGTCAGGGAAGCCATTTCCACTGCATCTGGCAAAGAGACTCCGCTTAGTGTCACCATATTGCCGACCGCCCGATTCAACGTCAGGATACTTCCAGCAAGTGTTCCATCCGCGAGCTTTGCCTGATTATCATGGACGTGAACCTCTTGCCCACCAAGGTCGTACGTCCCTTCGCCCATCGCGGCTGCCCGCATGGAATCGCTGACGAGCGCGAGCCGTTCTGCCGTTTTGACCCGATACAAAATCTTCATGACCGCTGGATGCACATGGATGCCATCTGCGATCAGCTCGGTGCTCAGCTGCTCATGATACATCGCGGCGCCCACTACACCCGGCTCTCGATGATGCAGCCCTGTCATGGCATTGAAGCAATGTGTAAAATGGCGTACGCCCGCCTCTACCGCTTCCGTCGCTTGGGCGAACGTAGCTCCTGTATGTCCAGCAGACACGATGACATCGCGTTCTTTTAACCATGCAATCGCTTCGAGTGCTTCCGGTTGTTCAGGCGCAATCGTTACGACCTTGATCAGACCTTCTGAAAGCCCGTAAAGCTTTTGCACGGCATCAAGCTTGGGTGTCGCAATGTTTTCTTCTTTTTGCGCTCCCTTGTAACGAGGATTGATCCACGGACCTTCCAGATGGATGCCGATCGCTTGTGCCCCCGGAAGCCCTTCTCTGCAGTTCTGCGCGATGTTTACCAGCACCTGCTCCAATTGATCATAAGGAGCCGTCATCGTCGTCGCCAAAAAAGACGTCACCCCATGCCGTGCAAGTGCAGCTGAGATGGCCTGAAGTGATTCCGGTGTCCCGTCCATCGTGTCGTATCCGTCAATCCCATGCATGTGCATATCGACGAATCCAGGGCAAATCCAGCCATCCTCTACTATCACCACCTGGTCTGGCAAAGCTTTTCCATATTCATCTGCCTTGCCAGCATAGGTGATCGTTCCATCTTCCACGACTACGAGACCATTATGCAATTCCTGTCCATCTGCGACAAGGTTCCCTTTGAGAGCGTATTCCTGGTTCAATTTGATTTCCTCCGTCTTTAGCGTGGCTTTCTTTGCGCGTTTATTCTACTGGGGCTGCCCCAGATTGCTGCAAATCCTCGTCGTCTCCGCTGCCAGCTTTTCAACGAGCTCACTCGCGCTAATTTCCTGGCTGAGTGGAGCTGCCTGTCCCGCCCACATCGACATGTACGCACTTTGCTGCTGCTTGCCCGCTGCGGCTCGAATGTCTTTGGTCAGGGCATTTTGTACCGGATAGGTCGGGAGCTCGGGATCATGTGGGGCGAGTGTCGTCATAAACTCATTTTGAATGCCCCTTGCCCATTTTCCAGAGAAAGCACGTGTCATCACGATGGACTCTTCACGCGTCTCCAGAATGGCTTTCTTGTGCAGGGCATGTGCTCCGCTCTCCTTGCACGTTAGAAAAGCCGTTCCGAGCTGTGCCGCCTGTGCCCCGAGCGCGAGTGCTGCTGCGATCCCCCGCCCATCCATGATCCCTCCTGCCGCGATTACGGGAACCTTGACCCGATCCACCATTTGCGGGACGAGCGCCATTGTTCCAATCATATTGCTTGGCGAATCCGGCAAAAAGGACCCACGGTGCCCGCCTGCTTCGCTGCCTTGAGCGGCAATCATATCGACTCCGCTCACTTCCAATGCAATCGCTTCGCGAACGGTTGTCGCTGTTCCGATGACAGTGATTCCCCGCTGCTTCAACTCTGCCATCAAGCGATGATCGAGAACTCCAAAGGTAAAGCTAAAAACGGCGGGCTGTTCCTCCAAGACGACAGCCATCTGCTCAGCAAACGGCTCTGTAAATTGCGTCACCTGCGGATTGTGCGGGATGCCCAATCGATCTCGCACATCATTCATTGCCTGGGCAACGCCTTCTGCGATCGGCTGGTCGGTATCGAAATCTTCCGGAATAAACAGATTCACGCCAAATGGTTTGTCCGTTAGCGCCCGAATGGACTTGATCGCCTCACGAATCTGCTCAGGAGACATATACGCAGCACCGAGCGTTCCGAGTCCCCCTGCTTCTGAGACAGCGGCTACCAGCGCAGGTGTGGTCGCTCCGCCTGCCATTGGCGCCTGAATAATCGGCCATTTCAAATGTAAACGGGAAGTGATAGGATTGTTTGTCCACATGGTTTTTTCACTCCTCAACTAATTGCGAACCCATTCAAGAAACTGAGCCAATACCCGAGCGGTTAACCCCCAGATGACACGCCCGTCCACCTCGTAAAACAAATGCTCGACTGTCCCTTTTCGCCACGGATATCGCTTGCCACCCGGGATCAGATGATAAGGAAAATCCTCTTCTGGCTCGGTCATGACAGAGGAAAGATACTTCGCTGGCTGTGTTACCAATAGACGATCGAGTGGAAGGATAAAGACCTCTCCGACCTCGTCTGGATTCGGCTTCATCTCTGGAATACCTTCCACGTATCCAATAAAGGGCGTAATAATAGAGGAGCCTGGCCCAATCACCTGATCGAGCTCGCCTACATAATGAATCTGATCAAGTGGAATACCCAACTCCTCGCTTGTTTCCCGAGCAGCCGTCGCCCAACGGGATTCGTCGCTCTTCTCAGCTCGCCCTCCCGGAAAACAAACCTCATTCGCCTGTCGCCGCATAGTGCTGGCTCTTTTTTCAAATAAAATGCCTAGCTGGTTGTCAGCCATTTTGACGAGCGGGAGCAAGACACTATATGTGCCACTCGTCCCTCGTTCACGTTCTTGCAATCTCTTGGAAATCTCCTTGATGGCAGGAGCAAGGGAAGACGCCCCTGATTCCTGTGGTAAGTACTGGGAGACCTCGATCAAATTATGGTCCGGATCACGCAAATACACCGAACGAATCGGGCCGATGGCGCCTGTTTTTGGAACAGGTCCTTCCACCAAATGGACGCCGCATGCATGAATATGCTGGATGACTTGCTCCAGTGGAAGTGATGTGACAAGACATAGATCAGCCGAGCCTGCGACTGGATGCATCGCTTTTGGCTCCCATTCTTGTCCGATTTGATGCAAATTGATTTTTTGCTGGCCGAAGTGCAGGGCCTTCCTGCCGTCGCCAAAGGTTACAGCCTTCATTCCCAGGACTTTTTCGTAAAAGTGACAGGTTGCTTCGATGTCTTTTACCGTCAAAACCAAGTGGTCTAATCGATCGATCATTTGCCTTTACTCCTTCTCGTCCCGATACATGCTTATGCTGTTATTATAGCAAACACAAGGCGTTTGCTTCTTCTCCCCATTGTCCTCCAACATTTCCCTCTTTTCAATTCCCAAATTGCCTGATCTCTACTTCGCTGTATACAAAAACGAGCGTCTCCCTCGTAACTAGACGGGAAAACGCTCGCCAAATCCACAATTTGCGAAACTATGCTTTTGAACGTGCCAGCAAGTACAAGAAATACGGAGCACCGATAACGGCTACAACGATACCAGTTGGAATCTCAGACGGCTGCATGATCCAGCGTCCGATAGTATCAGCCACGATGACCAATAGCGCACCCGCCAGCGCTGATGTAGGCAAAAGCATCTCATGCTTTGGCCCCACTAGTCTGCGGGCCAAATGCGGACCAATCAACCCGACAAAACCGATGCCTCCACTCACTGCCACGCAGGAAGCAGCAAGCCCGACTGCGGCAGCCAGCAGCTTCAATTGCTCTTTGGCAACAGGTGCACCCAAGCCTTTTGCCAACTCTTCTCCCAAATTGAGCACGTTCATAACACGTGCTTTGTAAAAAACATAAGGGATTAAAATGGCGATCCAAGGCAGCAACGAAAGAACGAACTTCCAGTTGGTCCCCCAAATACTACCGGCGAGCCAAGTCGCCACAAACTGGTACTTATCCGGACTCAGCTTCAGCGTCAAGACGATCATCGCGGCACTCATCCCAGCCGCCACGGCAATCCCCGTCAATACAATACGGGTCGGAGACAATCCCTTGTGTCTCTTATATGACAATACGAAGATCAGCGCTGCTGTCACGCTGGCTCCAAACAAAGCCAACACCGGCAGCAAAAAAACAGGTGCGGCAGACGTGGATGGATAAAACGAAATGAACAGCATCACCATCAAGCCAGCACCAGCGTTGATCCCTAAAATACCGGGTTCGGCCAATGCATTGCGGGAAATCCCTTGAATAATACACCCGGATACCGCAAGTCCTACCCCAATCAGGAGGGAGATAACAATCCGCGGCAAGCGGAATTCAAACAAGATCAAGCTTTGTTTGTCTGTTCCAGAACCGATCAGCGTCATCAGCAGATCGCTTGGTGACAACCGTATGTAGCCTGTGTTCATACTGATGATAAACGCGATGAAAATGAGGATAGCGAGTATCGTCATAACCGCAAAGGCTCTATTTCTCTTGCGGGTTTGGTAAAGGGAAACAATATGCTGCATGATTACATCTCCCTTCTTTCTTTACGCGCCAAGTAAAGGAAGAACGGTACACCGATTAGCGCAATAAGTGCCCCTAACGGCGTCTCATACGGCGGATTTACCATTCTTGCGGCCAAATCGGCGAAAACGACGAGCAAGCTGCCCAAAATGGCTGAGCAAGGAATGATCCATCGGTAATCAACCCCAACCAAAAAGCGGGTCATATGCGGAATGATCAATCCAACAAAGCCTACTGCCCCAACAACGGCAACC
Organism: Brevibacillus sp. DP1.3A; assembly: GCF_013284245.2. Classification (NCBI taxonomy): domain Bacteria; kingdom Bacillati; phylum Bacillota; class Bacilli; order Caryophanales; family Paenibacillaceae; genus Brevibacillus; species Brevibacillus sp. DP1.3A. The sequence goes on along the minus strand of NZ_CP085876.1, from coordinate 1,788,568 downwards.
GCTGATCCAGCCAAAATCAGAACGATGATCATGCCTGCCAGTTTCACTAACGCCGTGCGCTGCCCCAATCCTTTTGCAACATCTTCTCCAAGACTGAGCATCGTGATGGAACGCGACAGCATCATGGCACCAATAAGGGCAGCGAGAATCCACGGAAACATGACTTCGAGCTGAAACCATTTGGTTCCCGCCACACCGCCTGCATACCAGAAGGCCAAATCTTGTCCAATTTTAAAGTAAAGGGCAATCCCTTCGCTTAACGCAGACAATAGTGCGGTCAATGCGGCACCCGCCAAAACGAGACGCACGGGAGTCAAGCCACCTTTTGCCAAGGAACCAATCCCGTAAACCATACCTGCCCCGATGCCAGCGCCTAAAAAGCTGTAGAGAATCAGGTACATGAACGGCAGACCCGGGAAAAAAGCGAAGCAGAGAGCCAAAACAAATCCGGCACCTGCATTCAAACCAAGCAATCCGGAATCTGCCAGCGGGTTGCGTGTCATCCCTTGCATGATAGCACCTGCAACAGCTAGACTGGCCCCGACCATTGCACCACCGAGCAGGCGCGGCAAACGAATCTCCTGAATAATTTGGTGTTGCGTAATATCAGGATTAAATTGAAAAATAGCTTCCCATACGACAGCAAAGTGGATGTCCGCTGCTCCAAATGACACAGATAAAAACATCCCCAGTATTAATGCGAAAACTCCGCCGGTCAAAATTAGCGTCGCTGCCCAAGGGCGAGAGCGAAACGCAACCGGCTTTCCGTTATTCCCCTCTTTTAGGGAATGTGCGTGTTGACTCATACGTGCCACCTTTTTTTCGTTAGTATGGAGCTGAGTTGTTTTTGATGATATTGATTCTTATTATCATAATAGAATTTTAGGCGATGTATGAAAATAGTGTCAATGGACAAACGCGCACTTATCTTTGTATATTTACGCTAACACCCGCAAGACATCGTCGACCTTTTTGCCGTTGGCGATCACACCGTGATTCATCCAGGTCATGAAATCCACCTGATAAGCCCTCTTATTTTGGACAGCAGGAAGCGCATGCCACACGGGATGGTCGAGCTGTAGCTGTTCAGCACCCGCTTTTCCCTGATGCCATTTGTCAAAGGCGAAAAAAATGTGATCGGCATCCAGTGTTGACAACTCTTCCCACGATACCCCTTCTCTCACCTGCTTGGCAAATTGTTTTTTTACCAGCGGAGCCGGCTCCATTTCCAAATCTTGAAACAACACCTGCGATGTGTAGTTTTTCTCCACGAGGATTTGATCGGCCGATATGCGTAAGAAGGCTACCTTCTGCCCTTTGAGACTACGTCCCATTACATTTTTGGCAGCCCTTACTTTCTGTTCATACTGCTCGATTGACCGCTCTGCCAATTCACTTCGACCCAACCGATCACCGAGGGTACGCAATGTTTTTCGCCACTCAGGTCCGTACTGCCGAATCACGCATGTAAGGGCGATCCGGGCACATTTGGCATACACATCCGCCTTCCAGCCTGTACACTCCCGAAGCATAATGACATCTGGTGCACGACTGGACAAGAGCTGCACGTCATCTGTCAGCACATCGTACGCCGGTACATCATGAAGGTCCAAATAGTCCTGCTGCCCCCAATATGTATGCGCCCATTGAACGACGGGTCGAATGCCGAGGGCTAGCAAATAATCCTCCATATAAAGAGAGACGACTCGTAAATCATCCCGATGAATGTTGCGATATTTACCTGGCGCGAGCCCTACACTCTGCTTAAAACGACGATTGAAATAATACTCGCTGTTGAATCCGACATTTTGGGCAATCTCGTGGATCCGATCACCTGTCATGAGCAGTAGCTGCTTCGCCTGATTCATCCGCAGATGATGGATGTAATCAAGTGGTAGTTGTCCCGTCATTTCTTTGAAGAGCTGTGTATATCGCCAACGTGCAACATGCGCTTCCTCTGCCAACTGCTCTACGGTCAGCGGCTCCTGGTAATGCTCCTCTACATACGCAATTGAACGCTCAACAGCTCTCCTCGGGTCCAAACTAGTTTTGCCTGGCACATTTTGCTGGGCCAAAACGCATAGCAATTCCTCAAACCGCACGTGATTATAAAATCGTTGCAGCGCCTCCGTGGCATCGCGATGCTTGTAAATCTCCGCAATCGATTCAACGACACGTGAAAAAGGCGTGCAGGTCAACTCACCCATACAGAAAAAATCCTCAGAAGCTTGTTCCTTCGTCGGAGCTCCCGTGTGGACGACACGAAAAGTCAGATAATAATAGTCGAGAACGTGACTCGTGCAACTGATCCGAACGTTCTGACGCGGTGATGCAATCCAGCAACGCTCCCGCGTAAACCGATATGTCGATGATTCGATTTCAATGAGCCCTTCTCCGTCTGTTGCTACAATCATCGTGTAGTCTTCCGGCTCTTGATAGTCCTGCCATCTTTCCACATTTACTTTTTGAATGGCCGTCATTGCGAAAAATGATGGTGGAGATAGCTTGGCCCCGGATGCTTCGTTATTCATCTCCCTCACCCTTCTCGTGAGAATGATTATCATTTAATATTATAATGAGTAAACATCCCGCCGACAAGCTCCACAAATAAAAAAGAAAGCGCATCAACCGAAATGACGCGCTTTCTCTACTGAATTCGATTACTTTACAAACGCTTTGACCAAGTCGTCTGCCTTCTTCATATTGGCCAGCATGGCACCGGATTGCCAATGTGTCCGCTCCATTGGGTAGACATGACCTTTTTTCACAGCAGGAACAGATTTCCAGATCGGGCTCTCCAAAATCTTGAGCGCATCCTTGTTTTCTTCGGAAGTCCACGTGCCGTTCGACGGGAACACAATGATATGGTCTGCATCGATAGCCGGGATGGCTTCTTCTGATAATACCACGTGTGTTTCTTGATTTTTGGCAGCGGAATATGGCGTAAGGCCCAACTCCTTATAGAGCATGCCTGTGTAAACATTGCCATCTCCGAAGAGGGCCAAATTCGGCTTATTTCCCACGTTCAAACGAATGACGGCCACCGTTTCGTTGCCAATCGCCTTTTCAAGCTTTGCCTTGGTATCCGCAATTTTCTCATTATACTTTTGGATCGCTTCGTCTGCTTTTTCTGGAACGCCTAGCACCTCGGCGATTTTCTTGAGTCTTCCAATCGTGTCGTTACGGAGTTCATCCGGCAGCTTGTACGTAGGAGCTACCTTGCTGAATTCCTCGTATTTCTTAGGATCAGCGTAGCCATCCACAATGATGATATCCGGATTGGCTGCAAGTAACGCTTCAATACTTCCCGTAATATCAAAAAGCGGCACGTCCAGCCCGAGGTAATCCTGTTTGCCCCACGCCGGGTGATACCACTGGACAACCGGGGTTACACCCAGTGCTGTCAAGAAGTCCTCCTGATAAATCGCCGCTACTCGCTTTGGATTTACCGGAATTTCTACATCGCCATAGGCGTCTTTAACCACTTTGGTTTTTGCAGCGGTGTTCTCTGTCGATGCTTTCTGCTCAGTGGATGTTGGCTCCGCTGCTTTTTCTGCACACGCAGTTAACACGAGCATCATGATCAATAATAATGCCATCCATGCCAATCCTGCATTTCGAACCGTTCTTACCATCTTTCTACCCTCTCTCGCATCTGTTGATGATTATCGAATTGATACTCATTCTCACTATTTGCATCCTGATCATATGTGTTTCCTCGCCATCTGACAATGCATTTTCTCCATTATTTTTTGTCCAAACTCCACAACTGTCCGTGTGAAATCCTTCCCTTTGTACAAAATCAATGATGGCTATATGACGTTTGTCCATTGAGCTGTTAAGCGATATCTGATAATGATTATCATTGAAAGCAAGCAGATTCAAACGACTACTGGAGGAAAATAGAAATGAAACACATGCGCAACATAAGCGGAACACTAGGAATCTTCATACTGACTAGCAGCTTGCTCATCGGATGCAGTCCATCCGCTTCGCAAGCAACTACCGCTTCCACGCTTGGACAAGAAGCAACGAGCACAACGAGCAGCGCGGCTAGTCAGAAAAACCAGACGCGTCCATATACTGATTATCTCGGGCATGCAGGCAACATCCCGGTCTCCCCTGCACGAATCATCTATTCCGGTGAGACCTTTGGCGATATGCTCGCGTTGGGCGTGAAGCCGATTGGGGGATTCGGGTACGCCAACCAAATCTTTGAGGACCAGCTGCACGATGTCGAGAATGTCGGTTTTCCCATTAATCTCGAAAAGGTCCTGGAATTACAGCCCGACCTGATCATCCATGCAAATACCGAAGAAAAAGAATATGAACAGCTATCCAAAATCGCCCCTACCGTCATTTTTGATACATTCGCGCCGTTGGAAGAGCGGATGACCCAGCTCGGAGATATGATTGGAAAACCCGAAGCAGCCACCAAATGGCTTGCCGATTACAAGCGCAAATCGGAAGAGATGTGGAAGAAGCTGAAGGAGTCTGGCATCATGAAAGAAGGAGAAACCGTCTCTGTCTTTACCTATTATCCGGGTGATCGGCTGTTTGTCATGGCAAGAACAGGGCTTTCCCAAGTCCTCTACGATACAAATGGATTCAAGCCGACTGCGCCCATTCAGGAAATACTCGATGCACAAAAAGGATTTGAACTCATCTCTGTGGAACGTTTGCCCGAAATAGCGGGAGATCGTATCTTTATACTGAATACTGCGAGCGAGGAAGCGGAGAAATCAACGCAGGAGCTGCTAAAATCACGCATCTGGAAGGACCTCCCTGCTGTTAAAAACGGATATGTCTACTTTATCGACATCGAAAAATCTAGCAGTGATGCGACAACAAGAGAATGGCTCCTGCAAAGGATTCCTGAAATCCTGGCGAAGTAATGAAATAGGAGAAGCTTTTCAACAATGATTGAAAAGCTTCTTTCTTTTGTATACGATGGATAGAACGAATGATAATGATTCTCATAAAAAGGAGGGCACAACCGATGCTTCACTCTATACCACCTCATCCCCCGCTCGGTTCCCTTCATTTTCAGTTGTGTAAAGTAGAGCGGACGGCTAGTCCTTCACCCACTCCCTTCCATACCCTGCTCTTCTTCACAAAAGGTTACGGCAGCCTCCGTATTGACGACCAAACGACTTCACCTTTGGCAGGAAAGTGTTTTTTACTTTTACCGTCTACCCCTTTTGCTATCGAATCCTTGTACGACAGCGCGATTGATTGCTACCAAATCTCGTTTACCGTCATTCAGTTCGATGCAGACAATAGACCACTACCGTACCCACACGCACTGCTTGATGGCCGTATCGAGCTGTCGGCTCACCCTTCTGCCCGGCTCTTGCGCTTATGTGAGGCTTTGCTCTTGGGCCGTTCAACTTCTTCTGAAATGGACAGCTTTTGGCAGCAATTGCGGTTCCAGAAGCTGCTCGGATTTTTGCTGGAGCAAAATCTCTCTCCTGACCATATCCCTAGCAAGAGCAAAGAGGTCGAGAACAGCATTGCTTATATCCAACAAAATTATCAAGAGAACATGACGGTCAAGCAGTTGGCACAACTGGCCAATGTGCCGTCGTGGCAGTACACGCTGCTCTTTCGCCAGTTGACGGGTAAAAAGCCTTTGGAGTATTTGACCGCACTGCGTATTCATCATGCGAAAAAGCTCCTGAAAAGCTCGAACGATTCATTGCGGGACATCGCCTCGCAGGTCGGCTTCACGGATGAGTATTACTTCAATCGTCGGTTTCGAAAGACGACCGGTTACACGCCAAGGCAATATTCCAGGCTGACTCACCGCATGGAGCTCGTGCAGGACTGGACAGGGCATGAGGTAGAGATCCCTCTTCAGCCACAACGCATCATTTATATTGGGGAGACGTTTAATGATTTGCTCGCGCTCCATGTTGAAAATATCGTCGGCGGGAATTTTACCTGGATGGAACGAACGATCTATCGAGACAGGGTGAGACACATGCACGATATCTCCTTTCCTGTTGACTATGATCATTTGACGACATTGAAGCCAGATCTGATCATTTTCGCAAACGCAGAAGAAGACAAATACAAGCAGATGAGCCAGATTGCCCCAACACTCACGTTTAATTCATTTGCTTCGCTGGAGGAACGGTTGCATACACTGGGAGACTGGCTGGGGAAAAAGAACGAGGCGCGAGAATGGCTCAGGAAATACCACACGAATGCTACCGCTATGTGGAATCAGCTCTGTTCCGAGCTTGTGCCGGGTGAGACTGCATCTGTCTTTATCCATGGGCAAGGCGGGCGACTGTTTGTAATGGGCACTTCAGGACTTTCCTCCGCCCTCTACCATCCAAACGGTTTTTCTCCTGTGGATAAAATTCAAGAAGTATTGCAAGCTGGCTACGGCTTTATTGAAATTCGAGAGGAGGACATCCCCCTGTACGCAGGCGATCGGATCTTTATACTGCTGTCCGAAGACCCCGAATCGCGTCAGGCTACCATCGCATTCATGCAAAGTGATAGGTGGCACAGTCTGCCTGCCGTTCAGAACGGCTATGTCTATGTTGTAGAAGCGCAAAAATGGAATTATGGCGCTGCCCTTACCAGAGAGAGATTGCTGCATATGCTGCCACTTTTGCTGCGCCATTCTTCCTAAAGCCAACAGGCCAGCTTCCCTGTCGTGGGGAATCGCTGGCCTGCTTACTACTACTCCTCTGCTACCATCCATGCTACATTTTTTGCTTGGAGTCCTTTATTCCATTCTGCTGGTGCTGCCGTATCGCTGATCACGATGTCGACCTCTCCCAAGTCTGCGATCTTGCACAATGTGCTTACCCCGATCTTGGAGTGGTCCGCTAGCACAATACTTTCATTGGCATTTTCGATGAAACAACGGGCGAGTTCCGTTCGATCCGGCTCATAGCAGGTCAAGCCTTTATGGAGCAAGATGCCGTCTGCCGCGATAAACGCCTTGTCCACATAAAATTGTTTCATCATCTTCTCTGCATAGGTCCCGCTTACCCGATGATGCTTGGCGCTCACCTTTCCACCTAGGAAATAGATGTCTGCCGCAAGCATTCCATTGTTTTGGTACTCGATTAATCGATTCAGCGCTGTGATCGAGCTAGTGAGGATCGTCAAATCTTTTTTCGTCACGAGAAAGCTGATCATTTTCAAAGGCGTTGTCCCTTCATCGATGACAATGGTATCGCTGTCTTGCACCAAGTCTGCAGCCAACCGTCCAATCCGTTTCTTTTCTTCCGCTCGCAAGACTTCACGGGCAAAATGAGAAGGCTCAGAGCGCTCCACTGTCAGCTTTACGGCTCCGCCATAAACCCGCTTCAGCTTTTTCTCCGCTTCCAGCTCTTCCAAATACCTGCGGATCGACTCAGACGAGACTTGCAGCTTTTCGACCAGTTCATTGGTCCGCACCTTGCCATTGGAATTGATCAACTGCAAAATGATTTGCTTACGCTCTTCCCCGAACAACGACACGACGAATGTCCCCCTATATCGTACTTTACGTCATTTCGATCTTCTCTCCATGGATGTAAATCTGACGTTTTGCCAGCTCGTGAAAAATCACAGCCGGATCAAATGCTTCTTCTGGAGTTATGACGCCAATAGCTTTTACGTTTCCTTTTGCGATCTGCTCAGTCGCAATCGCCAGCGGGATTCCTACGTTGCGGGTATAGGCGCGCAGCCCAGCCCAGTCAGCTACAGAGCCGTCAGATGCCGGATGTGTATGGTACAGGATGTGTCCTACTTTGCAACCGTCCTTGGTACCTGTCACCTCGACATGAAGAGAATACCCGTATAATTCCGTCTCTTTTCCCTCCCTAGAATTGTAGAGGTATTGGGAGATACAATCAAGGATTCCTACCTTTGTTTCGCCTACCGTGATGGGATCGTTCCGTAAAAAGCCATAATCATAGAGGGCTTTGACCAGCTCCATGTTTTGCTTCGGCCATGTTCCCCGCACCTCGATCAGCTTTACCCCTTTTGGAGACAAAGCCTGTGCGAGCGTTTTTGTCTCTGCATGAGGAATGATGTACTGAATGGTTTTTCCATACGGCTCGGGAAGCTTTATTTCGCGTGGGCGAGCAAATGGCGGGACTTGAATGAATGCGCCATTTTCATAGACGACGCGCCCTGGCAAATCTGGATCATACTCATAGGTCGTCGTCTCTGTGATCGATTTGGAAAAGGCAATCGGGCGAAAGGAACCGTGGCTGACGCGGACTTCGTCGACTTCATCGAGCTGGTTCGCTGCATGCATCGCCATCATTTGGGTCAGTCCAGGCGTCATGCCAAAGCCTGGCAGACAAGTCTTCCCATGGTCGCGAAAGATCGCATCCGATGCGTTTTCTTCCCCAAAACCGTTCAAATTGATGCCATGGCAGCCAGCCTCCGCAATCGCAGCAGTAGACAGGCCGTTCAGCGTGATCGTGGTTCCGTCCATGACGATGTCGTAACCGCGCATTTTTTGGACCGTATCCGCATGATCGCGTACATTTACCGGAACAAAATCTACGCGTGGATCGTTCAGCCACTCGACTACCTTGCGACCTTCTTCTTCATTAAAATCGCCGATCGTGATCTGCTCAAAATCCGAATGCATCACGAGATCGAGCACAGCTTCTCGACAAATATTTCCCGCTCCACCCAAGCAAAACACTTTCATCACGATAGCCTCCCTTTATTTACTCCAGCCAGAAACGATTGTTTTCCATAGCAGCGATTAATCTCTCGATATCCTCTGGGTAAACCTCTCCGATATTGCCAATCCGAAACGTGTCCGCTTGCGAGATTTTGCCCGGATAAATGACGAAGCCTGCCTGCTTTAACCGCTCATACAGCTGTGCAAAGGTGAATGCTTCGCTTTCGGGATAATAAAAGGAAGTGATGAAGGGCGATTGCGATTCTTTTGGCAACAGGATGCGAAAACCAATGCGCTCCATGCCTTCTGCGAGTAGCTGCTGATTTCGCTGGTAACGCTCGTAGCGTTTTTCAACTCCCCCTTCTGCCTCAAGCTCTATCAGTGCTTGATAAAAAGCTCGCACGACATGAGTCGGAGAAGTATAGCGCCACTTTCCGTTTTGCTCCTCCATCGTCTTCCACTGGCTGTACAAATCGAGGGACAACGTACGGGCAATCCCTTTGCATTTGATGAGCGCAGAAGTTTTGGCAATGACAAAACCAAAGCCAGGCACACCTTGGATGCATTTGTTTGCGCTTGAGATCAGGAAGTCGATCGAGAGCTCTGCTGCATCCATCGGAATGCCACCGAAGCTGCTCATCGCATCTACGATATAGACTTTTCCGTACTTCTTGGCGACTTCACCGATTTCTTTGATGGGATTGAGCATGCCGGTAGTCGTTTCTGAATGCACGACAGCCACATGCGTGATCGTTGCATCCGCTGCTAGTTTCTGCTCCACTGCCTCTACATCGGCTTTTGTCACTTCGCCAAAATCAATTACCTCCGTCGCGATTCCATGGACTTGTGCCATTTCCACGATCCGATCCCCATATGCGCCATTCGTCAGGACGAGCAGCTTGCCGTCTGCGGGAATCGCACTGCTCACCACCGCTTCCACACAAAAGGTCCCGCTGCCTTGCACCAAAACGCTCGTATACTCCTCTACCTGCGAGGTTGCCAATCGGACGAGCTTTTGGCGGATTTCCTGTACCAGTTCATTGTAATCCCGATCCCAGGTGCACCAGTCCCGCAGCATTGCCTCGCGTACGGTTGATGAAGTGGTTAATGGTCCGGGGGTGAGCAACAAGTACGAATTGTCGGTTGGTCGTGTCTGATTCATGGTCTCTCTCCTCCTGCATGACGCATCTCGATGTTTTTTAGCACCTCATCCAAGCATCCGATCTCCTCGATCACGTAGTGCGCACCCGCCGCCATCAGTCGTTCTGTTGCGATAGCCAACCTTTTATCCAGCTCTTCCTGTGGCATACTCATCACTTCCTCCAAGGACAAGCCGAGCTCGCTTCCACCCTTCAGGACACCAACGGTCCACATCCCGGCGTTTCTTCCTTCTTTCATATCGCTTGTCGTATCACCGACTTTGACCATCTCGTTCATGGGATATACATCCAGCAGGATCGCATTTTGATAGCACATCCATGGATATGGACGTCCAGCAGGCACTTCACTCGGGGTGACCAGTGCGTCTGGCTCGTAGCCCTGTTGTTTAGCTGAGGCCGCTACGACGTTCATCATTTCTCTCGTGTAGCCTGTGGTCGAGCCGATTTTGATTCCTTGCTCGCGCAGTCGTCCTACCAATTCAATTGCTCCCGGAACAGGAGTGGCGTACTCGTGCAGCGTCGCCATCAGCATCGGTTCAAAGTCAGCGTACAATTCGTCCACATCCGCTTCATTCGGAAGTCGACCGTAACGCTCTTGCCAAAGCGCTGCTACCCGCTCCATTTTGCAAAGTGCCTGGATATGATCGCGCTTGAGCATCCCCATCGGTTCGCGCGCTTCTGCTGCTGTCAGCTCAATCCCCCGGTTTTTGAACACCTGCAAAAAGACAGCTAAAGGAGCGAAACATCCGTAATCTACCATCGTTCCTGCCCAATCAAATACTACTGCTTTCATGCTTTATGCCACCTGACCTTTCTCTTGGTAGGACCCTGTTGTCCGCTTGCGAAGTTTGGATGCGATCCATTCTGCGCCAGCACGTGCGATGATGTTGAGGAAAACGATCAATACCGACATCGCTGCTGCCGGAGCCACATCCCCTGCGTCATCCATGTTGATGATGGAGACAGATGCCAACTTGAAATCCGCTGCGTACAGAAAAACAACCGCCGAAATCGTCACCATCGAGTTGATGAAAAAGTACACCACCATTTCGACAATCGCCGGCATACAGACGGGAATCGTGACGCGCCACAATAGCTTTGTCTGCGAGATCCCCATGGACTCTGCCGCTTGCTCGAATTCGGGATCGAGCTTTTTCAACGCGCTCGTTGCTGTAATGAAGCCAACTGCGAAAAAATGAATGACGTTCGCCAAAATCAAAATCCAGATCGTTCCGTACATGCCGTGAAATGGATTTGATGGATTATTGAAGAAGAAAATGTACGCTAGTCCAATGACCATCCCCGGCAATGCCAAGGGGAGAATCGACAGGAAGTATCCAGCTTGGCGAAGCCCCTTCCACACTTGGGATTTTTCAATGGTGTAGGCGGTAATAAACGTGACCGCCGTCCCGATCACTGCCGTCAGCAAAGCGACCAGAATACTGTTCCACAGTGGCTCGATCCCTTCTCCGGCTACGTTGGAAAAGTCGTAATGATCCAAGCCGAAAGTCAGATTGTACGGCCATACTTTGATGAAAGAAGCCAGTACCACCGCAGCCATGAGAAGCAGCAAAAATCCGCTGACGCTCACACAGAGAATGAAATAAAATAAGTCGCGCAAACGATTTTCCTTGATTCGATACGGTTTGGACTTGGCTGTTACAGCCGCGTGTTGCTTCCGCTCAACAATCCGGTCCACGATAAACGCCACGAGAGCGGGAATGATCAAAAGCAGCCCAACCGTTGCTCCCATCGTCATATTTTGCTGACCGATGACCTGCTTGTAGACGTCTGTCGCCATTACGGAAAACTGTCCGCCGACAACCTTTGGTGCCCCGAAGTCAGTAAACGAGAGAGTAAAACAGACAAAGCAGGCGCTGACGATACCGTATTTCACGCTAGGAATCGTTACTACAAAAAATTTGCGCCAATGGTTCGCCCCGAGCGTATCCGCCGCTTCGTACAGCTGATAGTCGGCAAAAGCAAGGGAAACAGCGAGAATCAAATACGCTTGCGGGAAAACATAGACGATCTCCGCCAAAATAATCCCCACTTGGCCGTACAAATCGATGTCCCATTGAAACGGGAGCAACCCGAAGATCCCCGTCGTCACCAGCCCTTGATTCCCAAAGAGGTAGGTCAGGGCGATTCCGTGCATCATCGTGGGCGCAAACAGCGGCAACAGCGCGATCGCCCGAAAGACTCGTTTTCCGCGAATCCCGCTGCGCGTCAAGGCATACGCGAACAGAAAAGCGAGTGTGACTGCGATCAGCGTCGTCATCGCAGAAATGTACAAGGTATTATTCAGTGACCCTGCCAGTGCTGGGGTGGAAAAGTACGTAACGAAATTGTCCAGGCCGATGAACTGACCGTTCTTGTTATAGAATGCTTTGGAAAACAACTGGCCTAGTGGCAACAGAACACTCGCTGACAATCCAAGTACGACGAGAGCGATGAACCACTTTTGCATGGCTTTTCCATCGAAGAGCGATGTTATTTCCTTCATGCTGCTCACCCCTGTTCCTCTATGGCTGGCGCATGCTCAAAGGTCAGCAAATTCTCCAACGGAAACTCCAGCCACACCTTTTTGCCTCGGGCAATCCCAATTCTTTGTGCCTCGGCCGCTATCAAATCGATTGTCAGAAGCTCTTTTTTTATCTGGCCTTCCTCTTGCCACGCTAGAAAGATTCGGTAAAAAGCACCGCGAAATTCTATCTCGGAAATCGTCGCAGGTATGGCGCATTCGGATTCTTGCTGCAAAATCCGCACATGCTCCGGTCTGATCGCAAGTAAGCGATTCGGATCAGATTGCTCATTCTCAAAGCGACTGTACTCAAAAAAGTTGATCGCTCCGATAAAATCAGCAACAAACGGAGTGGCTGGGGTGTTATAGATCTCCTCGGGTGTGCCTACCTGAACGACCTCGCCGTGATCCATGACGACGATCTTGTCTGCCATGGTCAATGCCTCATCTTGGTCATGCGTGACCATCACTGTTGTCATGCCGTACTGCTCATGCAAACGCCGAATCTCCCGGCGCAGCTTTTGTCTTACTTTTGCATCCAATGCGGATAGTGGTTCATCTAAAAGCAAGACATCCGGCGATAGAGAAATCGCTCTCGCCAAGGCAATTCGCTGCTGTTGACCGCCTGAGAGCTGGCTGGGATATTTGGCGGCGGCATGAGACAAATCAACCATGTCTAGCGCCTCTTCTACTTTGGCTGCGATCTCTTTTTTCCCTAGCTTCTTTTCTTGCAGGCCAAAGGCAATATTTTCGGCAGCCGTCAAATTGGGAAACAATGCGTACGATTGGAACATCATCGCAATGTTTCGTTTTGCTGGTGGCAGGGAAGTAATCTCCCTGCCTCCCAGGATCATCTTGCCTGTCGTCGGCTGTTCCAATCCAGCCAGCATTCTCAGTAATGTCGTTTTACCGCAGCCACTGGGACCGAGTAGACAAACAAATTCATTCTCGTCAATTTCGATGGAAATGTGCTCCAATGCGGCAAACAAACCAAAGCGTTTACTGACCCCTTGAATGGATAGATAGGATTGTGTCATGCTGTTCTCCTCGCTGCTTACTTGGGTTCACTCTTGGTCCCGTATCGTTTTTCCCACTCCGCCAAGACGTTGTCACGATTTTGTGCGGCTTGATTCAGGTCGAGCTTGATTAATTGCTTGATCGGATCTACTGCGTAGCCTTCCGGGAGTGTCGCGCCTTCTTGCTTAACACTGACGATGGCGAAGTTTTGGTTATAGGCTTTCATGACTTCATCGGAGATGGCCCAGTCCAAGAACAGCTTGGATTCTGGCTTGATCTCACTCTTTTTGATCAAGGCATTCGCCTCTACATCCCAACCCGAGCCTTCTGTTGGGAAGACGACTTCAACGGGTGCGCCTTTTTTCTTCTCAGTAATCGAACGGTAGCCGAAGGAAATGCCGATTGGATATTCGCCGGATGCGGCCATTTTCGCTGGCTTCGAGCCGGAATGCGTGTAGATCGCCATATTTTCATGCAGCTTGTCGAGATACGCCCAGCCTTCTTGCTCCCCTTTCAGTTGCATGATTCCGTTGATGGTGAGAAGCCCAGTTCCAGAAGACGCCGGATTTGGCATCACGATCAATCCTTTGTACTCTGGCTTGATCAGGTCTTCATATGAGCGCGGGATCGGCAAATTGCGTTTTTCTAGCTCTTTTGTATTGACCGCGACCGCTGTCTCCCACGCGTCGATTCCTACCCAGCTTGCAGGTTCTTTGGAATCCTTAAACTCCGGGGATACCTTCTCGATTCCTTTCGGCGAATACCTTTCGAGCATGCCTTGCTGTTCGAGTACAAGCAGGCTTGTCGCTGCTGTTCCCCATACGACGTCTGCTTGTGGATTGTCTTTTTCCGCCAGTAGCTTTGCTGTGATGATTCCTGTAGAATCGCGGACGATATTGACCTTTACATCTGGATATTTCGCTTTGAAGGATTCCAAATAGGTTTTGATCTGGTCATCCTCCAGCGCCGTATAAACCGTAATCTCTCCTGAGGCGGTTGTACTTTCCTTTGTGGAAGTTTGTGTGTTTGGTTGTGACCCTGGTGCTTGTCCACATCCTGCTAAAAACGCGATTGATAGAACGGAAGCAAGTAAAGGATAATGCCATTTCTTCATGAGAACCTCTCCTCTTTGCGGAATGTTCATTTCTTGGTTCCTACGACACCAATCTTACGGGGAAAATATTAAGCGGATATGAACGCAACGTAAATTGATTGTTTTTATGTGTGTTTGGTTGCATTTTGTTGTTTTTTAACACGAATACAAAACAACTGGGTAATAAAGGAAAAACAAGGCGTATGTCGAAGTTAAAATACCTTCATTCATAATTCAAAGGGGGATATGAGGATGAACCTAAAGGTGGAGCCGTTGGATTTGCAAATGGCGGATATATCAGGTTCTAAATGGCAGGAGGTTAGAGCTGAGGAACTTGATATTGATAATGTCAGCTTGGCAAAGACCAAAATCAACAACGTAAATATGAGTCAAATGACTTTGAATGATGTGAATATGAGTGGAATCAAAATCTCCAACGCAAATTTGTCAGGCTTAGGCATTCAGCGCTGTAACCTTACTCATGGGCAATTCAGAAATTGTGATTTATCCAATGTGGAGATAACGGATTGCGACATTACTGGGTTGAAAATAAACGGTATCTTGATCTCGGATTTACTCAAGGACAAATAAAGGACATGCACGTTTGTACAAAAAAAAGACTCAGTCATCCATTCAAGTAGAAAATGGGATGAACTCAGTCTTTTATTTTTCCTATCATCTACCGCAAAGCAGCCTCTACAGCCGCCTCTGCATGAATCGCAGTCGTATCAAATACCGGAACCGTACAATCTTCGGCCGAGATCAGCAGACCGATTTCCGTACAGCCAAGGATAACTGCCTCTGCACCTTCCTTGACCAGTCTCTCAATAATCGCCTGGTAGGTACGTTTGGATTCCTCGCGAATAGTTCCGACGCAGAGCTCATGATAAATGATGTCATGGACGAGTTTTCGCTCTTGTTCATCCGGCAGCAGTACCTCCAATCCATGTACATCACGCAGACGCCCTATATAAAAATCCTGCTCCATCGTAAATCTCGTCGCAAGCAGTGCCACTCGTTTATGCCCGTGGTTTGCGATCGCTTGGGCAGTCGCATCCGCGATATGCAGAAATGGCAGGCTGGTCGCTTCCTCGATAGCATACGCTAGCTTGTGCATCGTATTTGTACAGAGAACGATCAGGTCGGCTCCTGCCGCTTCCAGACTTTTCGCCGCAAGCGCCATCCGCTCGCCGGCTTCTTCCCATCGTCCTTCTCGTTGCATTTCTTCGATCTCGGCAAAATCAACAGAATACAGGATGCTTTTTGCCGAATGCAAACCGCCCAGCCGCTCCTTGACGGTTTCATTGATCAAACGATAGTAGACCAAGGAGGACTCCCAGCTCATGCCGCCAATTAATCCGATTGTTTTCATTGTTCTCTACTCTCCTTTGTCGTTATCGTTCCCATACGCGTTTTTCCATCCCGCCTGACGAAAACGGGTCTGTAGCAATTCATGCGCCTTTTTCGTACGTAACGAAGTATCCAACGGAATCCCTCGTTCTAGCGCCTCCGCTTCTTTTAACAAGGTTTCTTTTACACCATCAGCATTCAGCCCTAATGCCAGAGCCATCTTTTTGAAAAAAGAATAATAACTCTCTTTCTTTGCTGGACCGAGATGAAGGGTTCCGAGGTAAGAGCCGTGCAGCAATTCGTGAATGGCCTTTCCCACGTCTTCCACATGGACAAACGTCTTGTACAAATTACCTGACCGGCTTACTTCTCTGCCAGCTTCCAAGTCTGCACACATCGAAGCGACGCGTTTATCCCATTGTCCAACCACATTGCGACCATAGATTGGGCCCACTCGCACGATGACATGGTTGGGATGCCGCTCGCGAATGCGTGCTTCCCCTCGTATTTTGGCATTCGAATAAGTTGCTATCGGGTTTCTCTCCTCTAATGGCTCAGGCGGATCTTCTTCCCGATAAGAGCCTGTTCCTCCTCCGAAAATACCGTCTGTGGAGATGAAGATGAATTTGCTCTTTTCCGGCAACTGAGAAAGCAGAACATCCAAGCCTTTTTCCATTAGCTCTCGTTCATCTGTTGCACTCATCAACGCCCAAATGACAACATGCGGCGAAAACTCTTGCAGTTTCGCTGAAAAAGAAGGGGTATCAGTCACATCGACCCGAAGTAATTGATGGACAGCTTGTGCAGAAAAGCATGTACCCATCAGATCAATGGCATTATCCCGCAAAAGCTCCTGATAGACTTGACTTCCCAAGTAGCCGCTAGCCCCGAGCAACAATACGCGGCGTTTCTCCATGGCATGTCCCCTCCAGCGCTTACCATTTTCATTATGATCTAATATACCACTATCTCCCATCTGGAGCGACACAGGCTGCACTGGCAGAACTTAAAATGTTATATCTCGTAACGATGGATGTCCTACGAAAATGTACTAGGCGAGTCCACAATCAAGGTCCTCTTCTCTGTTCAACTAAGTTTACATGAAATCGGTTCTTTAATTCTGACCATGTGGCGTTAAGAAATTCAACCTTGTTCGCAAACCCAATATAATGCTCAAAATTTTCTTCGTCAAAAGTTGCATAATATTCTTGTTGGAATATCACATTCGAGTAATTATTAAAGTCGTCGCCCTCCTTCACTACAACACATCGAAATAAACTGTCGATATCTATCGCTTTTATAATCTCGTCCTTTGTCTTTACTGAGAACCAAATAATATTTGGTGGTGTATTATTTGGTTGGTCCCAGTGAGGAATTGTTTCTTCCCACGGCAATACCCATTTGGAATTAGTAAATAGACGTCTTTCATTGATGAATTCTTGAATGTCAGTATCAACTAATGGCAAATTTCTTTCATAGAAAGAAAAAAGCAATAAAGAGTCTTTTTTAATGAATAGACTAAGCAAGTGAGCAACATCCTCAGGTGACGCACTATGCTTTAATATTCCATATGGTTCTTTCAGATTAATTTGCATATAGTAATCTCCTAATCTAAGCCATCTCTCCTGTTTGACCAGCTTTAGCCTATTTTACTATAATTCGAATCAATCGAACGACGGCCCCACCTGCAATTGAAAAAACCCTGAGATAACAAGCACCTCAAGGTCATTCATATTAATTCGAACTCAAACCAGTTGTCATTTTACTACCACTTTAAATCCTCTGCCATTTTTCTCTGCATTAGTAAAGACTTGGAGTAATTTTTCTGCATAATCACCTAGATATTCAACACTTTTCTCATAATTCAACCATTCAATCGTTAGAGGTAATTCAATCCATGCAGTTAAACATTCCCATAACGAATCGAGATTATTTCCCCAATACGTATGGTCATAATGTTCAGGTTCTACTAGTTTGCTTCTCAGGATGCTGTGTAAATTATCCCTAGAAGTAAATTCCTCACCGTTAATTTTTGTGATCTTCATTTTGGCATTCTACCTCCAAAACTTATTTAATGGCAGTTGGCTTTTATGCCATCAGCGTCAAATGGCTGCCAAATCACTACCACAAGCGAAGGATACTCGCTTGTGGTCGAATGAAGTTTATTCATTTTTTAAAAAATCCAATATCAATTTTCTCGCCTTCTCATGAGAAAGGTATTCATTAAAAAGAAGTGGGTAATGAATTAATCTTTCCTCAAGGAAGCTATAGTGTTCAAATCGTTCAAAGAATCCCTTGTGTAATAAATCTACCTGCCTTTCAGGTATGCCCCCTGCATTATTGTTTATGACATAGGTAATCGATCCTGCAATGACCGAACAATAATCATTAAAATCGGCACTAAAACTATCATCGATTCGAGAGAAGTCCTCTTTGAAATCCTCCATCATCTTAGCAATGTCTTCATAAGGAAATAGATTACTCATTTGTGTCTTAAATAGTTCTGAGAAGATCCCTTTATTATTCAGTAGAAGCTCCTCCTTTCAAGGCTTAAACTATTAGGTTCTGCCGAACGAAACAATTGTACCGTCAGGGGCAATATCAACATATTTCCCATTCTTTTTGTAGCGAATAGTTCCTTCTACTGCTCCTGAAACTGGGCTTTTAGTAGAACCTTTTCTCGCAGTTCTAGCGAATTCCCAAGCTTTTCTTACATACTGTTCCAACGTTTCCGCCCCTACAGATGCGCCGTTTTTTTGAAATGATATTCAGCCGAATCTTCGCCGTTGTCAAAGCTCCCTTTGTTCGAACCTGTAATATGTAACACTAATGCGTTAAAATTCAAGCATTTATGTGCGTACAGGCATATTAAAGGAACATCATACGGGGGTGATTAGGGTTAAGTTCATTCAGTACGTGCCGCCTAATTTATTCGGCACTGGGTAGTTCATTTTGCTCAAAAAGAACCACCCTACGCCGGTTAAGGCGCAGAGTGGCGCTAAGTTAATAGATCCTAATGACAGTAGAAGGAGTTTTGAATTTGTTATTTCCGAAACAAACCAAAGAAAAGATTAGTTACCTGCAATGTTAAATTAATGATTCATATGAAACTTTATTATCTTTCATAACCTTTTCCATTTTTGGGAATACTTCAGATAAAAAGCTACCTCTCGCCTTTTCAGAGATGTATAAGCATATACCTTCATCGGTCTCTTCTAGCGTCATAGCAAAACTATAATTGTTAATATTTTCATTTCCAGATTCAGTGACAATACATGCACAAAAAACCTTTATCTCGTTCAAGATTTCCAAATTATTTTTTGGCTTAAACCAAAGAATTTCCCTAGTTAACTTTGGCCACCAAAACCATGTATCAATTGAACCAATTAATACCTTGCGCTCTTCTATAAATTTCATATACTCTCTATCTGTTGTTTTTACTGGCCCAGCAAATAACAAAAATTCGTCTTTATCTAGAAAGCAATTAAATATTTCGAAATATAATTCTGCTCGGAAAGGTAAAATAGAATCTTCAATTAGAAAATACGGTCTAGATTCCTTAAAGTATATCATTTGTCACCCCTCCATTAGTAGTAATGGTTATTATCGATACTATTTCCTTGTGAATCTGTATAGTGAAAATGTTGTGGATCATATTTCCCAGGGGCTCCTGTATTATTCAGTTGATTTGTATGAAGTTGTGCATAATTACCTTTGCCATCCTCGTACTTATCAATGATAAGTCCATTACCTCGCACCTCTCTCCCAACAAACTTAAACCCTTGTTCTTTTAATGTTCCCTTAGGACCATTCTTTGTTTTTGTCCAACTATTCAATTTAGAAACATCTCTGAAAGTACATTTTGTATTATGCACCCAAATGCCCAAATCCGATACATAATACGTATGGAATTCAGCAACCGTAAAGTTGTAAACCGTAACTGGTTCATCTAGCTTAACGAACTCAACCTTGTCAATCGTCAGTTTGCTTCCGTCAGCCTTTTCGAGTTTGTCGCCTATCTGAAGTTCATCTGCGAAGACCCACCCTTTACCAACTACCCAAAACGGATGGTTGTCTGTGGTCTCGATGATTTGCTTCCCAACATGTAACTTAATAATATCGTCACGTTCGTTGCGATATAAAGCTGTTACTTCTTTGAAAGCCAACTCTCCATCAGGGTTATTCTCATACTTGGCGAGAACCATATCACCGACTTCAATGTCTTCGATATTTTTCTCCCCATCATCTGTTAGAACCTTTGTTCCAGCAGTAAAACAATTGCATTCACTCATCTCGATGGCTTCATCAATTAGTTCCTTTGCGGTTTTACTTAGTTTGACAGTGATGGTAGACCCGACACGCATGACACGTGCGGCCGCCCCTCCTGCAAGCGAAAAGATGATTGCATCGCCTTCCAGCATAAACTCAATTCTTGCCCCCGAGTAGTCTCGGTGTTCGTCTTTAATAGAATTGCTAACCAATCTCTTCGTTATTTTTCCTCTTTCAGTAATAGGTTCATAGTATGTTCCTTTATTTTTTGCATCCATTTCTTGTTGGGCAACTAATCCGCTCCATCTGTTGGTAACTACCTCATACATAATTACGGACATCAGTAAATCTTTATCGTAAGAGCCTGTTTGTTTGCCATGATACATTTTCATGTTTTTAAGCGTTCTTTGCATCGTTTTAATGTCTTCGGTAGATACTTCCCCATTGTATTTCTCAACTAGTTCATCAATATTAAGAGTTTCTGTATCTTTTGCACTGACCAGTCTAAACCATGAATCAATTGTATACCTTTCTGCAACGTCTTTTGCTCGAATTTTTACAATGTAAGTTCCATTTTTTAAGATTGGCTGGGTAGTCGGCATATTGATGGAACCATCCCACGTAAAGGTATGCTTCACATTCTTCGCCAAAAACCTTCTCGTTTCTAGGTAAACTACATGAGTTGGATTATCTTTAGGTGCTACCGTAATGACCGTTTCCTGATGATCTTCGTAGTATTGCCATGAAATCGTTCCGACAATGTTTAAGGCTGGATCTATAGCCATATACCCCGTATCCCGTACTACTTTATGAAACTTTGTATGGTAGATGGGAGTTGGAGCAGTCTGTAACGAGCGTAGAGCCGCTCTTTTCTCTTTCCTTGGATTTTGCTTCCATACTTTCGCATAAAATACGCCTATGTCGCCTGGAATAAATAACACGTCTTCCTGATTCGCATAAAACGTCTGGAGCTCATTTCCGTCTTTATCTTCTAACGTTAGAATGTTGTTGTCGACATATAAATTCATATCGGCAATCTCATCTAGCGTAAGCTTGAAATAATCAACATCGTATGGTGAAGACAAACGGTCGGAATAAATCCCATCCCATTCCGCTGCCGTAGCTGTTTCACGAGAATTGTCGAAATCTGACTCTACTGTCATTCTGGTCAATAAATTTGCATGTGCCTTTGCTGTAAGCTTTACATAATACGTCGTATTCGGCGCAAGCTTTGCTTCCACCATGGAGAATAGCGAACCGAAAGGGCCATCATGATCATCATTTTGCACAATCACATTCTGCATGGCAGAATCGCTGTACAAGGTAAGAACCGTGTCTACCTCTCCACCGTTCTCTTGATACGGAGATGTAAACAAGCGATGCAATCCCTCTTTTTCTGTGGTGAACTGATAGATGACCTCTTTTGTATTCTTCGTCACATCTACAAAAGTGTTCACCGCTACATTCTCAATGATCGGGACTGGATCTGAAGTTACGACAAAATGCTCATAGGCCCCATAAAAAGTAATGGGATTATCATTGATGACTGTCGCGGTAAAGGTATGACCAGCCCTAATTGTTTCACTCTTTGACGTGCTTTTATCATCATCATCCGTGATCTTACCGTCTGGACTCTTCACTTCATAACGATAGGGATCATAACGTGTAGCAGTTGTTTTGATTTTCGAACTTTTTTTACTCTGATTTAGAATGCTTACACTTTCATTCTTTAAAAGAGTTCGTTTTAACAAGGCGGGTTGCAAACTTTCACTTCTTGCTATAGTGCTTTCAAATCCGCTGAACGTCACTGGAGAAGCCGAAGTAACAGTTACAACTACCTTTCCACCCGCTGGAATTTCAAGTATATCTTTAGAGAAATCACGTTCTAGACTATGACTGGTTCCATCTACTTCGTACATGGCATAATCAAATTTATTCCCAGACTCATATGTAACATTCGTCTTTATTTCTCGTGTTACATCACTTTTGTTTACAAAAACATAAGATTGACCTTGTTGTACTTGTTGGTTAAATGTTAAAGAAACCGCTGACTCTTCTTTTAAGATGTCATAGTAACCTGCGAACGTAACCGGCAGGTCAGTGGTCACTGTTGCTGTCAGCTTACCCCCTGGAGGCACGGATACTTGGAGCTGGGAAGTGTCGTTGGCCTCCATAGCAATAGAACCGTCACTCTTCATTACTTGATAGGTAAATTGATTTTTGTTGTAGGTTGCATCTGTTAGAACTTGTACGGTATCTTGACTTGTATTCCGAATCCCAATTGTTTCGTTTTTTACCGCTGTTCGTTTGAAAAGAGCAGGGGTAGGACTCACTCTTGCTTCCAATCCATCTTTAAAACCTTCGAATGTCACAGGTTTTAAAGATATGACGGTGACCACTACTCTACTGCCCGGAGGCATTGAAATTTGTCTTCCATTATCACTTGCAGACTGACGTGTTGGAAGTCCTTGATAGTACAAGGTATAATCGTATTTCTTATCCTGAGAGGAATAAGCATCTGTATCTATATACTGGTATTTGTCCGTACTCGTGTTTGTGAATACATAAGACTCGCCTTGGTTCAGCTGTAATTTAAATCGTATCGAACTAGAACCATCTTCTTTAAAGAAGTCATAATATCCATAAAAGGTAACGCTCTGATCGGAGGGAATGGTAACCGTCAGCTTTCCACCTGCTGGTATCTCCAAGCTTGTCGCAGT
This sequence comes from Brevibacillus sp. DP1.3A, assembly GCF_013284245.2. NCBI lineage: Bacteria > Bacillati > Bacillota > Bacilli > Caryophanales > Paenibacillaceae > Brevibacillus > Brevibacillus sp. DP1.3A. Next base: position 1,765,785 of record NZ_CP085876.1, on the reverse strand, counting down.
TGCATCGTTTTGCTGTTTGACGACAGAACCAGTATTTGAGGCAATCTGATAACTGTATTTATTCCTACTTGACGCATTCGTTTCAATCTTCAATTCTTTCGTGCTCGTGTTTAAAAAGCTTGCCGTCTCACCATTAAACACTTGGCGCTTAAATAGTGCAGGATTTGCGCTGGGGCTTCTTTTTACACCTTTCTCAAATCCTTGGAAGGTCACAGGTATGGAAGACGTGACCGTAACGACCATTTTTCCACCGACTGGAATATACTTCGATCTCAAAGTTGTATCCAGGGCATACGAATTGCCAGTGCCGTCGCTATTATAAACGGTGTATTCAAATCGTTTTCCATTTGAAGAAGAAGCATCTGTTTCAATCTCTTGAATCTTTCCACTAACATTCGTAAAGATATAAGATTCGCCTTGTTTGACTTCTTGTTTGAATAGAAGATCTTCTACCTGTTCTTCTTTAAAATGATCAAAATATCCGTGAAATGTTACCGGATTATCTTTGGTTACTGTTGCAGTCAACGTCGCACCAGCTGGAACAGGTATGCTTCTTAAGGAGGAATTGTCCTGTTGGCTCACGATAGACCCATCACGACTTGTAACTTGGTAAGTAAATACTTTATTTGGGCCAGCATCTGTTAGAGCTTTAAGGTCGAATGAGCTTGTATTTCTCACACTGACTGTTTCATTTTTGGCAACAGTTCTTTCCCAAAGAGCAGGATCAACACTTGGGGTTCCGACAAAGATAGGATCATATACTTGGAACGTGATCGGCGTACTAGACTTAACCGTTACGACTATCTCTCCACCCGCGGAGACAGCGTTCGATCTTGCATATGAATTAGCAGCCTGGGAATGTACTGTGCCATCGCTTTTGTAAATAGCAAAATCAAATCTCGTATCTGTCGAATACGCAGCATCGGTATCTAACCTTAATGTCTTTTCACTATTATTGACAAAACGATAGGACTCGCCTTGATTCAGTTTGTGACTGATGACAGTTCCATCGGAGGTATCCTCTTCTTTGAAGATGTCATAATAACCACCAAATGTTACAGGATCATCAGATGTCGAAGTGGCTACAAACTTTCCACCTGCTGGAACGGAATAGGAAACTGTCGACGTATCGACAGCCTGTTTGTAGACCGAACCATCACTGTTGAATATATGGTAACTGAATTTCTTTTTCGTAGCACCAGTGTATTGAATGGACTCACTTTGTGAGCTTGTATTTACTGCAATAAACGTTTCATCTTTGCTCAACGTTTTTTTAAATAAAGCGGGTTCTGATGCAGAATAATAGGTTGTCTTTTCTACATCTCCCGTAAAAGTTACAGGAAATCCAGTAACCGTAACAACAAGCCTTCCATTTAGCGGGATCGACCTCGAAGTAGCGATGGAGTCTAGGTCATGAGCAACGCCCTGTCCCTCTGCATTGTACGCAGCAAAGTCATACGTCCTACCATCACTTCTCGAAGTATCGGCCTTCAACGAAGAACTTGATTTAGGATTACTATTTTCAAAAACATAAGTCTCACCTTCGGAAATGGTTAGCTCGAATGTTTCCCCCGCAACTCGGCTCATCAGCTTGGGGATTTCCTCTTCTATTTCGTCGGTTTGTGATTCATCGGTTAATTCATCTACAGCAGGCTCTTCTGAAGAAGCATCTACCACTTCAACATTCACTTTCGTCACTTTGTCTTTGTAAGTAGCAGTGAGCGTGGTTTTGCCCAGAGCTTGAGCAATGACCTTGCCTTCTTCGATACGAATCAATTCTTCGTTCTCGATTTCCCACGTGACAGATTGGGTTACATCTTCAACAACCTTATTTGTCCACATTGCCTTAACAAGTAATGCAACAGATTCATCTACTCCCATTTGAATTCCATCTGGAAGGATCGATAACTCTACTATTTCGTTTCCTGCTTCTAATTCTTCCTCGTTTTCTTGCTTTCCCTCGCCTAAGGGTAACTTACTATCTATAGATCCTTCGCCTTCTATTTCTGTTGTACTCGTTACACCTTCTGAAGATGTATTTTCATTTGTTTCCGCTGTGTTCATTTGATTATCTAGATTCGTAGATGCATATGAAAGGGGTACTACCATATTCAATAGCACACTCAGCACTAGAAGCACGGACAAATATCTTTTCATGTTAATGTTCACTTTGCTCTCCTCATTGGTTAGGTTTCTACTACAGCGCTTAGTAGAAAGAGTCACTATTTCAGTAAAATACTTCGAAATTTTATAAACCCAAACTGAAACAATGATAGCTCCACGATCAATATTCAAATTCACCTACTCGAATATGTAACTTCGCTGTAATGTACCCTCTTACCAAATCAATTTGTTAGGCCTTTTGTTACAACTGAATCTACTGTCTACCCGAATTGAGCAGCACTGACTAATGCCTAAAAACACAGGATTCACTATTGTTGTTAACCAAATGCGATTCTCTTCACAATTACTGCCTCACTTTCCATATTTTATTATGAGTAAACATGATATCATTACTTGCTAATATCACGAATGGGAATAATGGCATATTTTCCGTATTGAACAATTAGGTATTTAGTCTATAACTTAATAAAAACAATACTCTTCATAACTTAATTGCAATTAATCTTTGAACGTGTAATATGAACACATTGGTCAGCATTTGAGCAAAGAAATTTGAGTAGAAGTGACTTGTCTTATGTAATTGATCGAGGAAAAATAAGTAGGAATTCCAAGTGGTTGACAGCGGATAATTTGGCTTTCTGGCATCTATCTGGAATAACAAAAGGGACCCCGACAGGTCCCCTTTTGTTGATAGGTTGTGGCATAAATATGATTGTTTGACAAACGGGAGCGACCATCCAAGAATAAAAACCAGCTTTTCATAGCTAGCTTCTTTGTTTAAAACTAGTCATTGTATAATTCTTGCTGCTGTTCCTCTGCAATGGTCTGTAAGTCATATGCGTTAATTCGAAATAACTGATAATCGCCCATATCCGTTTTTTTTGCGGCGAGCTTACTTAGAAATTTCGGTGAGCCTTCGTTTTCTTCATCGTAAACTAACAAGATACCGTCTGAATTGGATAACAAGAATTTGTCTTTCTCTCCAAGCTGCCAAACTCCCTGGTAAGGTGTTTGATAGACACTATTGATATAGTCGGCTTGCATCACAATATTTCGGTAGTAATCCTGGGTCTCTTCTTTCCACTTTTCCTCTTGATTCAAAAACGGAGTAATAATCGCCAGTTTTAGGTGTGGATACTCCTTTTTCAATTCCAGAACAATTTCGGCTGCCCACATTTCTACCCCGAGTTGACCTGATACGATGACCCATTCCAATTCTTCCTCAAGGAATCTTACGAGTTCCCGCTTCAGTGCTTTCTTAATAATGGCTAACCCCGGATTTTTTTCATTGAAAATGCCAAGTTCGTGAGCCTTGTATCCTGAAACAAATAAACGTTTTAACATGATGCCACCTCTAGTTTAAAAGAAGCTCTAGCAGAAAATAGATTTCTTTTCACTTGCTGTCTAGTCATTAGTATTACGTCTTATATTTTTCTTATATTATCACAAATTTGAATGACTCAGGATAAATCGGATGATTCGTTTCTCTTTCCACTACCCACGGTGCCCCACAATGCTCTCAAGAAAGATATCTTGTCCTGGTTTGTTACATCAACTATTTTGATATGTCGCGAAATGAAAATGAGACTCTGTGTTTGCTCCTTCTTTACAAACGACTTTGCAGCAACTTGGAGTATGGAAACCAGCTACAAATTTGAGCATGAAAAAACCCATAATTCAATAAGATTTACGGGTCACGAACGAAATCAAATGGCCTAACTACTTGTGTATGGCTTAACCAGCCGTTGGTTATAGGAAACACATCTGCAATTCCGTATCTATTATCAGTTTGTACAATATTGCTAATAATATACCTTACTATCAATTTACCCCTACGCTAGCATAAATAGAATTTTTATTTTGGATTAGCTTTACCCCCTTAGTTTCGAATACCGTCAGGACATTGCACGTATTCGGCTATGCAAAAAACCGCAGCTTCACGGTGTCGATCTTCGCCGTGAAGTTGCGGTTGTAGGGGTTTTAGTAGGTATCGGATCCTTGGTAGGCAGCCCCGACCATGAACCATTCGAGAGCTTCTGAAAATTCACGAGGAAGCTCTGACACCTGGAGGAAGGTACACATCTCGCTTACGATCCGTTCTCTGTTTTGCCCGTATTGCTCTGTGAGCAGAGCTAGCTTCTCCCAATCACTGAGCTCTTTTTGAAAGGCAGCTCGATCCAATGGCCGGCCGTGCGATTCCACGAAAAGGATTGCTTCAGACTGGTACGCTTGCTTCAACACGCGCAGAAAACGGGAGGCTGTATAACTGCGCGGCCCGCCATAGACAGAGGGACCCAAGGCATCTCCCAGGAACAGCGTTTGATCCTCTTTTACGTACACATAGCACGAATCTTCCGAATGATCTCCTCCGACAAGGTTCACCTGACATGTCACGCCACCAAGGTCGATCGTGATCGATTCATCGAATAGGATATCCGGCTCGACTATTCGGATCAAGTCCCGGTTCATTCCGTACTCTTTTTTGATGTTCGCCATCGTGCTGGCATTGATGATCTTCTCCTTACAGAGCTGTTCCATGACTTCATCCGACCATTCCAGCCCCATCAGTTTGCTCAATGAATGTGCGGTTTTTGCCTGCGCGATAGTAGGTAGATCCCATGCTGACATTCCGAATGTATGATCCCAGTGCCAATGAGTCAGTATGAGCAGATCTGGAAGACGAACGCCTAGCCTTTGCAACTCCTGACGAAACAACGCGGCATGCGCCGGTGAATTTCCAGCATCAATCAAGAGGGTTTTTCTTGCCCCCGTAATGGCTGCTAGGATGGGGCGATCCGTGTCATGACTTGCATGCATAATCAAGATATGCTCGGTAATCTGTTCGATCGTGGACATTTCCTTCTCCCCTTCCCAAATACGCCAATGTAATTTTTTCTCTACAGAATGACTCAGCAATATTTCCCATGTTATCACACAACACTTCCCCCTCGCACAAATCACCAACGCCCGTGTTACCAGGCGTTGGTGATTTCCTCGAGAGCGGATTCGATGTTTTTCTGGCAGCAGGCAATGTGAGTAACATGCATGGCGACATCGCCAAGATCGACAGCACGCGTGCTGGATAGATCGATATCCTCATCATTGTAGGTGGTAAATGAGCTATGCAGCTGCCGGAATAGCAGCGGGTGGGCATGCGCTCCGGAAAAGCTGATGGAGCTTTTCGAGAGAGGTACTCCAATGACCGCAAAATCATAGGCTTCGCCCGGTTGAAAGGTCTGCTCGACCCATTCAAACAAACGGGTGACATAGGGGTATCCTTTTCCCTGGGTAAACCGGAATGGAGGTTGGGTCAATTACGAAAGCATGTAGAGTCCTCCTTTTGTCTAGTGCGATAAGACCTTGCTCAGGAATGCCTGTGTTCGAGGTTGGTCAGGTGAGGAGAAGATCTTCTCCGGTGGCCCGTCTTCAATCAACGTACCGCCGTCCATCACGACTACGCGATCAGCTACCTCTCGGGCAAAGCTCATCTCGTGAGTGACGACCACCATGGTCATCCCTTCTGCAGCCAGCTGTTTCATGACGGCCAGCACTTCCCCTACCAATTCAGGATCGAGGGCTGAGGTAGGCTCGTCAAACAGCATTACTTTCGGCTTCATTGCCAAGGCGCGAGCGATGGCCACACGCTGTTTTTGTCCGCCTGACAATTGGTCCGGATACATATCTGCCTTTTCAGCAAGTCCGACCTTGCGCAGCAGCTCGCGTGCCTGTTTCTCGATTTCCTCCCGCTTTGTTTTTTTCACAGTCATCGGGGCCATCATGACGTTCTCAAGCACGTTCACATGAGGGAACAAATTGAAGTTTTGAAACACCATACCTACCTCAGCGCGAACCTTGTCCAGCTCTTTCTGGGGCATTTCCACGAGCTTTCCGTCCTTTTGAATCAATCCGATCGGCTTTCCTTCGATCTCAATCGAGCCTTCTTGAATCTGCTCCAGGTAATTCATGCAGCGCAGCAACGTGCTTTTTCCAGAACCGCTTGGCCCGATCATTACCACGACTTCGCCTTGACTAACATTGAGGCTCACATCTTTTAGGACATGCAGGCTTCCATACGATTTGTGGATTCGTTTGACGGATATCATCAGGCACGCGCCCCCTCTACACTCAATTTGCGTTCCAGACGGCCGATGCCGACCGAGATGGAGTAGTTGACGAGGAAGTACAGAAGAGCGATGCCGATGTAGATCTCAAAGTAACGGAAATTGTTCGATACGATCAGATTGCCTGCGCGCATCAATTCAGACACCGTAATGACGGACAGAAGCGAAGAGTTCTTGGTCAACGCGATGAATTCATTGCACAGCGGCGGCAGCATGCGGCGTACAGCTTGCGGCAAAATAACCTTCACCATGGTGTGGAAATGACTCATCCCGAGAGAGCGTCCTGCTTCCATTTGTCCTTTATCAATCGATTGAATCGCTCCGCGCACGATTTCCGATACGTAAGCGGCGCTGTACATCCCGAGTCCCAGCACCCCGGCTACAGATGCACTCAAATCCACTTGCAAGCCGATCGCCAAGCCATAGTAGAGAATCATGAGCTGCACCAACAGCGGAGTTCCGCGAAACCATGCCAGATAAAAGGAGCAGAGTATAGATATCCATTTTTGCTTGGACATCCTTCCGAGACCAATGATCAGACCCAGAACCGCACTTAGAATCAGTGCCATGAAAGTCATCGAAACCGTAACCCATAGCCCTTCCAGAAGCGCATATAAATTGTTGTCTTCAAAAATTACCATAAAATCAAGCGCCATTGGTGCACCTCCTGATGTTGTTATTCACCAAACCATTTTTTAACGATTTCTTCCTGCTTGCCGTTTTCTTTCAAGGTTTTCAGTGCCTTGTCGAGAGCAGCTACAAATTCTTTGTTTTCCTTGCGTACACCGTAACCGTAGTATTCTTGCGTCAGCTCAACATCGAGAACTTTTACCTTTTGGCTCTGCTTTGCGTACACCTTGGCAGCAGGCATTCCAGTAACAACAGCGTCTACGCGATTGCTTTCCAGCTCGAGGAACATTTCTACGTTTTTCTCGACTTCCACGAGTTTTACTTCTGGGTATTTCTCTTTCAGGAATTTGGCAGACTTGGTACCGATTTGGACGGCTACTTTTTTGCCTTTCAAATCATCAGCACCTTTGATCGTGTCATTTCCGTTTTGCACCATGATAGTCAAACCGCCTGGATAATACGGCTGGGAGAAGTCGATGGTTTGTTTGCGCTCATCCGTGATGTACATCGCGGATACGATCATATCGAACTTCTTGCCTTGCAGTCCTGGAATCAGGCCTTTGAAGTCGGTGTCTACGAATTCGACTTTCTCCGCGCCCAGCTCAGATGCGATCGCTTTCACAAGTTCGATGTCAAAGCCTTCATATTCGTTCTGTGCATTCTTGTATTCGAACGGCTGGAAAGTAGCGTCCGTTCCTACCAACAAGGTTTTGGTGTCTTTGATCTTTTGCAGCACTTCATCTGTTGGTGCTGCAGCTTGACTACCATTGCCCGACGCAGCTGTCTGCTCTGTAGGCTTGGCACCACAGCCAGCGATCAAAGCCCCGGTGACCAGCAGTGCACACAGAGAGAACAGTCCCTTACGAAATCCCTTCATGTTGTAGACCCCCTATTAAATATATTTTTAGTAATTTCGAATATTATCTATATTCAAATATCGTGCCAAGTGAGAAATCGAAGAGGAAAAGTAGAAGCAATAGCAAACGAGGGCTGTCTAACGCCATTCTCAGGTCGTTTGCTATGAGTTACGAGAGTCTTTTGTAAATACAAAAAAGGCGGCAAAATCCGCCGCCCTGCGAAAATTGCCGCCGGCCATTTCTGCCGCCTCGTCTATTCCTCTACTTGTTCATCTTGGTATTTTTTCAGCTTATCCCGCAAGGTTCGCTCGCCCATATCCAGCATTTGCGCTGTTTTACGGCGATTTCCTTCCTGATTGGCGAGGGTGTGCAGGATGACCCTTTTTTCGATCTGCTCCAGCGTATCCCCCACATAGACAGGGATCAGCTTTTGCTTGCTCGTGACCTGCTTAGGCTGCGTCCCTTGTAGTTCCTTTGGTAAATCTCGCTTTTCGATCAGGGATGAGCTCGTCAAGGCAATCGCCCGTTCTACGATGTTTTGTAGCTCTCTGATGTTGCCGGGAAAATCGTAGCTTTCCATCACTTGCAGCGCTTCCTGCGAGATACCGTCGATCGGCTTGCCCATTCGTTCGCTAATTTTTTTGATAAAGGAATGCACGAGCAGCGGCACGTCCCCTTCTCGTTCGCGCAGAGGAGCGAGCTGGATCGGGATGACGTTGAGCCGATAGTACAAGTCCTCGCGAAAACGGTTTGCTTTGACTTCCTTCCAAAGGTCTCGATTGGTCGCCGCGATGATCCGCACGTCGATTGATTTCTCTTCCAGGCCTCCCAGCGGGGTCACGGTTCGTTCCTGGATGACCCGCAGTAGCTTGCTTTGCAGGGACATATCCATTTCCCCGATTTCATCGAGAAAGATCGTGCCGCCATCAGCTAGCACGAACTGCCCAGGCTTGCTCTGCATAGCTCCGGTAAAAGCCCCTTTTTCATATCCAAACAGCTCGGATTCCAACAAATTATCGGGAATAGCTGCGCAGTTGACTGCCTGAAACCGCTTGTTTCTGCGTGGTCCTTGGTAGTGGATCGCGCGGGCGACCAGCTCCTTGCCTGTTCCGCTTTCGCCGTTGATTAACACACTGGAGTCAATGTCTTTGACCTTGTCGATCAGATCAAGGATTTGTTGCATGGCTTTGCTGTTTCCGATTAGACCGTAGCTGTCGGACAGCTTATCCAGCTCTTCGCTTAGCCATTTGACACGCGTTTGCAGCTGGTACAATTCTTCTGCTTTGGATAGCAAAATGTCCAGCTCGTCCATCATCAAGGGTTTGGTCAAATAGTAGAAGGCACCGTGCCGCATGGCTTCCACGGACGAAGAGATGCTTCCGAAGGCAGTCATCATGATCACTACGGTATCCGGTGACAGCCGTTTGATTTCCTTGAGCACTTCTGTTCCGTCATGAGCCCCGATTTTTAAATCGAGTAGGACGAGAGCGATCTCTACCTGCTGGAGGAAAGGCATCGCCGCTTCTGGGTCAGTGAAGGTATTGACGAGATACTTTTCCTCCAAGGCAAATTCAAGTGACTGACAGATGGCAGGTTCATCATCAATGACTAACAGATGGTGCATAAGAGTCCTTCCCTTCTGTTTCTTGCTGTGGCATCGGCAAGCGAATAATCATGGTGGTGCCGAGACCAGGCTGACTGTGCAGGTCGATGGCCCCTCCATTTTCTTTGACTAATTGATAGGTGATCGAGAGTCCGAGACCTACCCCATTTGCTTTGGTACTGAAGAAGGGCTCGAAAATGCGGTACTTGTCTTCGGGTGACATGCCATGCCCATTGTCTTCTACTTCGACGACGACCATCTGCCCCTCTGTAAATCCGCGAATATTCAATTTGCCTTGCGCGTCCATCGATTCTATGGCGTTGAGCACGACATTGATCCAAATCTGCTTGGTTTGGTTGACGTCAGCCTCGATACACAAGTGAGGGGGAAGGCTGAGTGACACCTGAACCTTTTTCTCTTTGATCTTCTGGCTGCACAGCGCAAGGACCGCTTCCATCAGGTCAGCGACACGGAAACGGGCTGGATGCGGCGGTTTTGGCCGGGCGTACTCCAACAGATCATTCACGAGATCATTCAGGCGCAGGATTTCGCCAGGCACCTGCTGCGCGAAGAAATTCCGAAATTTCGGGTTATCAAATTTGGTCGGCAAAAGCTGGGTATAGGTGAGAATAGAGGTCAGGGGGTTGCGGATTTCGTGTGCAATCCCCAAAATCAATTGCCCTAACGAACGCAATCTGTTTTCGCTCTCCAGCTTCTTTTCCATGTCCTTTTGCTTGGTCACGTCATGAAAGTTGATGATGGCTCCTGTGATTTCCTTTGCAGGAGAAATAATCGGAAAAATATTGTAGCGGATAATCAGCCGCTGGCCTTGCCCGTCTCGTTCCCTTTCCCAAACGATCTCCTGCTCCAGATACGTACTGCCCTGCATTAGGACATCCTCGACCTGATTATTGGGAATAAACTCTGCAAGAATCGTTTCGCTCAGGGGAAGGCCAGTTAAATGGTGATCGACGTCGAGAAAGTCGACTGCTTTTCGATTCATCAAAAAAATGCGGCCGTGCTGGGTGAGTGTGACATAAAAGCTGTAGGTGCTGTTGAGCAGCTGCTGTTGAAATTGCAGATTCTCCTCGAGCAGCGCCATTTTTTCTTTCAGCTCCCGATTGATTTCGTGGATCTGGGAGGTTCTTCTCTGCACTTCCTTTTTCAACATGCGATTCCACCATAATATCCCGAGGACGATCAGTAGGCCAATGCCGGAGCCCCACTCTAGATAGAGGCGAAGGCGCTCCAAGTTAGGCGTGTTGGGTCTGATGTACTGTCCGAACCATTTTCGTTCGATTTTGTCATATGTTCCGTTTTGTTTGATCTTGGTGATAGCCTTGTTGATCTCAGTCAGTAGCTGCACGTTATTAGGAAGAACCGCGACTCCGTAATCAGTTGGATCGATCGGGTCGCCTACGATTTTGATTTGGGATTGCTGGTTGTTTTTTTGCAGGAAGTACTGCCCCGTGATGCGATTCCCGACAAACGCGTCTACCTTTCCATCGAGGAGCAATTGCACAGCTTCTTCCTGACTGTCTGTCTCGATGAAGCTGGTATTTTGAAGCTCAAGGAAAAGATCAGCCGCGATGTCTGCTTTTTGGATGGCGACCCTCCGACCAGTCAGGTCTCCGATCCCGAAGATGTGCACATTGTCTGTTCGCACGAATATCCCCTGGGAGCTTAAAAAGTATGGAGCTGAGAAATCGTACAGCTTGTCACGCGCAGGACTGTATTTCATTCCTTGCACGGCATCGACATGTCCGTTTCGCAAGGCATCGAGAGCTACATTCCAGGGCAAGGGCACGAATTCAATTCGCATCCCCGTCTCAATCGAAATGGCGTTTATGATGTCTACATTAAAGCCGCTGTAAACGCCAGTCTGGGCAAAATACTCGAAGGGCGGAAAATTATTGTCCCCTGCGATGCGAATGACTTTTTCCTGATGTACCTCGCTGGGGATCGACATGCCAATAGTCATGAGCAGAATCACTCCGAGCATCAGCCCGATCCCTATTTTCTTTCCGCCAATCATGCTATGCACCGCCGTTCACCGTCTTGTTGTTGAAAAGGATAAAGTGTTGTTGATCGAAATTCAAGCGCGTATTGTTCCGTGAAAATAAAGTTGTAGACTATGAATTAAAGTATTAGACCGATTTAGAGTAAAAACTAACTAACACTACGCCATATAGTGTTAACCGTAAATATTCTGTAGAAAATAATCATTGTTTATTATCCATAATTATCATTATGTAGAATTAGTTGGCTTAATAAAAATAGGAACCAGTATGGTCCCTTTTTAGGCCTCCAGTAATTATCCTGTTATTCAGGCGCGATCCAGCAAAGTACAAAAATAGTTGAACCTCCTGAGAACCACTGACCAGCTATACATTGATCCGGACAATTGCGAAATGAGAGTTTGCTCCACCCGTTGAATTGACAAATCCATTATCATTGAGAGGGAAAGTTTTTTGCTTAACAGTATCTGATACGTTTCCGCCGATGACTGTTATATCAGTAGGGCTCACATCAATGACAATGTCACCATGCGTCTCTTTAGAAATAAAGTCGTTCCACGTCGCACCGCTGCCATTTCTACTCTTTACTACAATATCACCTTCTTGCGGTGTCACCTCATCAATAGCGAAAGCCAAGAAGGGATTAATTGCACTACTCGTTTGTCGGTTAATTGGCGGGCGCAGTATAGCGCCAATGAGCGGCCGGCTTGTCGAATTCATTCCGATAATTTGGTTCGTCATGCACCTTGCCAAAACGATCGCCTCCGCCTGCCTGAGTGACAACCCACGAGATAAAGGTAGCACTCCAAGCGCTTCCTGGGATTGTTATATATTCTGAACCGATACACTTTTATAAACGCCTTGTTGCCAATATTCACGTATCCGAGCATGCATATCATTTTCCTTTTTAGTCCCTTTATTCCACGTCACTTCGAATTCCTGCTTTGCAATACTAATCATTTGCTGCCTTACGTTTTCCCAGCTCATGCTTATCAACTCCTAACTACTTCTAAGTAATTCCAAACGTCCAGCAACGACTCCCAGTCATCCTTGGAAAGGTGCTTCGTGTTACTTAAACCTTTGCCGGACTATTATCCCTACGCTAGTGAAGTCAAGTAGTAGGCGCATGTATGTGCATGCGCCTACTCTATTCTTACATTCAATGAACAAGGACGGCCTTTATCTGGAATATATTAGATTGCTTACATTACGAAAGGCAATATATCTATACCCTCCTCGTCGATCAGTGGAGCAGGTCGATCTTAACTAGGACAGGGTCGTGGTCGCTTGCCCGTCCGTGCTCTTCCGTAAATTCGGAGTTGATGTTCACGATATCGACCTTCGTGTTGTCGACCAGATGACGACTGACGAGGATGTGGTCCAGGGCCTGCGAGTTGCCATCGTACACGTAGGTGTATTGCTCCCTTGCAGGCAGTTGTTCCACCATGTTGACCAGTACTTCTTCCTTTAGTGTAAGGATCGGCTTGGAGAAGGAGAAGTCGTTCAGGTCCCCAAGTACCACCACGTTGGCGTCCGGGTCGGCAGCCTTGATTTCCCTGACGAATCCATTTACCTCCTGGGCGATTTTCACACGTTGCGCCTCGCTGGTCAGCACAGGGGGCTGTTGGGAACCGAAAAGGCCGCTATCTCCTCCTTTGGAATTGAAGTGGTTGGCAATCACGATCACCTGTTTGCCGCGGAACAAAAACTCAGCGGCGAGCGGCTTGCGGCTTTTTTCGAACGCCACGTTGCCCGGGTCAATTCGTCCTGGATTGTGGGATAGATGAGCTACGCCTTGCTCTGTTACTACATGAACGGCGGTATTTGCATTCCCGGCAGGACGGTCCGCCAGACGGACACGCTCTGGATTGTAAAGGAATCCGACACGGATGTTGCCCCCCAGCTGTCCTCCGTCGTTGTTGTTCACGGGAGCGATGTCCACATAGCGGTAGGCGGGGCCTCCTTGCCGGGACACTTCATCGATCAACACCTGCGCGGACAGTCTGGCATCCGTCACGCCTGTGTCCGCCGGACCGTCATTGTCCTGCATCTCAATCACTCCGACGATGTCGGGCTTCTTCAGGTTGTGTACCAAAGAGGCGGCGATTCGCTTAACCTTTTCCAAATCGGAGACCCTTGAAAAATTCTCGATGTTATAGGACGCGATCGTCAATTGATCTGTCGCGGGTTCAATCGTTGTCTCAAACGGTTGGTATCCTCCGTCGATCAGCTGCAGCGGCTTGGTGTTGTAAAGCTTGTAGTTGGCAATGCTGTAATCGATCACACCCACAACTGGTTCTGCCAGCCTGTCGCCAACTTTTGCGATAGGCGCCTCGCCCGTCAGTTTGTTGGCAACGGTTATGCGCTCCGGATTGTAGTTGTCTTCCGCAATGATGATGCCTCCTGATGGGGTACGTACCTTTCCCGGATTCGCCTGGTCGTCAATGATGACAAACTCCACACTGGGCGGGTTGGCAAACCTCTTCGATTCCCCCACCACTCGCGGGTTTTTTACTTGCACCAGCATCCCTTCCACGCTTTCCCAGAAATCGATTCCGTCTTCTTCGGGATCAAAACGGGCAAATCTGTCATTATCAATCACGGTCGAGGGGTAGCGGTACGCTCCTTCACCCAGAACGAGAGGTGCTGGAAGAGGCTGGCCATTCACCGTGACGCTGATTGCTGACGCATCAATCTCGGTCAGTGTGAGATCCGTCGCTTGCCTGTTACTGCTCACGTATTCCTTCACGGTGCCCGATACCTTTACCCTGTCACCCTCGTTCACCTGGACATTTGGTTCATAGACAAAGATCCCTTCCGACGTGCGGGGATCGCTGTCCGGCTGGGTGTCCTGCATGTAAAAGCCTGTTACGCTGTTTCCGTTCTTCACCACTGCTGTCACGATACCTTCCACGTTGCTCACCGCGGCCCCTTCAAGCGGCGATCGGTGAGCCGCACCCTGGATGTCATGAATACGGACCGTGTCCGCCATCAGCGTCACGTCTCCGGGAGTGTTCCGGTCTGGTTCGGGCAGGCTTAGTCGATTTTGCGGCGCCAAGCCCCCCTGGCGCAGAAACACAACCAGAGCGACGGAAGCGACAAGCACCAAAAATGCCAGCGCCGGCTTTTGCCAGCGTCTGTTGTTCCTACTCGATGTTCCCATACTCCTATTACCACCTTTTCACTTATGTTAATCACTCCGTATCGAAAACAACCTGACCCGCAAGTCAGCGCAGCTTGCGGTTCAGGCTTTGCAGAAACCTCCTCTGTCATTTCCCGCAAGTCACAGCGATAAACACATCTTCCACAGAGTTGTTACCCTGATAAATGTTTAGCGTTGAATTCTGTGGATGACGGAATCGGGACCATCGCTAGTTTACTCTTTAACAGATTGACTCCTTCGTTCTTGTTCTCCAAAAAGAGGGTCAAGTTATCTTTGTTACCGGAACGATCAGCATTTGCACTGATTTCGATGCTATTTTCCACGCTTTGGGCATAAATATCCTTTATCGTTGAAGGAAATCTGTATGTGATGACGTCCTTAGAACCGTGGTTCAGGACATGACATTACTATTTCCAAAAGGTTGCGGCTCTATGCGCCTTCGGGCAACCGAGCTGCCACAATGTTCCGTCGGTTGTTCGCCATTGTTTGGAAGCTGGCTACGACATCGGGGCAGTTCAAGAGTTGCTAGGACACAGGGACGTGAAGACAACGGTTGTGTATACCCATGTGTCAGCCTCTGTTTTAAAATTGAGGAAGGATCCAAACACGGCCGTCAGGATGCACGGAAAATTCAAAGGGGCTGCCTCGCTGTACAAACAAATACGCGGGTAGCTACGGAAGCTTGCGGCTCAAGCACAAACAGATGATTAGTCCTCGCATGACGTGCGACATAACGGGATCGATATCTCAATATAAAACAGCGGCAGACTAAGACTTTATTTTCAAGTCTGATATGCTCCCCATACGGTAGACAGGCGAAATAATAAAAAGCTTGCTATTGTGAGGGGAGCTTTTTCATGTCTAGAGGTAAATATAATGCTTTCGAGAAACTCGCCATTCGTCGAAGAGGGGGTAGTAGCTTTGTTCAACTACTGTTGAATTTAGGGAAAATAACAAAGAGAAAAAGGGCCCATATAAGGCCCTTTTTTCATGCTCCGAACTTCCGTGTTTCTTGTCTGCTATTTAGTTACCTACTACTCTTTGTTCAGCCTGTGAAAGTGCGTAAACAACTGATCGCAGTCCTCACGCTTCTCGACCTTGATCATGTTCAAAACACTCTGATCCTTACCGGAAAAAAAGTCGCGAAGATGCTTATCCGAAAAACCGTTCTCATGCGCATCCTCTGCAGTCGAGCAGTAATGAACGACCTTGATGCCGGACCAGATGATAGCGCCCACGCACATCGGGCAAGGCTCGCATGTCGCGTAAATTTCGCAGCCTGTCAGGTCCATCGTGCCCAGCGTCTTGCACGCTTCGCGAATGGCTACCATCTCTGCGTGCTGGGACGGGTCCATATCTGCCATCATGCGATTGCTGCATACGGCGATGATTTCGTCCCCTTTCACGACAGCTGCTCCAAAAGGTCCCCCGAGCTTGTTGTTCATGCCTTCCATCGTTTTTTCCACTGCCAGCTTCATGTAATCCATCGACTTGCATCCTCCCTCAAGAGGCGTTTATTTTACGATGTGTGTCCCTGCTTTGTTCGTAATCGCATCCTTTAAGCTCTCCGGGTTCGTAATGATCACGCTTGACCCGTTTTTCTCCAAGAAGCTCAGGCTTGCCTCGATTTTTGGCAGCATGCTGCCTTTTGCGAAGTGCTCTTCACGAACGTATTGCTTCGTTTCCTCTACCGTGATGCGCTCCAACGCCTTTTGATTCGGCTTGCCGAAGTTAATGCATACCTGCGGAACACCTGTCGTAATGATCAATGTCTGTGCATCGATTTGCTCTGCCAGCAAGCTGGTGGCAAAATCTTTGTCGATGACAGCATCAATCCCATCGTACGTATTTTCGCCCGTTTTCACAACCGGAATACCACCGCCGCCAACAGCGACTACCACATATCCCGCTTCGATCAACGATTTGATTGCGTCTTTTTCCACGATGTCGATTGGCTTAGGGGAAGGAACCACTCTTCTGTAGCCGCGACCGGAATCCTCGATAAATACCCAATCCGGATGCTCTTTGCGCATCTCTTCCGCCTGCTCTAGCGTGAAGAAGGAGCCGACTGGCTTCGTTGGATTTTCGAAGTTCGGATCATCCTTGCTGACTTCTACCTGTGTGATGACGCTCGCCACTTTTTTGTTGATTCCTCTTTTGGCGAATTCGTTAGTGAGTGCCTGCTGAATTTGGTAGCCGATTCCCCCCTGTGTATCCGCCACGCAATTGACCAGCGGGATCGTGGGCATTCCGGACACTTCATTGGCGATTTCGCATCTTTGCAAAGCAAATCCAACCTGCGGTCCATTGCCATGAGTAACGACAACGTTGTAACCTTCTTGCACCATATCTGCTATATTTGCCGCGGTTTCACATACCGCTTCATACTGGTCTTGAATCGTGTTACGACCATTATCCTTCACTAATGAGTTGCCGCCGATAGCAACAATAACGAGTTTTTCCACTGGGCACTTCTCCCTTTGTTAAGATACTTTTGCAGCTGTTTCACTCTGCGTGATCGTGCTTGGTTTGTTCCATTTATAGCACAGCGCATATAAAACGCCGGATATGATCGACCCGCTGAGGAATGCTGACTTGCTGATGTTTGCCAATAGTGGCACATTTGGCAAGAAAGAGCCGGATAGCGTAATCAAGAAGCTGACGATCAATACGCCGCATGCCACCATATTAAAGCCGTTTTTGTATTCTCCGTTTTCACCTGGTTTTACGTAGATGCCAGATAAATCCAGCTTTCTTTTTCTTTCAATGAAGAAGCTAACCAGCATAATCCCTGTGATAGGACCGTACATGGAGCCGATAAAGCTATAGAACATATACAGTGCTGCTGTGCCATTCACCAGCTTCCAAGGTAAAATGACAGTCCCCAATACAGCTGTTAAGATAGCCGCTGATTTCACTGTAAACATTTTCGGAAGAAGTGCTGTCATTTGCAATCCAGATGGAAGCAAATTCCCAAACACAACATAGCTCGTCGAACCTATATTCAGTGCCAGCAACAAGATAATGACGGCAACAGGATTCCCAATTTGATTAATGGCAACGACTACATTAAAGTCTGTGATGCCAAACGCGATTTGCGTTCCAACCAACAATCCTACACACGTAATTCCAAACAGGATGTAGGATGCAATCATTCCAAGCGGCAGACCAATCATCGGAGCCTTCGGGTGTTTTGCCCGTTGCGTAAGGTCTGCAATATTTACAATCGGGCCACCCCAGTTCGATACCAATGCACTTACACATGCGATAAACACAAGCCAATTTTCCATCGGTTTGGCAGGAGTATAGGCAAAAATCGGACCAAATCCGCCAGCAACACTGATCGCCCAAATCGCTGCACCCACGATAAAAATATAGATGATCGGTGAAGACCATTTACTAAACAGACTGAGAATTTTCATTCCACCTAAAAACAATCCAACCGTAATGACCCAAAGGATCACATAAGAAAGCATCGTCGGGAAATCTAATCCGAGAAAATCAAAGCCTGGAACCATATTCATATAGCCAGGGAAGATTTTCTCAAAAATGACATTGAAGGATTGTGCGCCAATAATTGTTTTTGTCCCAAAAAACACAACCCCAGCGATAAGCCCACGACATATAGCAGGAATGATCGAGCCTTTTACACCAAAGGAGCTGCGCAACAGCATCGAATAGCCAATCCCATACTTCTGTCCCGCATAGCCATTCAACACATAGCCCGCCGAGACAATCAAGGCAGCAATCATGACTGCCCACAAGACTTGCGGAACGGATAATCCAAGGACAAAGAATCCGGCTACCGTCATGTATGACATGAGATTATGCACAGCGCCCATCCACACAGTTACGTAGTTAAAGGTGCCCCAATCTCGATTTTCGGAAGTCTTTGGCAAAATATCGTCCGCGTATCCATAGGACTTGAATTCTTCATATGATTCCTTTACGTTTGCCTGTCCCATGTTCATTCACCTTCCTCATTCAACCCAGCTTTCGCAACCTTCATTTGCTGCGAAAGCTGAGTCACCTAGGATGAAAAGCTATTAGCTAATCGTTTCTGTCACTGCGAGCAATGCCTTTTCAAAAGCTTCCATTGGCGGATACGTAATACCCGCACCGATCATGCCGATACCTGCGTCTTTATGCGCAATCGCTGTGTTGATAATCGGCAGAATACCTGTTTGGATCACCTGTCGAATATCGATTCCTGTTGCGACACCTTGGAAGTCCAGGAGAGGAATCGTGACGTTTGGATTTTCTGCTGTCGTAATTTCCTTCATCGTGGTGGAGAATCCGATGGCTTCTTCAACTGTTCCACCTACGAGTGCAACAATCGCTGGAGCTGCCGCCATCGCGAAGCCACCGATCCCATATGTTTCGGTGATCGCACTGTCTCCGATATCCAAACCGGAATCCTCTGGCTTGTAGCCTGCAAACATCGGACCGATAACCTTTTGTGCTGGTCCAGTAAACCATGTGTTGCCAGCCATACCGCTTACACGGATACCGAACTCAACGCCATTACGCGCCATCGTGGTGACAATTGTGCTGTTCTCGATTCCGTGCGCTGCGTCAAGTGCGCATTTGCACAGAGCCATCCATGTCGGGCCGGAGAAGTAGTCGCTGCTTGCGACGAAGTCGAATACTTCGCGCTTCTGTTCTTTTGTGAAATCTGTCTCCAAAATGTACGGAGTCAGCGCTTGAATCAACAGGCTCGTTCCTGCGTTATTGCGGTTGTGGCATTCATCACCCATGTGCAGCGCTTGCGCCAGCATGAGACGCAGATCGATTTCGCCAGCAATTTTCATCGCATCACGCAGCATTGGTCCCAATACATCGCGCATCCAGTTCAGACGGGCGATGACGCTTTCATCGTTGGCACCCATGCGCAAAATTTTAGCCATTTGCTCACTGAGGTTGGTGTAAGCGACGTTTCCGTACGTCTTGTTTTTCACCACATGCATGAACATCGAAGCGGATGTCACACCTGCCATGGAGCCTACGCAGTTGTGTTCGTGGCATGGAGAGAACGTGATTGCGCCAGAAGCAGCTACCTGTTCAGCTTCCTCGATGTCTTTTGCCAAGCCCTCGAATACGATTGCTCCAGTTACAGCACCTTTCATTGAGCCGCACATTTTGTCCCAAGTGATCGGCGGACCAGCGTGCAGAATCGTCGTTTTCGTCATGCCTGGTACCACATTGATCGCTTGGTCGAAGCCGACGAGCATCGGCTGGGAGTTGATGATGCGCTCTACCGCCAGCTTGTTTGCCGCAGCAATTTTCTCTGCAACAGCAGCGTTTTCCAGTCTGTCGAGAGCGTTGATCAGCTCAGGCTTTCCGCCGCCTGGTGGCTTCCAATCCAGATGAGAAGCATTGGCATTTTGCTTGATGATATCGTCTTTGAAAAACTCGATCCCTACGTTGATCGCATGAATTTTTCCGTTAAACAGCTCGTTGATTTTGCTCATGATTATTCCCCTTTCGCGACAAATTCTCTAGCCAGAAGACCTGCGTTCGTACTGCTGCTCGCAATCGTTACGCCTGCATCCATCAGCTTCTTCACTTGCTCATCGAAGTTCGGTGTATCGAGGTCGGTACCCAGCACGTAACCCAGGATTTCCAAATGTCTGCCTTCTTTGGCAGCCCGTGCTTTTGCTTCCATGATTGCAGGCAGCATCACGCCTACTGGATCTTCGTGGGAACCAAAGCCCAGGATGAAGTCCATGAGAATGACGCCGACGGAAGGATCTTTTGCTTCTTCCAAAAATCTCGCGATGCGCGTGGAAGGATCGATCATCGGGTGCGGCTTGCCATTTGTAAAGTCGTCATCACCCATGTCGAGGAAAGTGTGAGCCTTGCTCTCATGGATGTTTTTCAGCTTGTAGTCCGCTTTCTTTTGGATGTTGCTGTATACGTCTTCATACTTGTCCATCGCGAGGTACATTGCTTCGTCGCACAGCGTACCGCCGCAGAACAGCCCGCGAACGTATTTTTGTTCAGGTGTCAGCTTTGCCCGCACTTCTTCAATCAGCGGCCAGTTGAGTGCGCGCTTGTTAAGCTCGTCTTCGTTGGTACCAGCCAGCACAACTGCTTTGATGGCTGCTTCCTTGCTCGTCTTGGCAAAATGTCCGCCTGCTTCCAGAACTGGCGTTTCTTCTCCACCAATGAAGTACACAACCACAGGTTTTTTGCAGCTTTTCACTTGCGCCAACACTTTTTTCTGTACACTTGGTGCTGGTGGCTTGGAAATGAGCACGATGACCTTTGTCGCATCATCCTCTTCCAGTGCTTTGATTCCGTCGAGCATCATGATGCCGCCGACTTGCTCGGAGAGGTCGCGACCACCTGTACCGATCAGCTGCGTGATACCGCCGCCGAAGTCGTGAATACGCACGCTCACCTCTTGGCTACCTGTACCAGATGCACCTACGATCCCGATGTTGCCTTTTCTCACAGCGTTTCCGAAGCACAGTGCCACATTGCCGATAATCGCTGTACCGCAGTCAGGTCCCATCATCAACAGACCTTTTTCATGCGCGAATTGTTTGAGGGCGATCTCTTCCTCGATGCTCACGTTGTCGCTGAACAGCATGACGTGCAGATCGTTTTCCAATGCTTTTCTCGCTTCTCTCGCTGCGAATGCACCGTTTACCGAGATGACAGCGAGGTTTGCCTCTGGAATGCTAGCTGCCGCTGAATCAATCGTGGAGTATTTGATCTCTGTTGCAGATTTGCTGCCGCCTTTTTTCTTGAACAGTTCTTCGATGGCGATGAGAGCGCTCTCGCACAGCTCGTCTGTCGCCGCCTTCACCACGATCATCAAGTCGCTCGTTTTCGCTGCTTCCAGCTCAGGTGTGAGCAAACCAACGTTTTTCAATACCTCTTTGTTCATGTCGGTGCCCATCGCGATAACCGCTTGTTCGACACCTTCAATTTGATTCGCTTTTGTAGATAGAGACATCAGGGATACCGAGTCAAAATACGTGCTTTGCTTGATTACGACTTTGGTAGACATACATTACCTCCAGCTTCTAGATTTCGTTCCAAACCACATAGGATGCCAAGCAGGATATCCGTCCCCGACGACGAGCCGATCCCGATGATTTTGTCTAAAGCAGGGACAAGCTCTGCCATGGAGCCGGACACCATGCATGAAAGTAAGTCATTTAGCGACTCTCTTACTTGTCCATGGGCTGCTTTTTTCAGCGTGATCGCACTGATTTCGTTCGTTAATGCTTGAGACGAACGGACGATTTCATCGAAAAATGGGCATGACAAACAAGAGGAAATGTTTTGCATTTTGTATACACTGCACAATCCCACTAAAAAATCGTCGCCTGAGGGTGTTAACCCCGGCCCCAGTCCGATAAGACTTATCGCATGCTGAGTAGCTGACTCTATGCGGTTGTTCGCCAGATCGTCGGATAGCATGCCTGCACGCTGGATCAGCATACGGGACATCTCTTTCTCAAACGGACTGGCAGGTTGGGAGGACATTTTCATGCCCCCCATCTTGCCGTATACGTCCACGTAGTTTTTCGTGAACGCCACATTTCTGCGCAATACATCTACGCCTTCTATGTCACAAGGATAGGAAGGAAGCTCACCTTCCCACTTTGTTGCTTGCTGAGTCCATATTCGCAAATCCGCTCCAATAACGAGCGTGCTATCTTCCGTAATGACCGGAGCGTTAACGAACAGCCCCAGCTCTGAAAAGCCCTTTACATCAATGATGAGCGTGTTCGGTGCATTGTCTAGCTGATGGTTGCCAATGGTGTACAATTCCCCGTTTTCGCTGCATGTCAGATTGATCGTTCGCTCAAAAATACTGTGTACGGTCCCGCTAAAGTTTGCTCTTGCCAAACGCTCAAGGAAACCAGCATCGCCAGACAACGCCTGGATGTACATGGGACGTTTTACTTTGCTCCTGCTTCCAGCAAAATGTTTTCGATCTCGGTGTAGCCTTTTCTTCTCGCAAGCTCAAGCGGTGTTACGCCGTATTTATCTACCATGTGCACATTGCAGCCATGCTCAATCAACAGCTTGATGATCGTTTGTTGCTTTTCACCGCCATCACCTAAGATGATTGCTTCGATGAGTGGTGTCCAGCCCACAAAGTTGGTATGGTTTACATTGATGTCAGTCGTCGTTACGAGCTCACGTACGATGTCCACATGACCTTTTTCGGACGCTGGGGTAATCCCTACTCCACCAAAACGAGTCAACAGCTCCAGATTTGTTCCTGCCTTGATCATCATTTTGACGAGCTCCAGCTTGCCGTTGATGCAACCGAACAAGAACGGGTTGAAGCATGTCTCATCCTGCAAATCTACATCTGCACCCGCTTCTACCAAAAACGATACCGCTTCCAATTTGTCGTTCATGGCAGCAGTCAGAATCGCTGTACGCTTTTGTCTGTTTCTTGCGTTAATATCTACGCCCTGCTCCAGATGCTTTTTCAGTGCTTCGATATTCCCCTCAGCCGCTGCCTCGAGAAATGCTTGTACTACGCTTTTGTCTGTCATAGTAAGCCCTCCATGATCTCGTGATTGAACAACACGCCAAGATTGGCTCGGTGCTTGCTCTTTTAAAAAACAATTAGACAAGCACCACGTACTTACATCATTATTTTAGACAGGGTGGATGGAATCGTCATTGTGTATGGAAACTAAAAAAATTGAGGTTCACTTGTGCACATTGCACAATTAGAGGAATCCCTTTGTGGCAAAGGAGTGAACAGGGTGCTGACCATCAAAGATTTGCTTACCATTCAATCCATAGACGGCATCAAAATCATCGCCGGAGAGCAAGGCATCAACAACATTATCTCCATCGTCAATATTATGGAAAACCCGGATGCTTTTGACTGGCTGTCTTCCAACGAATTGCTGCTCTCCACCGGGTATATTTTCAAAGACAATCCTGAATTACAAAATAAAATCATCAAAGAACTGGCGGAAATCAACTGCTCCGGGCTCGTTATCAAGATGCATCGCTATTTCGATCAAATCCCGCAAAACATGATTGATCATGCCAACAAGTATGGGCTCCCGCTTTTGGCCCTACCTTTTGAATACACGTTGTCTAAAGTGATTGCCATTATTAACGAAAAAGCCTCTGGGCGTTATGATTTGTTGAACCGCAAAACATTGGACATGCACAACGCCCTGTTTCGCATTGCACTGGAAGGTGGCGGACTGGATCGCATTGCCTCCGAGCTGTCTGAGACGATCAACAATCCGATCCTTATTCTGGATCAGGACTGGCATCTGCTTCATTACACGGAAATCTGGCACAATCCGATTCCGCTTGACTCCTGCCTGACCTTAAGCAAAAACAGACCTGTTTTTACCCGGGACTTCACCGAGTCCGTCCCGAAAAATATTAGCCAGATCAAAAAATCGATCAAGCGTATCTACCATGCGAAAGATTATGAGGTTAAATGCAGGATTCTACCCGTTGCTGTGGCCAATCACATCTACGGATACATCGTCGTCTGGCAAACCATTTGGGAGCTTACTGAATTTGACTACATTGTGTTGGAACAGGCGTCCACCATCGTGGCGCTGGAGCGGATCAAGGCGAGGGAAATCGAGGAAGTGAAGCTGAAGATCAGACAAGACTTTTTCGATGACTTACTCACAGGTAAAATCACTTCGGCTGACTCTCTGCAAACCTTATGTGATCTGCACGGACTGCAATCGAGCTACATGTATTTTTGTATGGTTATTAATATCGAGCCGGTTGAGCTGGAAAATTTGGAGGATATAATTGATCGCAAGTATGAGCTGGATCGGATCGCAAAAAAATGCGTCGATCTCGTCTATGACCATTCGAGCAAAGCCCCTGGAGAAATCACCTGCTTTTATCGGAACAATCGGATCATCATTCTCATTGGACAAAATGAACATCGCCCTGTGGTGTCTGTAAGTGAAGCGAAGCAATTCGCCAATGAGCTGTACAGCGCTCTCGTGGATAAAATCAAGAAAACCTTGTTCTTTATTGGGGTCGGTCGTCAGTATAAAAACATCGCTTCGCTGCATAAGAGTTTTTCCGAAGCCCATGAAGCGATCCGCCTGATGCAGAAGTTCAACAGCAAGGGCGACGTCTCCCATTTCGATGATTACTCCGTCTATCATTTCCTGGATTCCAACATTAAGGACATTGAACTGGAAGACTTCTTTTTGAAGCGTCTGGGGAAGCTGTACGAGCATGATCAAGAGTTCGGCACGAGCCTCATGGTGACCTTGGACAATTACTTTCTGTACAATCAAAACGTCAGTGAAGCGGCGAAAGCGATGTTCATTCACCGCAATACGTTTATTTACCGGATCGAGAAGATCAAAGAGATTTTGAACATGGATTTGAAAAACTCGGAGGAGCTGCTTCAAATCCAGCTGGCGCTCAAGATCGGCAAGCTTTTGCACAAGGAGTAAAGCTCGATAGAGCTTAGTTAACTTGCTGTAGTGGTCGGGAGGAAGGCGTGCCAAAGATTTCGCTTGAATACAAAAAGAGCCTCTTTAAAGAGGCTCTTTTTTCTTCATTACTACTTTTTAGTTATGAATATATTTTTCAAAGACTTTACCAAAGTCTTTAACGACATACTTGTATCGAACGTCTTCCAGCCAATCGAAGGTGTATTGGTTGATGGACTTGAATTGTGAAGCTACGTCTGCTTGCTGGCCTGTTACGCGGCCGAGTGTGCTTTGGGCAACGTGGAGGCTTTCTTTTGCATGCTGAAGCGCAAGTTCGTTATCGTGCATAATCGATGCGATCTTCACAAGGGCTTTGTAGAGGTCTTTTAGCTCCTCCAAATGCTTTTTGTTGACATCGATCGAATAGTGCTCATTGCCCATGGTGAACTTGATTTCTACATCCAAATCGACGGTTCCGGCTGTTTCCAGATACACGTCAGAGATCGGGTGTGTATAGTAGGAATAGCGGCGCAGCATTCGTTTTTTGCTGGTGGCACTCGTTCCATCCAGATGAACCAGCCCCAGATTGGTGAAGCAGTACTCATCGGACTTTGATTTGATCAAAAAATAAATTTTCTCATGGTCCTCGTGCATGATGTAATCATCAGCGTCCACCTTATCGTAATCTGCTGGTTTTACCACGATTCCCACATTGCTCAAACCAAGTGCATCTGCCGCAAGCTTTCCAAACATAATGAAACAGCTCCCCTCGATATGTACGGTCTAACCTTACCCATTTATACGTGGATGGAGGGACTTAGTTGCAAACAACTACTGTGCTTCACCCAATTTTTTGAATAGGCCTGCAAGAACATCAAAATCAAATTCTTTTCCGTTCCGTATTTTGATGGACTTCCGGTCAGCATGATCAGACTTCTCAAAAAAGCCAGCTGGAGCATCCAAATTCGCCGCTTGAAACAGTGTTACGTTAATCCAGTCCTTTGCCGGAAAATACACACATGCCTGCTTGCCCTGAATGGAATAAAAAGCTTGTTTATACTTCACCTGCTCTTCTACATTCGGGATGTTTTCATGGATGAGCTGGCGAATCCGATTGCACACTTCTACCTGAGATCCATTGGTTATGTTTTGGATATAATCCGTTACTTGCTGATTCATCAATAGTCCTCCGCTTCCAAAAAGTGATGGTGCTTCTTGACTTTATGATAAAGGACAGATGTAATAGGAGGCTTCTTCTGGATTGCTATGCTATCGATTATAACCAGGTCGTCTTTTCTTCCGCTGCTACCCGACTCGTCTCTGGAGCATCTGCCTCGGGATAGCCAATGAATAGTGTACCCACGACCTTTTTATTTTCAGGCGATCCGAGGAATTGCAGCAAGCGCTCGTCGCGAACCAAACCGATTCCTCTCGTGCGCCATACCATACCCAGTCCCAGTTCCTTCGCTGCCAGCCACATAGAGTGAATCGCGCAGCAAACCGCGTATTCGTTATCTTCTGAGGATGCTTCATCCCCTGGAATCACATCAGCAGTCGCGACAATGACGAGTGGTGTTTTTTCTAGGACAGCTAAGGAATCCTGCACGAGATTCGGCTTGGTCGGAAAACGCTCCAGCAAAAATTCCTTCGCGATTTCCTCGAACCGCAGCTTTGCTTCTCCTCTGATCACATAAAAATGCCACGGCTGACGCAAGCGGTCGTTCGGGGCTAGCACTGCGCAATCTAACAGCGCCTGGATCTTCTCTGTTTCTACTTCTTTTGGAATATAGTTACGCACGGCTCTTCTGCTTTTGAGTGCCTCTCTTACGATCATGCTGGTTCCTCCTCGGTTGTACCATTTTCTTACTAATCCCAATCATTATATAAGAGGTTGTCATGATCGTATAGGTATCCATCAACGGGAATGAATCGCCAAATGTGCTTGGTGTTCATCTTCTTTTGCCACGTAGATGTCATATTGCTTATTGTCTTCTTCTTGGGGAATCATCCCCATGTCTCCCCCTAAATGACGAAGCACATGAGAGTGAATACGTGTCCGAAAACGAATACCATGAGCCTCCAGTTTATATGCCGCACGCACGTATTCTTGATGACCAATCGCAGTGTGGATCAAGCACTTGTACTTGGAAAAAAGAGTGAGAAAAAAATTCATAAACCGCTCCACTCCCCTTCTTTTTTGTAGTATATTCCAATTATTGCGGAGATGAGAGGGGCTTTCTATTATGAATCGAAAGAAAATATTCACAGGTTCACCTTGGGAGCCTGTCGTGGGCTATTGCCGTGCAATCCGAATAGGAGACCGGATTGAAGTGGCTGGCACCACTGCTATGAAGGACGGAGAAGTCGTTGGTGTAGGCGATGCCTATGAACAAACAAGGTTTATCCTTGAGACGATTGAAAAAGCATTGCGAGAATTAGATGCTGATTTGTCTCATGTGGTCAGAACGCGGATGTTTGTAACGGATATCAGCAAGTGGGAAGAGATCGGAAAAGCACATGGGGAGTTTTTCCGCGAGATTCAGCCTGTCGCTACGATGGTTGAGGTCAAGGCACTGATTGACCCGCGTCTTCTCGTTGAAATTGAAGTGGAAGCTATTGTTTAGCATGCTGGTTAGTTGGAAGCGGACCGACGACTTTTTCTGTCGATCCGCTTTTTTGCTTTTTCTACGATTGTGTAAGCTCCTCAGGGATATCAAGACCTGCCTTTTCCGCTTCTTCGATGTGCTTTTTCGCCAGGAGCTCGTCCGCAAATTGTGCTTCGTTCCTATAAATACTTGCCAGCTCGAGATGCGCATGCGGGTAGTCTCTTTCCAAAGCAGCTTGAAAATAAGTAATGGCGGCGTCGATATTTTTGGCTGTGCCGTAGCCATTATAGTAGAAGATCCCTAAATTATAGGCGCTGATATCTCCGCCTGCTTCGTAATCTTGGTGATAATAATGCAGCGCCTTTTCGTAGTTTCCTTTTGAATCGTGCAGGTAGCCAAGCCAATCATAAACCGGCGAGCCCAATAACTCCCCCTGTTCATAATGCCAGAGAGCCTTGTCCAAATCTTGCGGCACCAGTTCCCCGTTATAATAGATGGCACCAAGATTGTTGTGAGCCAGCGCATGACCGTGTTCTGCCGCCTTGCCCATCCAGTACATTGCCTGATCGGCATCAGGCTCCGTGCCTATCCCGTGTCGATAGCAGCAACCCAAACCGTTCATAGCGTGGTGGTTGCCTGCCGTCGCCCCTACTTCGTACCAGTAAAAAGCTTTATCAACATCCTCGAATCCTTCTAGACTGTAATACATATGGGCAAGGTTGTTCATGGATGGGGGATAGCCCTTTTTAGCAGCAAGCGTATCGTACAGAATGGCTTTCTCATAATCCCCTGCTTCATATGCTTCCATGCCCAGGTTGTACAACGTTTCTACTGGCGTGTACTGATCTACGCTGTCAACATCGGATTGCTCCCCTTTGGCATAGACCAGCAGTCGCTTGCGAACCTCGGCATCAAAATAATAGCTGTAATAACGATCTTCTACATCCTCCAGAACGAGCGTTTTCTCTGCCCTCGACAGCCCGTACTCGCTTACTAAATAAACGTCGTGACCCTTGAAGGCATAAGCAAAACCCCCGACAAATGCCTTTTTCACCACCAGATCGAATTCAAAATCACTCCATCGCTTTTCCGGCGATAAGGCAATGCTCCATAATCCATTTTTCTTCAAAGCATGCGCATCCTTATGCAGCCGAAAAATATTCTCATAATCGTCTAAGGGGAATAACCATGCTGGCTGATCGGCATCTCCATAAAAAACGCCTAGCTTTCCATCTTTTTTCGCCAGCACCTGATTTCCCTGCCTTGCCTCCGTATAAACCTGTAAATCAATCAGTTCATCGTATTCGTACGGCAACAGAAGGCTCTCCTGCTGTTTGCCATAAGCAGCGTACTTCTTCCCCTTGCGTAGGACGAGCAAATTCGGAAAATGGGTTTGCCGATTCAGTTTATCGAAGCCGGATGCGCCGACAGTACCATCTTTTTTGTACAAGGTGCTATGACTTGTATCCTTGTGTGGTTTGACGAGGATAAGCCCTGCGTCAATCTGTTCTACCGCCGTCAGAGGGAATTCCCCGACGTATTTCCAATATTCGTTAAAGATTTTCTGATTTTTCCTGCCTTTGACCGCCGTATGGTAAAAGCCGTCCCCACACTTGAAAGCTTCTTCATGCTCAAAATCTATCGTTACTGAACCAGCTTCCCCCAGCACGCCCCATTTTCCGTCTTTCTTTGCCGTATAAAACCCTTGGTAATCGAGCGGTTCCAATTCTTCATAGTGGGTAGGGACAATTATTTTGCCTTCCAGATTGATCAGACCATATCGACCGTTTCGTTTGACAATGGCACCAACAGAGCCGTATTCAAAATCGTAGGCATCTTCCCACTCCAACGGAATGACGATTCTCCCGGATTTATGTACATAGCCATATTTGCCATCTCTAGAGACTACGGCGAGATCTTCGGAAGCGAAATCGTAAAAGGCATCGTACTGAGGGGCGAGCAATACGTTTCCCTCTGCATCCTTGAGACCAAGCAAGCCAGCTTCCTCAAATATCTCCACGTCGGGATGTTCTTCATAAGGCTGCCAGATGTGTCCCCAGCCGTATTGGTAGTCCTCATAATTGAGCAGCTCGGCAAATGAACGAAAGCCCGGGTTCACGTCCATCAATTCGGAGTAGTTCAGCAGCAAGATATCATCGTTGTCCATTGCCTTGGTTATGATCTCGTTGTTATGGGCAATATTGGCGCGCAAAGTTTCCGCCTGCTCGTCATGAGGAATGTCATCCATATTGAATACGTCCCAGGCATCGATGTGAAAATACGGAAGCTTTCGTTTTTCCAGATAGCTGAGAAGCTGATTTCTCGCTTCCAAAAATGCTTCTTTGTTTTGGATTAACCCTTCCTGTCTCTCTAGGAAATCGTAAAATCGCTTCACATTTTCGATGCCTGACTGCGCATCGTAATAGAGTCCGGAATTGTCCGGTTCGGTATGGTTGTTGTAATTGTTGCCGGCGATCGAACCACCTTCTATGAAAAGCGGTTGCAAGAGTAGAGGGACCTCATAGCCCCATTCCACCATCATCTTGTCGTTGTCTTGTGCTTGAGAAGGTTCACTGACGTTATATACATAGACTCTGTGTGACATGTCTTCTCTCCCTTTGATTTCCAATTGCACTTGATCACATTGTAAGCAAATCTAGTAGGACAAAACAATCCGACTGATGGGCTATCGAATGAAAAAGGCTGACCAGCAAAAATATGCTGGTCAGCCCTTTCTACTTTATATCCTACAGCTCAATGATAGGAATACTCCCACCCGCACTAACCGGCTCGATTGCCTTGCCCGCTGACCGCACCAAAGTATAGTACTCATAGCAGCCAATGACACCAAAGTCCCCATCGATAACACCCGGATAAGCGCGATTCACGGAATACTCTTGACTGAGGTGAGCCTTCAGTGCCTCTCCTTTTTGCATCCGATAGCCCGAAATATCGATCTTGCCTGTAATCGGAACCGCTGGCTTTGGACCATGATCGGGGCAATGATCGTAGTAGTGCGGGATCGAAACATAGTATAGATCAGGATATTCTGCCGGAGTCATGCTCGCTTCCGCTTGTTCGACCGCTCGCGTCGTTGCCTCGCACGTGACGATATGATCGGGATGACCCGTTACCCCGTCCGGCGGAAACGTAACGACTACATTGGGCTTCCATTCTTCTATCGCTTCCCGAATCTTACCCACCAGCTCATCCAGATCGGCATTTTGCAAGGAACCATCCGCGTACCGGAACAAGTCGAGACGACTGATTCCGAGCACTTCCGCTGCTGTTTTCAGCTCTATTTCTCGATGTTTTGCCAGCTTTTCTCGACAATCGATATCGAATGGACCGCTGCGTCCTTTGCAGCCGGAGGTAATGCACAAATAACACGTTTCATGTCCGGCGTCCTTGCACTTTGCCAACGTTCCCCCGCAGGCAAAAGACTCATCGTCCGGATGGGGAAAGACAACCATTACTTTTTTCATTACTGGCACCTCACTTGCCGCTCGATTGGCGTTCTAAATAAGCCAATCCTTTTGCTATGACACCGTAAATCGGATCGTTTTGCGCATTTTCGATGACGACTTGCGATGCGTACTCTCGGACGCGCTCTACGACAATTTCTCGCACGCGATCATCGTTTTGCAAAACGCCTCCCTGCATGATCATCTGAAACGGCTTGGCTTTCATTTGCAACGTATCTATGACAGCCCGAGCAGCATCGAAGAGCTCTTCGCCTGCGACCTGCAAAATAGCTACTGCCACTTTATCTCCGGCTAGTGCCGCTTGACTAACCAACGGCGACAGCTCTCCTACCTTCTCTACGGAATAATGCTCACTGTACGTCCAGTTAAACAATTCATCTACGCGTCCCAGTCCAACGTGCGGGAGGAGCAGCTCCTTCAATATGGTCGGCTCGCCGCGGCCATCTGCTGCTTTTAATACAGCCATAATCGCTTGCTTGCCGATCCAGTAGCCACTGCCCTCGTCACCGACCCGATGCCCCCAGCCCCCTGCTCGCGCCGTTTCCTGTTCATCGTTTACACCAAAGGCAATCGAGCCTGTGCCTGCGATGACCAAAATGCCGGGGGTGCCTCCGGTCGCACCGAGCAATGCCGCAAACCCGTCGTTTTCCACAATCAGCTGCTGGACGCGAATACCAAGCTGGTGCAGTACCTTGCTCACCATACGCGAGATTACCTGTCGATCATACTCCGTGTCCAGGCCAGCGATCCCGAACACCGCGCACTCAATTTCCCATTCGATTGGTCCAGCCAGTGTCGAAGTGCCGCTCATAAAGGGGGCAACTGTTTGACGAGCGATCGCATCGTTTATAGCTTGGCTGATCGCTGCAACCAACTCACGAGCTGCCGCTTCCTCCCCGATCCCTTGATAATTGCATGAACCGGAGCGTCCTGCACCGATTTCATTTCTGGAGCGGTCCACCAGTACCGCCAGACACTTGGTGCCCCCTCCGTCCACTGCCAGAAGAGGTATTCGCACCACTGCCATTACCCCACACTCCATTCAGCTGTCATCTGATCAAGCCCTTTCATCACATTCGCAATCTCCTGCTTTTTCTGTGCCAGCCATTCTGTTTCCTGCTGGAGAACAGCTTGGCGAACAGCGATCATGCGCTTCATTTCCTCTGGATTTGGTCCACCAGGAAGCTTGCGGATCATTACGAAATGAACAGGGTCAAGCGCCAGTCTGAGCTCTTCTGCTGTGAGCGACAGCTCTCGCCCGATTACTTCCATGGCTGCACGGTTTACCAGCTCCAAGCTGATTTGGTTCGCAGCGAGTTGCTCGCTCATCGCTTCTTTTACCACACGACTCACGATGTGATGAGATTTGCGGAACGAAAGCTGATCCGTGCGCACCAAAGTATCCGCCAGCTCTGTAACGGTCGCAAAGCTGCCCTTTGCCCGCTCCAAGAGGACATCCTTGTTCACTTCCATCGTACCAACAACACTCGCCATCAAGCGATACATCTGCTCGAGTACGCCCATACTCCGCCAGGCGTATGGCTGCATGTCATCCTCGGTATCCACGATATCGCCAAAAGGCGTATTGTGCATCATCGTAAGCACTGTCGTCGCATTTCCTGCTGCACTGGACAACAGAGAGCGCATATGTTCAAAGGAAACCGGATTGCGCTTTTGCGGCATGATGGAGCTAATCTGCACGTACGGACTCGCGACTTTTAACCCCGCGAACTCTTGTGTGCACCACAGCAGCATATCTTGAACCGTACGCCCCAAATTAATGGCTGCCAATTGTACGGCTGTCGCTACTTCCCCCAAATAATCCGCGCCGCAGACTGCATCATAGGAATTTTCCACCAGCTCATCAAATCCGAGCAATTCGCGCATCCGCTCCCGGCTGATTGCAAAGCCAGAAGTCGTCAAGGCCGCTGCCCCCATCGGTGAACGATTGACTGTGTGATAGGCTTGGATCAGTCGCTTGATATCACGGCTGAGCATGTCAGTAGCCGCCATGATGTAATGCGCCATTGTCGTCGGCTGTGCCTGCTGTGTGTGCGTGTAGCCAATCATAATCGTATCCACATGCTCATTTGCAAAGAGGAGCAAATGCTCTTTCAGATAGAGGGCAGAAGCCAAGGTCACCAATAATTTTTCACGCAGCACCATGCGGTATATGGTAATCCCCATGTCGTTGCGGCTGCGAGCCAGATGCAGATTTCCTGCCACATCAGGAGCCAGTTCCAGCAAACGGCTCTCTACCTGAAAGAACAAATCTTCAAACTGCCCGGTGTAATGCGATTGGCGCAGCTCTTCCATTTCGATCCCACACAGTGCACCAGCAATTCTTTTGGCCTCATCGTCTGTGAGCAATTCTTGTTCACGAAGCATGATCAAATGTGCCTTGCTGATCGCCATCATTGGATGCAGCAGATGGTGCTTCGCTTCGTTAAATGCAGGCTCCAAAACCGCCTCCACGTATGTCTTGCCAGGGAAACTGGCTCCCTCCTGTTGAAAAATCCGATCTCTGTAATTCATCTTTCTTGCATCTCCTTCCCTACCCATTCGTAAACTGCTTCTATTTTTGCGTCTGATCTTCTTTTAGGAGGGAGGCGACCGCCGAACGATCGCCTTCCCTTCTATTATGATTACTGCTGTGGGCTGATCATGTTGACAAACAATCGGATCGCACCCGGTACGAGTGACGGAATTTCGCGATACCACACGAGCGAGCTGTAGGTATACGTTCCTTTTCCATACTTGGCAGTGAGGTACGTACCCGTAAATTCCTTCTCGCCTTCGTCTCCATTGGAGATTAGCTCTGTGTATTCCTTGCCCCACTCGGATGGATTGTAAGCGGAACGATCCTGAATCCAGTTGTCCCAATCTTCCTCCGTGATTTTGTTTGGCGAATGGAATAATGCATGATCAGGCGCCAGTACTGTTACTTTGGAGTTTTCGTCTGTGACACGCCATTGAATCAGCGGAGCACCGATTTTGATCGGATAAGGAGCCAGCTCTGGCTTCCATTTATCCTCTGGCTTGTGGTATTGCACGACCAGATTTCCGCCGTTTTCTACGTATTTCAGTAAGCGGGCATTTGAAGGAATCAGCTCAGGTCGGAAACCATAAGCGCGAATGCCCAGCACGATCGTATCGTATTGATCCAGATCGCCAGACTCGATGTCTTTTGCCGACAGATTGGTCACATTGACTCCCAATTGGGACAAATACTGATCGATATTGTCAAAGCCACTGGACACGTAACCGACCTTCAAGCCTTCCGGGACCTTCAGGTCAAACGCCTGGATCGCAAGCGTTGCAGGTTGGACAAAATATGTCGTGCCAATATGCGGGTAACGGATCACTTGTGCTCCGTGTCGGCTCTCTTTACCACTGCCAGACGCTACTGCTGTCACCGTATACTTATCCGGTTGGACCGAAGCATCTGCTTTGACCGTAAAGGCAACCGACTTCGTTTCTCCCTTGGCCTCAAAGGCGAGCGCTGTTGCTTGTGGTTCTACGCTCCAGCCTTTTGGTACATCGAGAGAGATGTTGGTTTTCGCTGCACCTGGATTGTAGTTTTTCACTGTAACCTTGACCGGGATTGGCTCCTCTGGCTTCTGCGTATTCAAAACCGTCGCACTTGGACTCAGCACCATAGAAAAAGATGGAAGAACTGCAATGGCATCTGCTGGTGTCACATGGCTATTCGCCGTCGAGCCTGCAAAGTTGTAGCTGACGTCTGCCGTAATGGCTGGAGCGGCATACGGTTGGAACAGAGCGGCATCAGAAGGAACTGTGACATCAAATGTCGTTTTCACCGTCTGATTGTAGCCGAGCGATGAGAAGCTGGTGGTCGTTTGCGGCTTGGCTTGCCAGCCTTTTGGTACATTCAGCGCGAGATTGATCTTCCCGACTTTTGCTTGGCCGCCGTTGTAAGCCGTAACCGTTACTTTCGTTGTTTGGCCAGCTACCAACTCAGTTGTCTCAGGCTTTACTTTGGTTACGAGCGAGAGCGCTTCGGCACTCGCTTTGTTCAGCTGAGATTTCTTCACTCCCAAACGATGGCGCAAGTCTGTTTTCGTGTCAGCTGGCAAGGAGGATGATTCAACTGCTGCCGTCGTTTTTTCCACATCCGCCAGCATTTCATGCGCTTCCTTGGCTACTGAGGCAAAGCTTGGGTACGCAGCAATGACCTCTGTGGCATCCTTTTGCAGCTTTTTCAGTTCACTCGCGACTTTTCCCCCGCCAGACTGGCTGGCCACTTCTTTGGCTAAATCGTCAAATGAATAGGCAATTCCCCCAAAAAAGTCTGCCTCTTTGTCTTTTGTCTCTACGATGGCTTGATCGAGCTTGTAATAATTGAAGCTTGGCCCTTCGTCATAGTGACGTCCCATGCCCTGGCTCTTGTGCATGAAACGGGATTCTTCGCCGAGTTGAACGTAAGAGGCACCATAAATTTCGTCATAGTCGCCAACAGGCACCTTGACCGAGTAATCCTGTTCCTTTGCAGGCAAATACAGTTTTTTCACCTGCCAAGGAGCCAAGCCTTCTTTTGCATGCTGTGGAAAAACGTTTGGATCTGCGGCATCCTTGAATGCCCGTACCGTAATGACATTAATCGCGCGATGATGACCGTGAGTCGAAGGTTCGTTCAAAAATGCGGGAATCACGACATCGGGTCTCAGTGTCCGGATACGGCGGATGAGCTTTTCATACGCGACATCCTCGCCCCATTTTTGCAGGGTTTCATCCGGGCTTTTGGAAAAGCCGAAGTCAAAAATAGGGTCATCGATTTTTTCACTGAGGTTCTCCAGATGGATGTTCGTGATTTTGGAAGCTTCCTGCAATTCGCGGGTACGAATGATCCCCAGCGCATTACCTAGCTCGCTGCCTATCTCGTTCTGTCCTCCCTCGCCTCGGTTCGCAATGACACTGGATGTGTCCACCCCTTTGCCAAGCGACAAGTACGCGAGCATTGAACTGTGCTCATCGTCCGGATGTGCTCCGGTGTTCATCGCACTGGCAATCGTGGTGAGCGGCTTGATGGCTTTCCACAGGTCGACAACCCCGCGGTCTGCATGGGCCGTCTCGGGTGCTACCGGCATAATCAGACTCGTAGCCAGCACCGCTGCAGTCGTAATCGTGTACAGCTTGGCAAGTTTCCCCTTACTCAATGAACGTTCCTCCATTCCATTTTCAGATTGATGTCTATATCAATCATGGCGGTCTGTACGTTTGCATTTCATTGATGTAGCCATGGATCGACCCACGGTTGGCCCGGAGTGGATGGGGCATTACTGCTTCTGACTGATCATGTTGACGAACAAGCGAAAAGCGCCAGGGACTAGCTGTGGAATCTCGCGGAACCAGGCAAGCGAGCTGTAGGTGTACGTCCCTTTTCCATAGTGCGCCGTGAGGAAAATGCCGCGGAACTCCGGTTCGCCTGGATCACTTGTCGCAATCAGCTCGGTATACTCGCTCCCCCAGCGAGAAGGATTGTAAATGGAGCGCTCCTGCACCCATCCATCCCAGTCTGCTTGGGTAATCACGTTTGGCTCCTGAAACATCGGATGGTCAGGGGCCAGCATACGGACGTCTGATTGCTCATTGGTCACCCGCCAATCGATCAGCGATTCGCCGATAAAAATAGGGTAAGGTGCCAAGTGCGGCTTCCATTTGTCCTCCGGCTTGTGATATTGAACGACGAGATTTCCGCCGTTTTCTACATAATGCAAAAGACGCTGGTTGCTCTCAATTAATTCGCGGCGGAATCCGTATGCGCGAATACCGAGAACAATCGTGTCGTAGCGGGACAAATCGCCCGATTGTATTTCGTTTGCGTCCAGATTGAGGCAATTCACCCCAACCGCGCGCAAGTATTTATCCATATTGTCAAAGCCGCTGGATACGTAGCCGATCCGTTGATTTTTCGGGATGGCTAAGTCAAAGGCTTGAACAGTCAGCGTAGCGGGCCGGATGAAATACGTGCGACCGACATGCGGGTATTCTATGACCTGCACATCTTGCGCGATCTCTGTCACACCGTCTGTCCCCGTTACCGTAGCGCTAATCTGATATTTGCCATTCGTCACCTGCGGTGTGGTATGAACAGTAAAAGCGATCGTTTTCGTCTCGCTGCGGAAAGAAAACGGAACATCGACAAAGGCTGGCTCCGCTGTCCAGCCTGCCGGGACAACGAGAGCGACCTTGGCTGTAGAGCTTCCCGGACGGTATTGTTTCAGTGTTACCTTAACCGGGATCGTCTCATCCGTATGCAGCGTGTTCCGAACCACATCTGAGGGGGTCAGCGTCACGGCATACGGCGGAAGAACAGCTACACGGCTATCCGGCTCCACGCGAATCGTACTGGCTGTCTCAAATGCGAAATAGAGCACCTCGACATCGAGCACGGGCGGCTTGTAAGGATGGAACAGCTCCGTCTGAGCAGGAATCGATACCTCAAATACGGTGCACACCGTCTGATTGTAAGCAAGTCGCGGAAACGCAGTTGGCGTGAGCGGTTTCGCCGTCCATCCAGCGGGAACACGCATACGCAGCTGCACATGCTCAACCTCAAGCGAGCCGCCGTTGTAAGCCGTTACGGTAACGGTTGTCGTCTGGCCTGCCACCCACTCGCCCGTCTCCGGCTTGATTTTCACCACCAAAGACAGAGCCTCCGCACTGGCACGGTTTAGCTGCGCTTCCTTGAGTCCTAGCCGATACATCAAATCAATCTTTGTTTCTTCATCGAGTAGGGCCTTGCGTACTTCTTGTTGTGCAGTCGCAAGCAAAGCCTTCATGCGGTTAACCCTTTGTGCCACCTCAGCAAAACGCGGGTAGGCATTCAATACATCTGTAGCCGCATCGTGCATACGGTGAAGCCCTTCGGCGAGTTCTTGCCCGCCTTTTGCAGCGATGCTCTGCGCCAGATCAGCAAAACTGACGGGCAGTCCGGAAAAAAAGTCGCGCTCTTTTTCCGGTGCCGGAGAAACAGAAGCATCCAATCGGTAGTAATTGTAGGTCGGGCCTTCGTCGTAATGAACACCCATGCCCTGTGTCTTATGCATAAACCTCGATCGCTCACCAAGCTGAACATAGGATGAGCCGTAGATTTGGTCATATTCCCCAACGGGTACAGCAACGTGATAATCATCGTTGTCCATGATAGGCAAATACAGCTTTTTCATTTGCCACGGCAAAAGTCCAGCCTGCCTATGCTCCGGAAAGATCTGTGGATCGGCTGCTTCGTGGAAAGCTCGCTGTGTCAGTAATGTAATCGCCCGGTGATGTCCGTGTGTCGTCGGTTCATTTTCAAAGCAAGCAATGACGACATCGGGGCGCAGCTCCCTGATTTTTCGAATCAATCGCTCGTACACGACCTCTTCGCCCCATTTGCGGAAGGTTTCTTCGGCGCATTTGGAGAACCCGAAATCATGGATGGGATCATCCAGCTCTTCGCTTAAGATGCCAAGCGTCACATTGCCGAGAGATGATGCTTCTTCCAACTCGCGCGTGCGGATAATCCCAAGTGCGGTACCTTGCTCGCAGCCGATTTCGTTTTGGCCGCCTTCCCCTCTCGTCGCGATCACACTCGTGGTATACACGCCTCTCCCCAGCGCCAAGTAAGCGAGCATAGCACTGTGCTCATCGTCTGGATGGGCACCTGTGTTCATGGCACTGGCAATGGTAGCGAGCGGCTTAATCGCTTTCCATAGATCGAGCAGTCCGTGTTCCCCCTGCATGGTGCGAACAGATACGGGAATTGGCGGGCAGGGCAATTTAGTCGGCTGTACCATCGGTGATTTCTTGTCCATCGATTCACTGACATCCACGAGAAGCTCCTCCTTTTTCACGAAGGCATCCAGCTTTACACGGCAGTTCCCGCTTTATCTCCGGTCAGTTTTCTGGAGATGAACAACACGATGATGATGACCACGATTTGCAAGACTCCATAGGCGCAAGCGGTGCCAAATTCATTACTGTACATGCGTTGGAATACCGCGACAGACAATGGTGTTGTCTTCGGTGTGAAGATCAGAATCGAAGCCACGAACTCCCCGATACACTGAACGAATGCCAAAAGCGTACCTGCGAGAATTCCACCCCAAGCCATCGGGAACACGACACGTCTGAAGCTGTACCACCAAGAAGCACCAAGATTCCGCGCAGCCTCCTCGACAGATGGGTCCATCTGCATCAAAGTCGCATTGGTAGAGCGAAACACAAGTGGTAGATGTCGGACAAAATACGCCAACGGGATAATCCAGAATGTTCCGATCAAAACCTGACCAAAGCTGAATGCATTCGGCTCACTGAACGCTGCAATCAGGTTGATCGCCACAACTGTCCCTGGCAATGCCCATGGCAGCATGATCAACACATCAAGAAGCGTTTTCCCGCGAAACTTGAGGCGAACCATGGCATATGCCGCAGCTACACCGAAAATGACGATCCCGATTACCGCGATAGCAGACAACTGCAAGCTGTTGAGAATCGGACGCCATGTCTTGCTATCTGTGAACAAATCCATGTAATGCGAAAGGGTATACTCCGGAGGTAATATTTGCACCGTCCAGGTACCATCCACCGAGAAGGAGATGAGTACCAATACGAGAATTGGCAGCATCAGAATGACTGTACCGATAAAAGACAGCACAATCGTGGTGTAGCGTCCTGCTTTGCTCTTGATCTCGGTACGATGCACGCTGACCCCTTTGCTCAAGTTCTGGTAATTGCGCGCACCTTGGTACCAACGCATGATCAAAAGAAAAGCCACGGAAACAATCGAAAGAATCGTAGACTGCGTCGCAGCCATGTCCAAATCTCCATTGGTGCGAGACAGATAGATTTGCATCGTCATCGTCCGGTCAATTCCGAAAATGAGTGGCGCCGTATAAGAAGCCATCGAAATCATGAAAACCAACAGAGAAGACGCGACCATGGCTGGCGTGAGCATCGGCAAAATAATGCGCCGCCAAACGGTAAAGCGATTCGCTCCAAGACTGGCTGCCGCCTCTTCCAAGGACGGGTCGAGTCCCTTGATTGCTGCTGTTGCGGTCATGAAGAAATAGGTGTACATCGTAAACGTATGAACGACGACCACACCCCAAATTCCTTTTAACGAGAAAGGAACCTGGGCAAGCCCGAACAGCTCTTTGATCGCTCGTGGAATGATTCCGCTTTCTCCGTACAAAAAGGTAAACGAGAGAACACCAATGAGTGGAGGCAACGCCATCGGAACCAAAGCCAGCACAGAAAGTATTTTTCGTCCAGGAAAATCATAGCGTTCCAATAAAAACGCCATCGCGACGCCAACAATTCCGCACGTAATAACACTCAAAACCGATATGTAGACACTGTTCCACAACGCTTCCAGATTGGCGGTATGCTCTAGGCTGAAGAAGCGAATGTAGTTTTTCCACGTAATTTCCTCATCGATTTTGATACTCGCAACGAATGTTTCGAACAATGGATAAACGACATAAGCCAACAATATTAAAAAGAGTGGCGATACCAGCACGTAGACGAAGGCGGGTGAAGCGGTGATGGACTTTCGTCTGGCTGCTGTCGGCGCTTGCTGCAACTCTGCTCTCAAAAGCTTCTTCCCCCTTATCCGGCAAAATAAATGCTCTCTTTCGGTATATGTAGGCCGATGGCATCACCGCGCTGTTTAATCGGTCGTCCCAGGTTGATGGACATGCTGCGCAGGCTCTCCGTTCCTACTTCCGTGACGTAATTGACACACGCCCCTGTAAATTCAGACATGACAACAGAGCCTGTCACTACATTTTGTCCCTCATTGCCTGTACTCTCCAGAACGGATTCAGGCCGGATGGACATGGTCACTTTCTCCCCGACAGACAGCTGTGCACGTGGAGAAGCATTTTTCTTAAATCCGCTAAGCATTTGTCCAGAAGCCGTGCGAACCAGCACTTCATCGCCGTCAAACCCGGTAACTGTCCCTTCCCACAGATTCGTCTCGCCAATAAAAGAAGCGACAAAACGGTTTACAGGACGATGGTAAATCTCATGCGGTGTGCCGATCTGCTGCACTTCACCGCTCTGCATAACCATGATCCGATCTGACATGGACATCGCTTCTGCCTGATCGTGTGTAACGTAAATCGTCGTAATCCCCAACTCCAACTGGAGTCTCTTGATCTCGAAGCGTGTCTCTTCTCGAAGCTTCGCATCCAGATTGGACAGCGGCTCATCCAACAGCAGAATCTGCGGCTCGATGACCAGCGCCCGTGCCAGTGCTACCCGTTGCTGTTGTCCCCCGGAAAGCTGATCAATGCGGCGTTCGCCATAGCCTTCCAGACGCACCAGCTTCATGATCCGTTCTACGCGCTCTTTGGCATCGGTTTTGTTCACTTTCCGAACCTGCAAGCCAAACGCGATATTTTCAAAAACAGTCATGTGTGGGAACAACGCGTAATTTTGGAATACCATCCCGGTATTGCGCTTATGGGGAGGAAGAGATGTAACCTCCTGTGATCCAAAGCGGATATGGCCATCCGTTGGATAATAAAAGCCGGCAATCATGCGCAGGGTAGTCGTTTTGCCGCAGCCACTCGGACCGAGAAAAGTAAAAAACTCTCCTGATTCGATATGAATGTGAACATCTTCGACCCCTTTTGCTTGGCCAAACCTTTTGTGAACGTGATCAAGTGTTACGCTGCTCATCGGGTTGTGTTTCCTCCTTCATCGCAAGTCATTTCAAGCTGCGTCCGTTTCCAAACAACTTCTATAAGTGACTAGACGGAAAGGACAACGCCTTCCCGCCTAGCTGCTTGGAAAAAACCTTCCTTACTTCTTGCCTTTCCCCTTGATGTTTTCATCCCAATGCTGCATCCACTCTTTTTCTTTTGCAGCCATGACAGCCCAATCGAGTTCCATTGGCTTCAGCTCGAGATTTTTCATGAAGTCTGGCAGTTCGTCCTTGCTGATGTCTGTACGAGATGGGAACTGGAAGCGCTCCTTCGCCAGTTGGGCAGCCATTTCAGGACTCATCAAGAATTCCATGAACTTTTTCGCTGCCTCTAGGTTTTTCGCGCCTTTTACCAGAGCTACGCCGTCTACGAGAATCGGTGCCCCGCTTTTCGGATAAATGAAGTCATACGGATGGTTGTTCTTTTTGCTTTGGATCAGAACGTCTTGGAGGTTCCACAAGGAGATGACGCCCTCTTGACGATCCAGCTTCAGATACAGATTTGTCGGGTCTTGCGTGTACTCTTTTGTATTAGCATCGAGCTTGGTCAGCCATTCAAAACCTTTTTCAGGAGTATCCGCCCCTTGACGGAAGATCATTGCGGAATAAATGGTACGCATCGTGCCGGATGGCAGTACGTTTCGGATCACGATCTTGTCTTTGAATTTCGGATCGATCAATTCGTCCCAATCTTGCGGTGCTTCTTCTGGCTTCAGCACCTGCGAGTTGTACATGATGACCTCTGGCAAAAGCATTTCGCCGTACCAGCGATCTTGCGGATCTTTGTACAAATCTGGAACCTTGTCTGCAAAAGTTGGCTTGTAAGGCTCCAGCAGATCTTCATTGGCTGCTGTCGCTA
Source organism: Brevibacillus sp. DP1.3A (assembly GCF_013284245.2). Classification (NCBI taxonomy): domain Bacteria; kingdom Bacillati; phylum Bacillota; class Bacilli; order Caryophanales; family Paenibacillaceae; genus Brevibacillus; species Brevibacillus sp. DP1.3A. Next base: position 1,723,187 of record NZ_CP085876.1, on the reverse strand, counting down.
GAGCAGATTGAGTACCGCCCCACCAAAAGTCAGCCTGCGGGTTTGCCTTCTCTGCACGAACGCGCTCCAAAATTTGTTGGGCACCCATTTCGAGTGTTTCCACTTCAATGTTCGGGTACTTTTCTTTGAATTTTGGCAACACGATTTCAAAAATGTTTTTGTCCCGTCCGGTGTAAATCACCAGTCTTTGTGGGTCACCCGATGAATCAGCAGGTTGAGCAGCCGGTTGCGTGCCTGATTGGCCTCCGTTGTCTGCAGGCTTTGCTTCCTGTCCTCCACTGCCGCACGCAGCCACAGTCAGAGCCAAGGAGCTGACAAATACGCCCTTCATCCATGTTTTCAGCTTGCTAGTTGTCTTCTTCAAAACGAACTCCCCCTCTTGTTCTTCTCACTCTTTGTCAAGCAGTCGCATGAAAGGAAACGCTTCCAAAACACTATGGACAGCACCAATTAAACCAGCTCGCTCCCCCAGACTCGCTTTTTCGAGATTAGGCACCTCGGGCACCCATTCTCTCAGCCATTCGTGAATTTGCTTCACCCCTTCACCATCGACGTGGACCATCTCCCCGCTCAGGATCAATATTTCCGGGTTCAAAATACTGATGATGTTCGCCATTCCGTACGCCCAATGTCGATACACATCTGCAAGAAGCTCCTTTGCTTCTGCATTTTGTTTGGCGTGCCGGATCAGCTCTTCTATGACACTCGACCCTTCCTGAAGGTCAGAGAGAAATCCCTTAGCCTGCTCTTGGATGCCCGGAATCGAATAATGCGTCTCAAACACCCCTGACGCGCCATTCGGGCGATTATGTACCGGGCCGATCATCATGAAGCCGATCTCTCCTGCTGCCTCACGACTCCCCCGATAAAACTGTCCATCCAAAATGATCCCGGCCCCAATCCCCGTTCCTACGTACATGTAGACGACGTTGGTATGGCCGACCCCTGCTCCACGAACGTACTCACCCAGTGTCATCATATTCACGTCATTGTCGATAATGACGGGCAGTCCGAGTCGCGCTTCGATTGTCTGCTGAATCGGTGAACCCATCCACCCCGTGCTGGGTGAAAAGCTGACGGTTCCACTGCCACGCTGTGTGACGCCTTGCAAACCGACGCCCATGCCGAGCAGGCGCTCTCGCGGGATGCCGCTTTCACGCAACAAGCGATCCAGTCCGGCTGCCAAATCTTCAATGACGGTTTCGCCATTCGCTGGTTGTGCCAGCCGTTTGCGATAGCGAGCTAAGAACTCGCCTTTCATATCTGCGATGGCCATGTCCAGTGTAGATCCTTCAAAAATCGCTCCGGCAATGGCGTAGGCCTGGTAGTTGTACTCCAACAAGATCGGCTTGCGGCCGCCTTTGGAATCGCCCATTCCTACTTCTTGCAGGAGTCCTTCCTGGATCATTTCATCTACGAGGGCGGAAACACACGGACGGCTGAGCTGTGTCTGTTTGGAGATATCCGCGCGTGAAATTTGCCCGTGCTGGACGACCTGTTGCAATACTTCTTCTTTATTCAGTTTTTTCACGAGTTTGCTATTACCTGTTTTTTTGGGAGCTTGCACGCTTCATCGATCACCGCCACACAGTTAGTTAACATTACTAACAAAGATAACCAAATTATAGACACGGCGACTACTAATAGTCAAACAATTTACATTTGTCTTTCAGATATTTTTTGGATTTTTTAGTGTATATATCCCTTGTTAAAAAATACTAAAAATTAAGTCGTCACGCTGTTGTGGTGAAGAGGAAACAGGAGAAAACGCTCAGCTTCTTGTCCCACCCGCTGGGGGATTCACTGCCCGACTCCATGCAAAAAGCGAAACCGCGTCCAAAGTGGTCCATTCAGGATGTGTTTCAGAGGTGGACGCTTAAGAGCGTGTTTCGCTTTTTGCATGGAGTCTCGGTCGGTGTACCAAAGATCTTCGCTTATTTCTCCTGTTTCCTCTACGAGCTTCCAGTGTTAAACGGGTTTTAGAAGCCTTAAAAGATGGAAGAATGTGTTCAGTTACGCCAGAGAAGAATATTTCCAGACGTAGCGACTTGTGGAGTCCTACCGAGCGGAGAAGGGATTAGCGGGCAAAAGAAATGCAACCGTGCCCGCGCGACGAAGCGGCTACCACTTTTGCATTTCCCCGCTAATCCCTTCGGAGCGGGCAGTCCATGCTTCCCTGAGGGACGGAGCACTGAGCCTAGTCTGGAAATATTCTTCTCCCCACCGCAGCCACTGTCTTTCAGATATTTTTTGGATTTTTTATCATGATTACCCTTTATTGTTGTGGTTTTTAAATAGAGTAAAAAAAGCACATCACCCTCTACAGGGGAAATGTGCTTGGAACACTACTCTTCTTTTCCTGATAACCAGACGTCCTATATTAGTCTATGTATCCAGCGATTCCTTTTTTAATCAAGTATTCCATCTCTACATCCAGAATCTTCTCGACGGTGATCTCATCCAGCTTCACATCTGACTTACCCATGATGTAATCTACGAGATCATCAAAATCAACGTCGACATCACCTTTTGCATCTGCCTTCGCACTGTTCATGTACGCTTGCTCATGCTTGAGTACGATCATGATTTTTTGCGGGTCTACTTTTGTTTTGGAAGCTAAATGCAAAACGAGTTCGGTTTCGTTTACTTGCTTACTCATTTGTTGTCATCTCCTATTTCTCTTACCTTCTGTCATTTTACAATATCATTGCCGTTCCACACAAAAATGAAAGAAATAAAAATTATATCACGCAAACAACCCTCGCTCTAGAGGTTCAGGAAGAAAATATTGTTTCCAAGAGACAATTTGCCCCTACATTCAGTTCTTATGTTTTCCAACTTGCTATTGGGAATATCATGTTTATGCAAAGTAAATAATTATCCTGACTTTATGGGCTACCACCAACATTTTAACGAAAAATATACGCTAAGCACGTTCAGGCGCATTAAAAGCAGATTTATCCTACTCTAAGCGGAATGTCCACTAAACATCATTAGCAGTCATCAAGCTGTTGAAAGTAGGCTTGTTATGTCCGCTAATGCTAAGCGTATCAAACAGTTACATGTTGGATCTACCCCTATATAAAGGAGATGAATTCATTGGAAAATAACAACAACAGCAATAACAGCGGCTCGGGGAAACCGGATCCAAAGTCAGAGCCTTCGACAGGGTCTACGACACCTCCGTCACCGGAGCCTGGAGGAGGTACAATACCGACACCGCCTCGATAATAGTCCACAGATGAACAAAACACGCTTTTTGTTCATTTGTAACCGTTCTAAGCATGAAAGGAGCCTCTGGGGGCTCCTTTCATTATTTAATCCATATTCTTCCGACTGGCGAACATCAAAGCGTTCGTAAATGTAGTCTCGAAATAGCCCCAATTTGGTCTTACCCCTGTCCAGTAGACAGTTTGAAACAAACCATCCTCTAGGTGTTCGTTGAAAAATAAGTTATAGACTAAGCCTAATACATGAAACAGCGACGACTTAAGACCTGAAAATAAAGTCTTAGACTCGCCGCTGTTTTTATGTTTAGTCGCCGTAAAACTTACCATTACTGATCTACTGTTCTCCTCGCTGTCTGTAACGGCAAGCTTTAGAGGCGAATTCGGCAGGAATCGCTTTTGGCCCACCATGTCTTAATTTCAAGTCCTATGTTACTTTCAAGTGCGTATATGAGTTCAAAGTGCGTACTTCTTAATTCCCCTCTTCTATCTCATAATAATCGTCAGAGGAAGAGGAGGAGAAAGCCCTATGAAACCAGATAAAACCGAAGCAATAAAAACCGCTCTTGTCGTTGGAGCCAATGGTGTGATCGGACGGAATCTCATCGATTATCTGATGACGCTCCCTGAGTGGAATATCATTGGAGTGTCAAGACGTGGCGGAGAAGACTCCCACAAGTTGCGATATGTAGCGGTCGATTTGCTTAATGAAAAGGAAGCCCACGAGAAGCTGGGCAATCTAACCGAAGTCACCCATATTTTCTACGCTGCATATCAAGACCGCCCTACGTGGGCAGAACTGGTTACTCCCAACCTGTCCATGCTCGTAAACGTGGTCAATGCGATCGAAACGGCCGCCCCAAACCTGCAACATGTCAGTCTTATGCAAGGCTACAAAGTGTACGGCGCGCATCTTGGTCCTTTCAAGACGCCCGCACGGGAAACCGACGCCAATCATATGCCTCCCGAGTTCAACATTGACCAGCAGCAGTTCCTCGAACGTCGACAACCGGGAAGCAGTTGGACTTGGTCGGCCCTACGTCCGTCGGTCGTTTGCGGGTTTGCTTTGGGCAATCCAATGAATCTGGCGATGGTTATTGCGATTTATGCTTCCATGTCTAAGGAACTCGGCTTGCCACTCCGCTTTCCCGGGAAACCGGGAGCTTACCATAGCCTGCTGGAAATGACTGATGCAAGCTTGCTAGCTCGTGCGACGGTCTGGGCGGCAACTGACGCACGCTGCGCGAATCAGGCTTTTAATATCACGAACGGTGACCTTTTCCGATGGAACGAGCTTTGGCCGAAGATCGCCGCTTTTTTTGAAATTGAGACTGCCCCGCCATTACCGATGTCTTTAGAAGTCGTCATGGCAGACAAGGAAGCGCTGTGGTGTTCCATGGTGGAGAAATATGACTTGGTGAATAACAGCTATAAGGACGTTTCTTCTTGGCGGTTCGGGGATTTCGTGTTCGCTTGGGATTACGACTTTTTTGCCGACGGCTCGAAAGCACGCCGTTTCGGCTTCCATGACTTCGTTGATACGGAGAAGATGTTTATGGATATCTTTGAAGACTTCCGCCAGCGCAAGGTGATTCCTTAATAATTTCAGGACGATACCCATACCCAACATGCCGGTTCCTCATATGCAGGGATCGGTTTTTTACCTTATGTGTCCGATTGCGGCGGCTTGAAAAGGACCATGCCCTTATCGCCGTATACCCTTTCAATATGCGTATCGCCCCATCTGCACATGAGATGAAGGATGTCTTTCAGGCTCCAGCCATAGTCCGTCAACTCATACTCGACCTTCGGCGGCACCTGGTTATAAGAAATACGGGCCACGATTCCATCCTCCACTAGTTCCCCTAACTGCTGGGTCAGCACTTTTTGCGTTACGGCAGGAATCAGGTGCATCAACTCACCATTACGCTTCTTGCCGAACGTGAGGTGAAACAAAATGACTGGCTTCCACTTGCCTCCAATCACTTCAAGAATCGCTTCAACGGCGGTGTTGTAGATTTTAATCGGTTCTTGCATGGCCTCGGACCCGCCTCCCTATGGTTCACTGTGCTTGATGTTAAACGAAACTGCCCGTTACTTCAACGGAAAACGACAGCCGATCGTCTTGCGGCTGCCGTCATTTGGAAAAAACGAAACCGTTTTTCCCAGCTTCTTTACTTTTGAGGGACTTCTTAGACAGCCCCTTGTCATGACTACTCTTCTCTTACCGATAACCAAACGTCTTTGACCAGTTCCATGAAGGTCTGGATCGCAGGCTCTTCTCTTCGGCGTTCCAAACAGACTAGCGATGTTTCTGCTTTCTTGGAAAAGCGGAACAACTCGATCAGTTCGCCTGTTTGCAGTTCTTTTTCCACGAGAACCTTACTGAGCAGGGCTATGCCTGTTTGATTCAGGACTGATCGTTTGATGGTTTCTTCACTGCTGCATTTAATGACAGAGGGTGGGATGTAGTTTAATTCCAACAGGCATTGGGTAATAAATTCATCGAGATTGCACCCCTCCTGATAGGACAAAAAGGGGAAGGTCACAAGTGCGTCTGCCAATGTTTTGTCCTTCATCAAATCAGGAGAAGCAATCAGGGTGAATTGTTCTAAGTCTACCATGCTCGAGTGGATACCCGGTTGCAAAGTGGTGCCCGCAATGATCCCAATATCTGCCTCGTGGTCCTGAATTTTCTTCAACGTCTCCTGACTGGTACAAGAAATTACCTGCAGATTTACCTGTGGGTGTGTTTCCACATACACCTTCAGAATTTGGGGCATGTATTGGATGCAATAAAATTCTGGGGCCGCCACGACCAGCGGTCCTACAGGCATGTCTAAGTGATTAAGTCCCTCCGCCATGTGCTGGAGAACGTAGAACAGCTGATCCGTATGCTGCTTCACAATTTTTCCGGCCGGTGTCAAAAACGTGCGCTTGCCTACCCGATTGAGCAAAGGATGACCCAGCTCACGCTCCAACGCTTGAATCTGGAGCGTAATCGTAGGCTGGCTGTATCCGAGTTGCTCTGCAGCTTTCGTCAAGTTCAAATGCTCGGCAACGACCTGAAATGTCTTCAGATTGCGTAACTCCATAATTGATTTTCCACTCCCTCACCGAACGACACCGTTTCCTCGTGTATGTGCATGTTCAAAAAGACGACTTATTGAACAAACTTTGTTAGAAAAAGTGTAGCCGAGAGTGGCTCTATGTTCAACCGATTCCCTATGCGTGCTTCCCTATGATCCCCGCCAGCTTGCCAGCATCTACATTACTGCCGCTCACAATCGTCAGCACCTTTTTCCCTACCAGATCGGGTACCGTTCCCTGCATGAGTGCAGCGATACCTACCGCCCCTGAGCCTTCCACCATCAGGTGATGCTCTTTTGCCAGCCAGCTCATCGCTTGCGCAACATGTTCTTCCTCCACGAGCAGGAAGTCATCGACGATTTGCAGAGCCAAGTCCAGGTTACCTTGGGTGATTCCCCCATGAAGACCGTCCGCAAGCGAATCACTGTATACCACATCCGCCAAGCGCTTTTCGCGGAACGAATAATACCATGGTGGAGACGCATGTGTCTGAATCCCAATCACCATCACATCCGGATTGATTGCCTTTGCTGCGAGCGCGACTCCACAAATTAACCCTCCGCCGCCAGCAGGTACGAGAATGACGTCAAAATCCGGCTCTTCCAAAAGAGCTTCCAGGGCTGCCGTTCCTTGCCCTGCTATGATCGCATTGTCTTCAAAGGCGTGAACGAACGTGCGCCCTGTTTCTTTCGCCAGCTCATAGGCATGGCTTTCTGCGTCATCATAGCTGTCTCCATACACGACCAACTCCGCACCGTAGCGCTTGATGCCCGCTTTTTTGGTCTCGGGAGCTGTTTTTGGCACGACGATCAGGGCCGACGCGCCTTTTAACGAAGCCGCATACGCGACACCTTGTGCATGATTTCCTGCTGAAGCGGTAATAACGCCCCGAGCCAGCTCCTCTTCCGTCAAAGATGCGATTTTGTTAAGCGCACCGCGCGCCTTGAATGATCCTGTTTTCTGCTGGCATTCCAGCTTCATCCATACATCAGCATCTGCGATGGCAGACAGCGCGGGTGATGAAATTAACGGGGTATGGATAACCTGTCCCTTGAGATTCTTGTGAGCTTTTACAATATCGAGAAAGGATACAGACAACGACATGAACTACTCCCCCTTGTTAAAATCTTTTCACTAATTGAATCAATAGTTCAACAGCAGTCGGAATAACATCCTCATCAATGTCAAACCGCGGATGATGGTGGGGATAGCTGCTCTTTTCTCCACGCATTCCTATAAAAATAAAACTGCCAGGCTTGCGCTCCAAATAGTAAGAAAAGTCCTCACCACCCATAACCGGCTCCACATCAGCAAGACTGCTCTCGCCAAATTGCTCGGCTACGACGTCAGCAACGAATCGGCTCATCCGCTCATCGTTGACAACAGGCGGCGTCCCCCAATCTACCATGACTTCGGCAGCTGCGCCCCATGCCGAACACAATGCTCCAATCGTCTGCTTCAGCTCGCGAGCCAAGAGTTGCCTCGTCTTTTCTGACTGCGCCCGCAGTGTTCCATATAAAACGGCCTGATTCGGGATGATATTATAGGTAGAGCCAGCTTCCATCCGGCAGATGGAAATCACCGCAGGTTCGATCGGATTGACACAGCGCGCTATGATTCCTTGTACCGCGTTAATCACCTGACTGGCCACATAGATCGGATCGACTGTTTCGTGCGGCATCGAGCCGTGTCCTCCACGTCCGGTTATGACAATGCGCAGGTCATCAGCTGACGCCATCATCGCGCCCATACTGATTCCGATCTTTCCTTTCTCAAGAGGCTGCCATAGATGCAGCCCAAAGACAGCGTCCACATCATCAATCGTACCTTGACGGACGATAGCTTGCGCTCCACTAGGGAGCATTTCTTCTGAGGATTGAAATAGAAAAAGCACATTTGGTGCTACGTCCGCGCGGTTTTCCGAGAGCCATTTGGCTGCTGCTAGCAAAATGGCCGTATGTCCATCATGACCGCATACATGAGCGACACCTTCATTTTTCGAGAGATACGGCTTCTCTCCACCTTCAACGATCGGTAGTGCATCCATATCCGCCCTTAACGCAATGGTTTTCTTTCCATCCGTCCCCCGCAAAATGCCGACCACATTCGGCGGCTCACATGGGATCAGTTCAATTTTCCATTCCTGTAAATACTTCCGAACATAGGCCGCTGTCTGATACTCCTGACCAGACAGCTCTGGATATTGATGCAAGTATCGCCGTTCACTGATGGCCCATTTTGCAAGAATTGGTGTGCAAAGTGCCATTCATGATCTCCTCCCGTCAATATGGTCCATAACCAATCAGATGCGCAACTACGACAGCGACTGTCGCAATCCCGTATTGCATCACAATCAGCGGCATAATCCATTTCATCCAACGCAACCACGGGATACCAGCCAAGGCCAAACCAGCCATGAAATAGCCTGATGTCGGAATAAAAATATTGGATATGCCATCTCCGAACTGATAGGCAAGAACCGCGGTTTGACGCGTAACGCCAACTAATTCTGCCAAAGGCGCCATGATCGGCATGGTCAAAGCAGCCATTCCACTGCCGGACGGAACAATAAAGCTGATCACGCTTTGGAGGATGAGCATGCCAAACGCTGTAAGTGCACTAGGCAATTGATTCAAGACACCAGCAGAATAGTAAAGAATCGTATCTAGTATGTGACCGTCATTAAGCACCACAACAACTGCCCGTGCAACTCCAATGACCAAGGCCCCGGCTATCAGGCCAGCAGCACCTTTCATGAAGTTGTCTACCATTTCGTTGATGCCGAGTCTTCCCACGATTCCGATGATGATGCCCAGCAATAGAAAGATTCCGGATAGCTCAGTAAGATACCAGCCATATTGAATGACACCAAAGACCAACACGACAAAGTTGAGAACAAAGCAAGCCAAGATTCCTTTATGTCTAGCCGTCAACTTCAAATCTTCACGCAAAAGCTCCGCCGTGTTTTTCCCTTCAAACAATCCGAAGAAGCCCTGCGAACGGTCTTTTTTGACTTTCAACGCATACCGCAGGACGAATGCAGTCGATACGAAGTACATCACGACAAAAACAGTAATTCGATAACCCATTCCCGAAAAAGTGGGCAGCTCGGCGATGCCTTGGGCAACCCCCACCGTAAACGGATTCATTAGTGCAGATGTAAAACCGACCGACGCTCCTACCAGTACAATGGCAGCACCAGTCATTGCATCAAAACCAAGAGCAATCGCCAGCGGAATCATGATCGCAATGTAGGGTAATGTTTCTTCAGCCATTCCCATGAGCGAGCCTCCTGCCGCAAAAAACAGCATCATGATTGGAATCAGCCACTTCTCTTGATTCCTGAGTAGACGCGATAGTGTGACTATGAGAGCTTCAATCGCGCCAGTAGCCGTTAAAATACCGAATGTTCCGCCAATTGTTAATACAAAAAAGATAATGCCTGAGGCTTCCACCAAACCGGTATGCACGCTGTTTACCAGTCCGAGTGGCTTGACTGGAGATGATTCGATCCACTGAAACGACTGTGGATCAATGACACTCCTGCCGTTTACCTCGACTCGTCCGTATTCTCCAGCAGGCAAAATGTACGTCAGGATGACCGCAATCGCAATCACGGCAAAAAGTAACGCGAACACATTGACTTCCCACAGCTTCCTCTGTTTTTTCGACTGCAAATCCACATTAAGCTGACTCATGATATCCCCCCAGTTAGGTATCGTGATCAGAAATGCCAGAATGCTAGAATACTAGGATAAGAGTGCCTCTTTTCTTCCACCGAAGAGACACTCCCTCTCCCACTTTATCCCTTATTTGCGTGACTCCAAAAACTCCGATACTTTTGATAGACCTACTTGAAGCACTTCCGTCGAGCAGGCGTACCCGATTCGTAACCACCCTTCCATGTCGAAGCAACTGCCTGGTGTCAAAAACGCCCCTGTCGTTTTAAACAGGTCAATGCAAAACGCTTCCGAAGGGATATCCAGCTCGTACTTCAGCATTGCGGTTGTTCCTGCCTGCGGCTTGACGTAAGAGACCAGCGGCTCCTTCGCTACCCACTCATCGAGAATCTGTAGATTGTCCCGCACGATCTTTAGGTTGCGCTCCATAATCTTGTCACGGTTTTTCAGTGCATGGACAGCCAGCATGTCATCCAGCATTCCGCAGCTGATGGTGGTGTAATCGCGGTGCTGGAAGCAGCTCTTGATCACATCCTGAGGCGCTGCAATCCATCCCAGACGCAAGCCCGCCAATGAAAATACTTTGGACATGCTACTTGTCGCAATCCCTTTTTCGTACAAGTCGACGATAGATGGCACCACAACCTCCAGGTCTTGGTGCAAATTTCGATACACCTCGTCACACAGCAGGTAGGCATCAACGGAGCGGGCGATTTCTACGATTTCTCGCAGCAACCCTTCACCCATCAAAGCTCCGGATGGATTGTTCGGATTGTTGATACAGATCAGCTTGGTCTTGTCTGTAACGAGCGAGCGCAGCTCATCCAGATCAGGCAGAAAATCATTTTCCGGTAAAAGTCTGAGCAGCTTGACATGCGCTCCGAACGACTCCGGTACCGAATAAATTTGCTGATACGTCGGATGAACGGTAATGACTTCGTCACCAGGCGCAACGAGCGAGAACAAGGTAAGAAAATTCGCTCCGATTGCCCCGTTCATCGCCAAAATATTGTCCGGCTTCATCGTCTGATACATACTCGCGACGAGGCTACGGAATTCCGGCGAACCCTCGATATGACCGTACGTTAGCTTCTTCTGGGCGATCTCGCGGAAAAAATCTTCCGGCTCATCGGAAAGGCGAATCAACTCTTCTACCGTCAGCGAATCGACGCATGTTTCGGCAATGTTGTAAACGGCCTCCATCTCGTAGGCATTCATCCATTCTTCTACTTTAAAGGGTGCAATTCTCATAGGTCGTTCCTCTCCTTATGTTCTAGCTTTCTTTTCTACAGATCGACAATCGTACCTACGCCCCGCTTATCCGCTACTTTCAAAATGTGGTTAGCCGTCAGCAAATCCTGGAGCGCGATACCCGTGCTATCAAAAATCGTGATCTCTTCTGTGCTCTGTCTTCCACCTGCAAGTCCGAGGATCACATTGCCGATCTCCGCTTCAATATCGCTCTCTGCTATCAACCCTTTTTTTACAGCTACCTTCGTCTCTCCCACACGTACTGCCTGCCCGATATCATCCACAAAGACGCGCGCTTTTGTAAAAAGCCGTTCATCGATCTCCTGTTTTCCTTCCATATCTGCCCCGATGCAGGTGATATGCGTCCCCGGCTTCACCCACTCCTCTTGGATCATTGGTTCACGTGAAGGGGTTGCCGTAATAATGATGTCTGCTTGCCTTGTCGCTTCTTCGAGGTTGTCCACCGAGATAAACTTCACGTCACAACGGCTTGCATACCCCTCGTACTCTTCTCCCGTATACTTGGAGACGAATTTGGTTATCAACTTATCTTTGATTTTGGCGGCAAAGCTTTGCGCCTTTTCTGGTGATCGCGGATTGCAAATGTACACCCGCTTGATCTGCTTCATCGTCATCAAGGTCGCCATGATTTGAAAAGGAGCCTGGTGCCCCGTCCCTACTATCAACAGGTTCTCTGATTCAGGGTGTGCCAAATATTTTGCACCGATACCACCTGCGGCTCCCGTGCGCATGCAAGTAATGTGCTCTCCACTCAAAATCCCCTGCGGTACGCCAGTTTGGCTGTCCAATACCATCACCGTACCAACTAATTGCGGCAGGCCTTTCTTGTCATTGTCACCGAACCACGAGACGAGCTTGAGTCCAAATATATCGGCTTGTGGCAAATGACCGGATTTGATATCCATGTCGGCTCTACCTTCTACGAACTCATGAAAAATGAGCGGAAACAACGTCGCCTGCTGACTCGATTTCATTTGATAGGCTTGCTCGACCACTTCAATCACGCTGGCCATATCCAGCACATCTTCCGTGGTTTCCTGATTTATGACGCGAAATGGAAACATGTCTATCTCCCCTCTCCACTGTTTCTTTCACACTAACACAGTTCTTCAGGGCGAAAAAATTGAAAGATCCAATGGTTACTATTAAAAAAAGCAAACCCTCCACCAACAGATGCTGGAATGGAGGGTTTGCTTATGCTCCGCCGATTCTTGCCGAAATCGTCGTAGCTTGGCGTTTCACTTTTTCGATGAGTAGGGGCAATCGATCTTCTGTCACCCGAAAGCACGGGGCGTTGATCGAGAGCGCTCCGACGAGTTGATTTCCGTAGCCGATGATCGGAGCAGCGACTGCCATGGTGCCTTCCGTCTTCTCCTCGTAGCTGATCGCATAGCCACTTTTCTTGGCTTCGCTCAGCTGCTCCAAAAATGACGGCTGCTTGTCTGGCGCAAGCTGGGCGGAAACGACTCTTGTAATCGCATCCTGCTTTAAATACGCGAGAATGATTTTGCTAGGGGCACCGATTGTGAGAGGAATCCGCTCCCCTAGGTTCTCGTCTATGCGTATTTTCAGTGGACTTTCTACTTTTTCGATCGGCATCGAATCCGCTCCCGCCAATACGTTGAGGAAGATACTCTCCTCGACTTCATTTGCCAGCTCCTCCATGAAAGGTCTCGCTACAGCCCGCAGATTCAGCTTTTCATGCAGGATAAATCCGATTTCCATCCACGTATATCCCGGCTTGTAATGCTTGGTGACTGGGTCCTGCTCAACCAATCCGAACTGGATCATGGATTCGAGAAAACGGTGGAGCGTACTGATTGGTAGACCCGTTGCGCTCGCCAGCTCCGAAATCGGCCAAGCATGTTTTTCGTCTGAAATCAGTACCCGAATAATTTTCATCGCCCGTTCGACTGATTGAACCATCCTTCTTTCGTCCTCCATGACAAAAAGTTACGCTGCCACGCTACTATTGTCTTTCGTTTGTTTTTTGGGGGCTTTTCCTGTAGCCAGCCGCGCTTCCAGCTTGTTAACAAAATACGAGAAGATCATGATCAGTACGAGATAGTACAAACCGACAACCATGTACGTCTCGAGCTGCTTGTAGTTGGAAGCTGCTTCACCGAGACCGGTTCCCCATAAATCTTGCATCCCTACGTAGGCGACCAACGATGAATCCTTCAATCCGATAATAAATTGATTGCCAAGCGATGGGATCGCCCGACGGAACGCCTGCGGTAAAATGATTCTGCGCATCGCCAACGGGTACGACATTCCGAGTGACCTAGACGCTTCCATTTGCCCGCGGTCGATTGACTGGATGGAGCCGCGGAAGATTTCCGCAATATACGCACCGTTATGAACGGCCAGCGCGATGGCCCCTGCCCAAAACTGCGACAGCGTGACCATATTCGCCAAGCCAAAGTACAGAATACAAATTTGTACGATCAATGGCGTTCCGCGAATGACGGTAATGTAGGTGTGCGCGATGTAGTTCAATGCTTTGGAATCGGATATCCGGAAAAAGGCGATGACAAGACCTACCACACAACCGAGCATCAGGGCAACTGCCGTTAACTGAACCGTGAGCCATGTCGCTTTAAGAAAAAGGGGATAACTGGATAGGAAAATATCAATGATCACGTTCAATCCTCCTCACATGAAGCGTTAAAAGGGGGGCGTCCATCACGGACACCCCGTTGCCCACTTACTGTTTTTGCAGGATATTGCGACCAAACCATTTTTGGCTGATCTTCTCATAGGTGCCGTCTTTGACAATCTCATCCATCGCCTTGTTAATCCGATCCACTGCCTCCTGGTCACCCAAGCGCACAGCAATCGCTTGCTCGTCAAAGCTGAGCGGTTCACCTACATCAATCACTTTTCCGCCGCCTTCTTTAATGAATCGCAAGCCAACTACCTGGTCCGTAATAACCGCATCGAGACGTCCTGTCGGCAGATCGAGCAAAGCGGTGATATCGCTATCATATTGAGTGATTTTGTCTTCATCGGTCAGCTTTTTCGCCCAATCCAAGTAGTTGGATGCTTTCACGACGCCGATCTTTTTGCCCTTCAAATCCTCTTTGCCCTTGATCGTTGTATTACCCTCTTGCACGAAAATTTGTGAACCGGAACGATAGTATGGATTGGTGAACAGAACGGCTTTTTGACGTTCTGGTGTGACGGTCAAGCTCCCAATGACAGCGTCGTATTTTTTCGCGTCCAGACCAGGGATGATCGTTTCGAATGGATTGGTGATCGGCATTGCGTTCATGCCCATTTTCTCTGCCAGCGCTTGTCCGATCTCTACATCAAAGCCAGTCAGTTGCCCGTTTTCCTTGAAGCTAAACGGCTTGTACACACCACTCATCGCGTACGTAAAATCTTTCTTTCCCCCGTCTCCAGAAGCTTGTCCACCTGTTGCCGGTGCACTTTCCTGTGATCCACAAGCAGAGAGCAACAACGAGCCTACTAGAACAGTGGACAACAAAATTCCGGACCATTTCGCACGTTTTTTCATTGGTGATTCCCCCTGTTTTTCATCTCTATATTTAGCGGATTTTACCGGATGCTGCCTAAAAACTGCTTGGTACGATCATGCTGCGGGTTTTCAAAGAATTCTCTCGGCGGTCCTTGCTCCAGGATTTGCCCATCGTGCATGAACACTGCCCGATCTGCTACTTCACGAGCGAACCCCATTTCATGCGTCACTACGATCATCGTCATTCCTTCTTTGGCGAGCTGCTTCATGACCTGTAGCACTTCACCAACAAGCTCGGGATCGAGTGCGGAGGTAGGCTCATCAAATAGCATGATTTTCGGTTTCATTGCCAGTGCCCGGGCGATGGCAACCCGCTGCTTTTGTCCACCGGAGAGCATGTCCGGGTAGACATCGGCCTTATCCTGCATATTCACTTTTTTCAGGAGCTCGTACGCTAATTGTTTGGCTTCTGCTGCATTCATCCCTTTGACGTGAACAGGTGCCTCGATCAAGTTTTCCAAAACGGTCTTGTGCGGAAACAGATTGAAGTGCTGAAAAACCATGCCGACCTCGGCGCGGAACTGATTCAGATTCGTCTTGTGTGGATCAATCTGCTGACCACCGATTCGAATTTCTCCGCTGTCATAAAATTCCAGAAAATTCAAACATCGGAGCAAAGTACTTTTACCTGAACCACTGGCTCCAAGCAAGACGACAACTTCCTTTTCTTCCACCGTGAGCGTAACGCCCTTCAACACGGTTAACGGGCCAAAAGATTTGACAAGCTGCTTAACCTCAATCATCCTGCTATCCCCCATTTATGTCCCGGATGAATTGCGTATTAGTTTTTCCGAATACCGGAAATGATTTCTGATTTAAATTATAATTATATATTTTCTGATATTCAAGAAAAATATGTTTTATTGAATAAATATTCATGATAGGAATATGGAATAGTTTTCCTTCCCGCGTGGAATGAATAAACGGGAGTGTTTTATACATCAAGGAGGACCGTGATGAAAGTAGCAACATACTTCTATGTAGGTCTCATCATTATTTTTCTGCTCTCCGCCTGTTCGCTGCCAGGTCCACAAGCAGCACCACTACCACAGCAAGCGGCTCCATCTGACCCTGAGCCGGAAGTGAAAAGACCGACAACCGATGAGATCAAAGGTCGAACCATAAACAATCAGTTCAAGGTGCCGATCCCGATCACCGAGACATTTTCGTTTACCATTCCTCCCTCTTGGACAGGAAATTACATCGTGGAGGAGTTCTCATCGACGACGAAGCGTCCCCCTCGCCAACAGCCACTGGAGGGCAAGCTGGATGTGCCGACGAAATACGAAGCGCATTTTATGTTCGCTCCTAATCAGCGAAAGGAAGGGCAATCCTCAATCCTCACCATTTTTGTCATGACGGTACCACATTGGAATCACCTGTCCAAAATGGAAGGACCTCCGCTGGGTGATGTACTAGCACAAACACATGGGCTCGTCTACGCTGTCTCCTTGCCCCAGTCCAATCCGTATGACCCCGCAACTCCAGACGGCAAGCTGTATGGGCAAATGGTCATGTCGCTTGATCAGGTAAAAAAAGCATTTTCCGTTCAGTAATAGAAAAAAGTGGTTGGCAGCGCAACGTCTGCTCAACCACTTTTTCGCGTAAAGACAAATAACTTCCCATCCGCGTTCAGCACTTGTGTCCCTATAGGAAACCTGCTCGACGGGTTCTTCTCCGATTTTGGTAATCTGGATCACGAACGCAGCTGCTCCCTGACTGCCATCAATGCAAAACCGAGCAAGTTTTCTCCCCGCCACTTTTCGGGCTGTTCTGCATGCGGATGATCTTGGGCCATCCCGATCCCCCATACCCGATCATAAGGACTCGCTTCGACAATAATGCGGTCACCTGTGTCCAAGAGGTAAGCTTTCAAATCGGCATGCTGGCTGAATTTTAATAGGTTTGCCTGGCGTACAATCGCCGTCTTGTTCGCATTCCACACAGTATCGTCAAAGGAATGAACCTTTCGTCCCAATTCCTTCGCTTGTTTTGGATGGTTCTTTCTGAGTATTTCATCACGGATGGCAAGATCACCGAACAGTTCAGCCTTTTTCGCCATCATGTAATGCTCAGCGGTCAAGTACGTGATGCCATCCTCTACAAAAGCAGCCGGATACCATTGGCTGAAGCATGATTTGTCGATAGTACCTGTCTCCTTCTGTGAATGTCCCCAAAAGAACAAGTATTTCACTCTGGTCTTTTGCGATTCTTTGAGTAAGCTTTGGACGTCATGTATGTGCTCCATCGTTGTATCCCCATCTTTCTTTTATAGACAATCCCATGTATACGAAACCTTTGAAAAATCCAGCCGAAGCAGATCCTCCCTGCGAACGAAGAAGTTGCCCACTCCGCTATCTCCCCACGAGACATAGTAATCGTAATTGTCGCCTTCCATATCAAGTTGAAGGAGCAGCTCCCAGCCATTCTGATTCACTTTTCCTTGGGTAAAGTAGGGATATCCTCCGATCCGAGACCCGCTTGCATCGGCGAGGTCCCAATATTTCGAGTAGGCCACTTCATCCTCGTCGGTAGGTAGCTGAAAATTCACCGCCTGTGGATCTCGATGAGGGACGTACTGCGACTCTAGCTTTCCTCTCAGTTTGTATGGCCCACCTAGTACCGGACTGTACACGTCAGGGTCCTCTGGTTGAAATGGGTCTATTTCCTGTGTGTCAATGACCTCTTCAAAATGAAGCACTTGAAAGGATTGGTCCATCAATCCGAACGTGTCATCCTCCTTGACAAAAAAACTGGTCAATCCACTAGCGGGGTAGCCATCGAGGCGTGGCATTTGCGCCCAGTTGATTTGTGCGATAAACAAGTAGTCGTTCCCATCTTCATCCTGTGGGTATGGCATTTGTGGCGGCAGCCAAGGCTTTCCGCCTACCTTGCTATCCGTTAAGGTAGCCGCTTCTTTCGTCAGTGTGAGCTTGATGGATGATTTTGCGGATGTTTGGATGTGTTCCAAAAACTCTGGGGTCCATTGGTTATTTGCATCTAAAAAGTTCATGAAAATCACCTCGGATATTGAAACATATGGAAAATGGTTACATTCATTTTATCTGAACCATCTACCTATCCGCAAATTTCTTACATCACTTGCGCAGCAGGATGCCTGCCTGTGGTAAGGCTAGCCAGAAGCCCGATACAGGCATGGCAATCACCCCGACCACGCATATGCCAAGAATCGTCCACCCGAAGGTAGCCGGCGGCTCCATTCCCTTCTTTTTCATCAGCCAATCCGCCATATATCCGAGCAAAATCAACAAAAAGCCAAACATCATAAACCAGAAAGCAGCATCTTCTTCCTGACCTACCGCATTCCAAAAGCCGTTTGCGACGATCTGCTGAAGTGGCTCCGCGTAGAAAAAGAGACCGACAACCGTATGCAGCAGTCCTGTCAGGATAAGAGTGAAACCCATTTGGCGCTTGATCCCACTTACCATTTCATTTCTCTCCTCTCAAGTTGGCTTATTCTTTAGAAATGTTGATTTTATGAGCTCTCGGACGGTCTTGTTCATCCTGTAACGCATCAATCACGCTGTCGATCACTGACCGCGATGCGAGTAACCATTCTTTGTAGGCATTTTTCACATGTCGCTTGGTTCCGTGCTGTTCCATGTTCCCGAGAATCGTCAGCACCTTATTCAATCCAGTACGTCTCAATGCTGGACAGCCCCTTCCCTTGCGCTAAAACGAATGATCAGTCGATCTTCCGCATATTTCGCTCCCGTAACCTGTCGTCCCATTAACACTCGTGGCAAGATGACTTTTCGCTTGTAGGCACCCGCATTTACGGTCAATTCATCCCCTGTTTGTGTTAAATCCAAGGTATCTTTATCCACAAAAGGAATCATCAGCTCCAAATGTAGCTCGCCGTCCACTTCTCGAATCAGTTCCGTCCTGCCCTGATAAAGCATGGCGGATGGGTCTTCTGTTCCAAAAACGATATCAGCCAATTCTTCTAGAATGGGTAGCCTAATCACTTCTTTTGGCATCATCGGTGCTTTCAAAATCGGCAACGGCTGAAAGTTTTCCACGATTTCGTTCTCATACTTTCGTTGCAGCTCTCGCCAGTGGGCAAAAAATCCCTCTCCCGCTTCATCCGGAAGCACCCGATTCACGATGATGGCATCGGTATTAAACCCGAACAGATTCAAGTACGTAAACGAGCGCTTTGCTTCCGCAAGCACCATTTTTTCTGGGTTTACTACGATCCTCACTGATGTAATCTCCGGGTCCAAAACAATTCGTTGCATTTCCTCTAGCCCTCGAGCGAGCTGCTCGACACTGTCTAGTACATCATCAGAAGGAAGTTCTACTTTGTTGACGATCTTGGCCACTGGGCGAACGAGTTTGATCAGCTTGCGCTCCGTCGGAAAAATTTTCTCCAACCACCAATTCAATACGTTCGGATAACTGAGCAGACGCAGTGTTTCCCCAGTGGGGGCACAATCCACTACCAGGACGTCGAACTGCCCGCTCATGGCGTGTTCCTTGATCTGCAACAAACTGAACAATTCCTCCATGCCAGGAAAAACGAGCATTTCCTCCGTTGTTATATCAGTCAGCTGTGCTTTGTCGAGCAGTGTTGTCAGCCATCCCTGTACTGCCCCCCAGTTGCGCTCGGTTTCCCGCAAGCTGTTTACTTCTTGGCCCCATAAATTTTCGCTGATTGATACCGGGTCTGGTCCGATCACAGTCCCCAATGAATCAGCCAAACTGTGTGCGGCATCCGTACTGAGTACGAGCGTCCTCTTTCCCTGCTTTGCCAGCTTAACAGCTGTTGCTGCTGCAACACTCGTCTTCCCAACCCCACCTTTGCCGGTGTAGATGATGATTCTCATCTCGACTCTCCCCTTCACGATCCATTTAATACGATTTCGTAGTAATTAGACAAAAAAAGAAGCAGGCTCGAACGGACTATTCCTCAATGTTGATCTTGATGGAACGAGCCTTTGTTTCACGAGGCTTGACAGGGTCTCCCTCCTGAAATACCTTGGCTGCCTTGAGTAAAAGGGGAGTGAATTGCTCCATTTCTTCCGGTGTAAATGCTTCCTGAAGCCTGCCCAGCATCGTCAGCATCATTTGCTCCGATTCTTTTGCGAGCTGTTTGCCTGGTTGTGTCAGTGTGACGAGCTTCACCCGTTGATCCTCTACAGAGGTAGCCCTCGCGATGTATCCTTTGCGTTCAAGCCGTTTCGCGATGCTGGTCATCGAACTAAGCGGCGCCCCCATCTCTGCAGCCAGCTCTGACATGGTCAAATCTCCGCGGAACAGCAATATGAGGAGTGTCGACAAATCAGAGCGAGTCAGTTTTTCTTCCAGCTGCATCGTATCAGACATAAAGGCAAACGGGCGCAAACCGGTTTTCAGAAAGAGGTCGTATAGTTGCTGCATACCGGTGACTCCTTTTAGTACGATTTCGTAGTAATTTCCCCTTCAATTTATTACATATTTTAGGGAATGTCAACAGGCGCAAAAAGTATACCTTGCTGGGTTGACGTACATATTAATGCTGTTACGAATGACAGGAGGAATTAAAATGAATAAACAGCGCGCGAAAGAAATCGCCGCTTCACCCGTTATGGCGAATGTTACCTGCGATGGAATACCTGTATACATCCAGCACATCGATGATGACAACGACATGGCGAGGATTTACCCGCTCAACCAGCCGGATCAGGAGATGAGTGTGCCTGTAACCAGCTTGCGGGAGCACGGTGAGTACTGATTTTCATCCCTTTTCATGAATGAAGGAGGGGACCTGTAGCGAATCACAGGTCCCCTTTTGATTTACAGCAGACCTTGGATAAACGGCTGCTCCAAATTCTCCATCATCTTTTTTTGACTGGCTGCTATTTTTGCTGCGATCTGCTCCCTGCGTGCGATTGCTTCCCAGGTACAGATGAGAATTCGGTCGCCTAATTGTGGTTCGTCTGTTGAGACGAGGAGCTCTGGTAGATCCAAGGAGTAAGCGAAGTCGATACTTTTGATGCGATACGCTAAGCAGACGAACGGAACTCCGGCAGCGGCACTCAGCACATTGGCATGCAGCTTAAAGTTAATCGTCGCCTGAAAACCTTTCATCAGCTCCAGCATTTTTGAATGGTCGTGCAGCTCCAAGTCGAGGATCGTATGCGTCGGATCGCCGATTTTTTTGTGCAGTCTTTTTATGGCTTCCCGATCCGGTCCCCACATCGTCAGCAAATGAATATCGTAGCCTAACTTGATGAGCCTCTTGGCTGCATGCACCAGCGCATCCTCTACAGCGTTCTCGTTTTTCCCATAGATGCGATTATAGGATGTCCCCCAGTTGATACCAATGGTTAATCGCTTGCTTTTGTCTGCCTCTGCTGCTGATGATGCAGGGAGAAGCAGCATCCCCGGGTCTCCGCTGATCCATGCTTTGTCGCTTACTCCCGCTTGCTGAAGGTATTGAAGAGTAACCGGTCCTCTTACACCAAAGAACGTAGCGTGTTCGGCGATTTTTTTCAGCATCTGGCTCATCTTTTCGTTGCCTGTCATGAGCTTGGTAGTCAATGTGCCAGAGGAATCGAGCTGCACCTTATCCTGTGAGTCGAATCCGCTCCCCCAGATCCATAGCCGCTTTTTCTGTTCAACAGCACGATAAGCTACATCCACATAACCAGGAACGAGAAGCGAGCCTCCCCCCAAAACAACGGTGTCATATTCGCTTAAATCGTTGAGGTCAACCCCTGGCAGCGAAGGAATCACCTTGTATTTTGCTGGGTCGAGATATTTGCGGGACAAATCGTGAAAAGCATCCCACATCAGTTCGTCACCCAAATTTTTGAACCCTAGCCAACCTACATACAAAACTTTTTTCATACTCGTCTGACCTCCCCCACTCTTCACTTGAGTGTAGATGGTAAGCAAGGAGGCACATTTCTGCGTGATATGAAAATTAGATTGGACCCACGCTCTTCCTAGACCTCCTATTTCCTTCAGTTGACTCCGGTCGCGGCATGCTTGACGCAGAGCACTGTCGATCAACTGAGGAGACGGCTTCTGCACAGAGGAATGGTCGCCGAAGTAACAGTCCCAAGCCAAATCGTAAGACGAAGGCGCGACCAACCCAACGTAGCCATGATTTCCGATCGCAAGCACAGGCTTTTCGCACGCCATCGCTTCGAGTGCGACCCTGCCTGTTCCAATCACCAAATCACTGATTGCGTAATACGGTCGGACATCGGTTTGCTCCCCCACAATGTGGATATAGGGCTGCCCTGCTGCTTTATTCAACGCTTTTGCCAGCTCATGTACATGAATGGACTGAGCACCCGAGCCCACCACCACGATATGCAAATTGGGGATTTCACTGCGCAACGTTTTGGTTGCTCGCAATACCATGTTGCACACCGTCGCTTTTTGCCAAGCCAGCCTGCTGACATACGTAACCACTGTGGCATCAGACGGCAAGGAAGGCAGCTTCACCATTTTTGCAGAATCAGGCCGGAATTCATCCACATCAATCCCATTGGAAATGAGTGTGGTTTTCACCCCTAGCTTTTCCCAGAATAGTTGGACAGGTTTGCTCACACTGATGACAGCGGAACAGAGCTGCGCCACTTTTATCGCTTCATCCTTTGGATAGTACGTGCCATGCAAGGTAAATACGACGGGTATGCCCAACTCACTAGCGGCAGTAGCGGCGAGTAAACCTGAAGGAGTCTGATGCACATGGACGATGCTAATGCCATGCTTCTTTATAACCCCCTGGTAACTCTCGATCAAATGCTGCCTGCCTACCGAGAGGGGGTCCCGTGCGGATTCGATTCGTTCAACCAAAAAACCTGCATCGACAAACTCTTGATAGAGGGGGCCGTTCCCGCCAGCATAAAACAGTTGGGCGCCCTTTTTTTGCAACGCTTTGCCTATGCTGAGAACATGTGTCTCGGTTCCGCCTGTCCCCAAATTATCCAGCACCATCAAAATGCGATCATTACTGCTATTCAAATTTTCACACCCCCTTTTTCCGATAATATTGCGCCGAACGCTGCTCAGCGTGGATTCGGTAATAGTACAACGCTTCTTCGATATTGTTGACGCCTGCTCTCGCATTCAAGGCTTTGGCGATAAATTCGTAGTCTTCTGCACCATCGATCCGACGAGTTGGGCCACCAACCTGATCAAACAAGCGCCCCCAAAACATACAGGTTCCGTGACAGACACAGTGTCCGCCGCTCCCATATACCTTGCGAATGTCATCGCCGTACCTGATCCATGTTGCAAGCTCCTTTTGTTCCGGGTGATCGGACGAAAATGCGTAATAATTCGTACCGACCAAATCAATCTGGGGATGACTTTTTAAATACTCAACCTGCCGCGAAAGGCGCAGGACATGAGAGAAATCATCCGAGTCCTGATTTGCGATGAACTCACCTCGGCTCATGTAGTGTCCGATGTTGATGGCACCCGCAAAGCCAACATTACGAGGGAGCGCATGAATCAGCACCTGATTGTCTTCTGGAAAATACCTTTCATTTTGTTCCAGCCACTCTCTGGCGACTTCTACCGATTGATCCGTCGAAGCATCATCAATCAGGATCATTTCCCAATTTTCATAGGTTTGCTGAAGGATACTGTTCAGACACTCTCGTATATAAGCAGCCCTATTGAAATTGGTAATGACGACACTAACGAGACCCTCTATTCGCTGTTTTGCCACTTTCATTCCCTCCTTCCAGTCTTCTTGTTTTCACATCGCATCCTCGCTACCGTCCTTTCGCCAGAAATTGCAAGGCTTCCACGTGGTCACCCACAATCTGTTCGACGGCAGGGGGCATTCCGGAGCTAGCGAAGTGTTTTTCTGGCCGGAGTCGGTTGGAGGTGAAGCTGTTCACCTGATGAACCAATTCCATCTTTACACCTGCCTGTGCGTATGCTGCTTGTGCTTTTGGCGGGCAAAGCAGTATGTGCCACCCGAGCGGAGCAACCGCTTCCCTGCGTAAGGCAAAGGGGACTGTCACCATAGACCCGATCCCCAAATCCTTACGATTCAAAGCCAAGTTGAGAGCTTGGCGACAAGCCACAAAGACGTTGTCTGGGCAAGGGTGATTCAAAAATGCGGAAACATCATTCAGGGCCACATCCACGCCGCACTCGCACGCGAGAACAAATGGGTACAGATCATTGGCGGTCATGATCATATCCGCATCGACAAACAGCAGAATGTCGCCTTTCGACAGACTTGCCCCAATTGCTCGTCCTGTGTCAACGCCCAATGCATATGGGAACTCTACGGTCGTCGCGCCACATTCACGAGCAAGCTGTGCTGTTTGATCAACCGAGCCATTGACGACCACGATAATTTCAACTGGCTCCAGTCGAAGAACTTCACGGATCACTTGCTGGATCGTCGCTGCCTCGTTAAGGGCTGGAATGATCACGGATACCGTTTTCCCACCGTAAAGAGTTGTTTGTCGCAAGGGCCTTTTCCCTACCTGCGTAACAGGCATACCACTGTTTTTACCGCTCACATTCTCTGCTATATCTCTTCGCCTGCCTCCATCGGACAGTCCGCCGCGAAAAGGAAGACGCGAGACGAGATCAAGCTGTTCGGCAATCACCAGCTTTTCATACAAAGAGAGCTCTTTGAGCAACGAACCGTGAAGCTGGGGCAAAAACAACCGATCTTCCGTTCCCATTCCAATCGTTTGTGTTGTAATGGATAGCCCGCTCACAACCGCCCGCTTGTGCGCTTGGACAGGCTGTGCCAACTGTTCCACTCCGATTTTGGAAAGTGCCTCTCTGGTCATCGCGTGAGGTGTGTCCAGCAAGGAAGCTTCACGCAGGTCAGAGCGACCGAAGAGGTTATTTACCAGCAGGGAAAAACTGTGGATGGGCCGTGGTTTTGTCATCCTCCTGATCCGAGTATCATGCTGTGACAAAACGACCTGTGCATTTCCATATAAAACCGGGAACAAGAAGCGCTGCAATCCAGACAGCGAATCGATTTGCTCTTCGCCGAGAAAAAGTAGGACACTCCCTCTTGCATGCTTGGCAGCCTCTCTCCGCCATCCGAACAGATTCTCAACTGCTTCTGCAAGAACGACGCGAACACCTGAGCCAAGTTCCAGGGTCCTTTTCGAAATTACGATGATCTCCAGAGGTGCAAGCTGTTTACATGCGGCAATCAGCTTTGGCAGATGAGCTGTCCCAAGCATGGCAGGAATTAGAATGGATAGGGGCACTTGGCCCCTACTCCCATGCCTCCCCACCATTAGACGACGCGCACATACGTGATACGGTCCAGTTGAAATACCACTGTTTGACCACCGCCATAGCCTGGCTCACTTGCTGCACGCACGGTTAATGTCGAATTGGTCACGCCAAGCAACTCACCGGAGATCACATCGAATCCAATTACGACTTGTACACTATCGCCTATAAACGTTCTCAATTTCTGTACATAGTTCATTTGTCTTCTCCTCCTTACACCGCATGAACATAATTAATTTGTGTGAAACGAATCAGCACACGTGTGCCGCTTGACTCTATGATTTCGGCATAGTCCCGGCCAACCTCATCCAGGACCCCTGTAACACTCCCTGCATCTGTTCCCAGCTCGACTGTTTCATGCAAATAGCGCAGCAGCACTTTACGAAAAGAATCGCTTTGCAAATTACTGTGGTTTTCTTGCAGAAATGCGGCGAATTCCTCTGTGTACAGTTCTTTCCGTAGCGAACTCCGAATGGCATCTTCCTTGTCATTTCCGCATCCTTCGTCTGTTTGCTCCTTGCCCCAGACGAGACGCCGCAGTCCTTGAAAATACTCTTTCAACTCTTTTTCATTCACAATTAATTTCATCTGGTCACTCTCATCTCCTTGATCCTACTCTTTTGATTTATTTTTCGCCGCTTGTACACGGTATACAAGTAAGTTGAAAAACGTACTAGGACAACGGTGCAATTTTTTGATTTTAATGAAAAGTTCACGTGATTTTTACCGAAAAACAAAAAAAGACTGCGAAAAGTATTCGCAGCCCTTCCTTAGATATTCTACAACTCTTTCATTGTTACGTACTGTTGCTTGTCTAACTCTTCGCCGCCTGAGCCTTTTCGTCCCTGTTTTTGCCTAGCTCATGCTTGATGAACAAATAGCTCTCAATCTCTCGAAGGAGGTAGAACAGCGAAGCACGCGTCTCAAATTCCTCTCGCGTTCGCGGCAAATCTGCTTCCTTGATCTCCTCTTGCATCACACGCAGTTGGTCGATAAAGCGGTAGGCGGTATTACCCGGATGTACCGAGTCGCTGATTCGCGCAAGAAAATCTGCGATCCGATGGCTCTCTGCCACCTGATTGTCCAAAGAAGAGACAATCGGCATCATGCGTTCCAATAACTCGAACTGCTTTTGCCGCATCACAAAATACTCGTAGTACGAATCGTTACGACGGCCCAATCGATTGCCAACATCTCGTGAGGCTAAGCGAATCGCCGTTTCCAAGACACCAGCTGTTTCGATCAATTCTTTCCCGTCCCAATCACTTTCCCCGTGACGCAAGTAGTAGCAGAACTCCCGTAAGATTTTGCTGAACAGCTTCTCTACCTTTACTTGCATCCCTTTTAGCTCTTTATCGAGACTCGGCATGTACAGATTGACCAGTAGGGCTACGCCCACACCGATGACGAGCAATGCGACCTCATTTAGCAAAAGCATCCCATCGATTCTCTTTGAAGAATACAGGTGCATAAGCACAACCATGCTGTTGACGAAGCCTTCCTGAATGCCAAAACGAACCGCGAGCGGCAAGAAAAGCAAAATGAAAAGGAGAATGGCAATCGGCGTATAGCCCATAAGGGAAAACAGGCAGACACCCATTCCTAGACCCAATAAACTGGCCAGAATCCGATTCCACGCTGTCTGAAACGATTGCTTCACTGTTACCTGAATACACAAGATCGTAATGATCCCCGCAGAAGAAGCATACATCAAGCCTAACTGCTGGGCGATCAAAATAGCGATAGCCGTTCCAATGGCTGTTTTTAACGTACGATAACCAATTTTAAACTTGAGAAAGCCCAGTCTTGTTCCCCTCCGCTGTCAAAAATGCTTAGCTGTTTCATCTCACTATACTGTATCAAAAAGTATCGGGGAACCAAAGACAAGGTTTCGTTAATTTTCGCAGGAATGTCGGTGCGGGTACTCATGCGGTCTGGCTCGTGTCACCCACTGGGCTACTGCTTTCGTTCCCTGGTAAAACTGTGCCACTTGCCATCTGCTGTGACGAGTCCCTTCTCTCCAATATAACGATAGACGAGGAGCGGCTGTTCAAGCATCTTTTCTATTCCATAATTCCCATCAACTTTTGGTTGAAAGTAGGTGAGCATAAGCTTCTTGTTATCTTTGACCACTTTTTTCGCCGTATTCAGATCGATAACCTCTTCATTTTTTGGGGGAAGAGATGAATCACCCCAAGGTACATCGTTATACTCATAGTTATACAGATCCACTACTTCCCCTGACTCAGCGTCAACATCGACTTGAAAGATGGTATCATCTACCGGTATGCCGTTTATGAGATAGCCAAATTCGATTTCATACGGTTCATCGTTTTCCCAGATTTCTTTGATCCTTTTCTCTCGCGGAACGTAATCGACCGCATAAATTTTTCCTACCTGATCGGGGTAGAATGTTTGCACGAATTTTCGTGCACTCTCCTGTGCTTCTGACCAGGTAATACCCTTTTCTATTTTCTTGCTCGCTTCCTTGAATCTGATTTTTGCATTTAAACCGAAATAGACGAAACAGCCACTGTCGTCAATTATTATGTGTACAGTATCTGACTTTTTGCCATCCCCTGTTTGCAAAACATACTCGAAAAGCCAGCTCTTTTTATCCGATTCTGAACTTGATTCATTGATCTTGCCATTCAAATTGTATATTCCGGGGAGTTTTTTGATATGTTGCTCTGCTATTTTTTGCGCCTCGTCTTTCGTAATAAGCTTTCTTTCAGTGGTAGCTGGAGGAATCGTTTTCCCTAACGGCTCTATCTTCCTTTCTTTGGCAACCTGTCCGTACGAATCAAGCATTTTTCCTGTGATAGCATCGACAACTTGTGGGTCGATTCTCTGGAATTCATAAACGAGCTGGTATGATTCAGGTTCCTTACGAAAGCTGGACGCCATATTTTTGTACCAAAATGTTGGAAATGCCCCTTCATCCCATTTCTTTTCTGCTTCTGTTATCTCGATGACTTTCGAAGCATCTGGAAGTTTCCCCTCGGACCAGCGCCGCTCAAAATAGATCACTTCCCCATCATAGCCCACTATCAGTCGAAACCCATTTTCCAGAAAAGGAATCCCGTTTTCGATACGAGTAAAGTTGACATCTATTCCCGGTTTAGCACGCTTATAGAAGATGTCCGAATCTGGATATTCATTGGGCTTGGATAAACGGCTCCGTTCTTCTTCTGTCGCTACTTGCTTAAGAAATTGAGTCGCCACTTGGAACGCCTGATCTTCTGTAAGCTTTTTTTGATTTGCATCCAAGTCCCGTTCTTCCCCAATATACTCATATTTCCATATTTCCCCTGAAGTTGCATCCTGTTGCACACCAAAGCTTCTACCATTTTCTTTATTCCATCTGGTATACCATATTGATTTTCCCCATAACATTTCAATGCCGTCTACGAATTGGGCATCTCTCAGATTATACTCACCCAGAATCTTCAACTGCTTCTGGGCAAGTGCGATGGCTTCTTTTTCCGAAAGGGTCTTCTCAGCCGCATGTACAACTGGCGCCAGATTTCCTCCCCCTACTGGAGCAAATACAGTTGTCATCAAAAGGGTAGATGACACTCCTAGTGAAAGTCCCCACGATGTAGTACGTTTTATCACAAATCAACCTCTCCTCTCCAATTGCAAACAAACAACCTTATTTTACCATTTTTGAATAACATAGGCTCAAATAAAAAAAATCCGCCAATGCGACGATCTCGCACAGCGGATTTTTGGGGATGTTGATTATACTTCCAGCTTTTTCGCCAGTGTTTCTACGTTCAATACGTTTCCTACGAGGAAGTTGCCGAATTCACCGAAGCGCGCACTCACTTCGTCAAAGCGCATTTCATAGACGATATGCTTGAATTCCAGCGGATCGTTGGCAAACAGGGTAACGCCCCACTCCCAATCGTCGAAACCAACGGAGCCACCGATGATTTGCTTCACGCGGCCAGCGTAGGAGCGACCGATCAAGCCGTGGGAGCGCATCATTTCTTGGCGCTCCTGCATGGAGAGCATGTACCAGTTGTCTTGCAGATCACGCTTTTTGTTCATTGGATAGAAGCAGATATGCTCCCATTTTGGCAGGATCGGATAGAGGCGATCGCGCACGTGTGGATTCGCTTTTGGATCTTCACCTGGGTTATGTACATAGTTGCTGAGCTCTACTACGGATACATACGAATAAGGAGCTTCAGTATAGGCAGCAAAGCGGGTTTTATTGAACGCTGTTTTGATCTCATCGAGTTCTTGCATGGTTGGACGCAGGAACATGAACACGAGGTCTGCTTTGTGTCCGAGGATGGAGTAGACAGCCGTGCTGCCTTGGTTCTCGCCCTCATTCGCTTCCCATGTGCGGATCAATGCATTCAGCTCGTCCAACGCTTCTTGGCGTTCTGTTGCGGACGCTGCTTTCCACTTTTCCCAATTGATGGTGCGGAAATTATGATACGTATACCAACCTTCTAATGTAAGCAACGCTTCGTTTGCGCTCATTCTAAATCAGCTCCTTTGAAAAATCTGGTGACCTTCTTGCAACATTCCCAGTATAGCATAAGGAACAAGTGCGTATTCGGAACAGATTGGTGAACAAGAAAAATGAAAACCAAGCGGTGCATTAGCTGCCACTTGGTTTCGTTCCTGCCAGTACGGAGGTTGTCAGCTTTCTCGCTGCTTCCTGATCCACAATGACTGTTACATTTGGATGCAATTGCAATAAGGAAGCTGGTACATCTGCCGTAGACTCACCCTCCAGCATCAATCGCACTGCCTCTGCCTTTGCCTCTCCACTTGCGAGAAGTACGACTTTTTTAGCGCCGAGAATCGTCTTGATTCCCATGGAAACTGCCTGAGTCGGAACCTGGTCCACACTATCAAAATAGCGGGCATTTGCTTCGATCGTACTGTCAGTGAGCTGGACCACGCGTGTCAATGAGTCGGCAGGGGAGCCAGGCTCATTGAAGCCAATGTGGCCGTTATTGCCGATCCCCAGCACCTGGATGTCGATCCCACCTGCCAAACGAATCGATTCCTCATAGCGTGCACACTCTGCCACATGATCTGTCGTATTCCCAACTGGCACATGTGTTTTCTCCGCAGGAATGTTGATGTGATCGAACAAGTTTTCTTGCATATACGAGCGATAGCTTTGCGGATGAGACGAGGAAAGTCCGACGTATTCATCCAGATTGAAGCTGCTCGCTTGCGAAAAATCGATGCTCTCCGCTTGCGACAGCTTGATCAGCTCACGGTACATCCCTACTGGCGTGCCTCCGGTTGCAAGGCCAAAGACAGTCTTCGGATTTGCTTTTACTTCACTTACGAGCATTTCAGCAGCTTTTCTGCTGAGCTCTGTGTAATCTTTCACGATCACGAGCTTCATTTCCAACCACTCCTATCCAATATAAGCTTTTAGTATTTTCTCTCCAGTACAGCCTTCGCTGTTCTCTCTTTATATAAAAGGGCCTTTTCCTTGTTGCGCATCGTTATTGTCGTACTAATGACATCCAGTACATGCAGCTGTGCAATTTTTGCTGCGAGAGAGCCTCCCTGCAACGGTCCTTCTTGAGCTGCGGTCAGAAGCGTAATGTCCGCTACATTCGTAATCGGTGAGCGTCGATAGTGCGTCAGGCAAATGCAAGTTGCGCCTGCCTGCTTGGCGACTTTCAATGAATCGATAGTGTCTTTCGTACTGCCTGATACAGACAACCCGATCGCGACATCCCCCGGTCCCAGAGTCGCTGCAGCCATCGCTTGCAGATGCGATTCATTAAAAGCGTCCACTCGAAGCCCGATCCGCAAGAACGTGTACTTGGCATCCTGAGCTGTTACCGCTGACGTACCTACCCCATAAAAATGGATCGTGTTCGCTTTTTGCAAAAGGTCAACACAACGCTCCAGCTGTTCGATCTGAAACAGGGCCGAGGTATCCCCAATCGCCTGTTGATTGGTTGCGGTTACCTTGTGCGTGATGATGTCCAGCGAATCGTCTTCTCCTACTTCGCCATGCAAGTTTTTGACTGGATTGACCAATTCCTGCGCCAATGCCAGCTTGAATTCCTGATAGCCATGAAAGCCAATTTTCCTGCAAAATCGCAAAACGGTCGTCTCACCCACTCCCGCCTTTTCGGCAAGGTCAATCACTGATGAATAAATCACGCTGTCTGTCTGCTGTAAGACAATGTGGGCAACCTTTTGCTCCGATTTCGTAAAGGAGGGAAGGAGACTCTGAATATGCAAAAGCGTATTTGTCTTCGTGATGGTAGCTGTCAATGGATGGGACAGCTCCTCTTGCTGTTTCACCATATGGCTCGCTCCCCCTTGAATATAAGTCATGATTTCACAGTTGTTTTTACCCAAAACAAAATAGCTGTATTTCTACAGCTATTATATCAAAAAAGGAGTTATCCGCCATATTAATTATTTTTAGTGGAGCAATTCTCCAAAATGTCAAAATGGGGTAAACAAAATGGTCGGACATGCTGCGACCCGAAAAGTTCCGCTCATTGCTGCTGGAAGCAGAGCCAGATCGAGCGTCACGATCTCCCCTGCACCCAGCGTCACTGTCCCTCTCGCTTCTCCACTCCCCATCGCATTGGCTACAACCAAATAGGTGCCGGGAGCAAGACCAGTCACCTTGTACCTGCCGAAGCTGTCTGTTTGGACGACCACAGTCGTTCTGTTTGGTTGATTCACCGTTTGCACATACACGGTCGCTCCAGCAACTGGTAAACCTGTCAAACCGGATCGAACCGTTCCTTGTATCGTACCCGCTTGAGAAAGGCGGATGATGATAAAGGTTGTTTGGTTCGGCAAAACGACTGCTTCTGCCTGACCGGTACCAATGCCCGGGATGGTCCCGATAACGGTATAAGTACCGGGAGCCACATTGACAAAATGGAACGTTCCATCCGGCTCAGCCAGGATATTTTGCAGGCGAATCTGAGCTGAGTTGAATAGCGATAATTGAATATTGTTTCCGCTGGCTTGGGTTCCGTCTGGCAAGAGTACAATCCCGGATATCGTTCCCACGATTGGCAATAGCTCAACTGTCGCCACGGTCGTCTGCCCGCTTGCGACCATAACTGTACGGTAATGTGTACCGAAGCCATCTGCGCTTGCGATGACATTGTACTCTCCAGCCGTCAAGCCATTCACCTGGAATTGCCCACTCTGGTTCGTAACGGTGTTGGCAACAAACAAGCCGTTAGAAAACAGCTGAATCGCAACAGCCGCCCCTGTAATCGGGAGCCCCGTCAACTGATTGGTCACCTTCCCAAAGATGTTGCCTGGTAGAGGAGACATCGTGAGAATGACTCCGCTAATTGTCTGTCCAGCAGTCACGGTTATGTTACTGGTTGCCGCTGCATAGCTGTCTTCACTCGCGCTTATCACATACGTTCCAGGTGGCAGGTTACCGACAGAGAAATTGCCGAGGTCATCCGTGATCGCACTACCGAACAATGTTCCGTGTGAATCCTTCACCTGTATCAATGCATTGGGAACAACACCGCCACCAGCAGCCTGTACCTGACCTGTGACCGTAGCTGGAAACGGGGGAAGCCCCACGTCGATGACCGTCGTCTGACCAGAAAAAATCGTCGCGCCAACTGGCTGGGTGGCATAGTTAAGAGCACTGATCGCCAGCGTATAGGTTAAAGGTGCCAATCCGTCGATAGTAAACTGGCCGAGACCGTCTGTAATCGCCCGAGACAGCAGGTTATTTGTGCCCGGGAAAAAGATCAGAACCTCCGCTCCTACCAGAGGCGTCCCATCAAACGCATCTCTGACGGTCCCCTGCAAAATGCCTGGGTTTGGATTTAGCGGAATATTGACTGTAGCGGTTCCCCCTGGCGCTACATCAAAGGATACGTTTTCTCTCTGATAGTTATCGTTTCTTGCCAAAACAGTGTAGTTTCCTGCCGCAAATCCATCGATGAAGTAGATCCCCTGAGCGTCTGTCTGAGTAGCAAAGAGAATCGTATTATTGTTGCCTAACAAGCGGACGAGCGTGTTCGGTAAGGGTGTGTTAAGGAGGGCATCTGTAATTTCTCCCGTGACGCTCGCAGGTAGACTCGGCAAGGAAAAATCGAGACCTGTAGTCGCTCCCAATCCGACCATAACAGTTGAAGCCTCCGCCGCAAATCCCGAAGCAGTAGCGATCAGTGTATAACTCCCCGTAGGAAGTCCGCTTACCATATATTGACCTTGCTCATCAGCCTGAACAATGGTAAGAATCGTCCCAGATGGACTTCCCTGCCGAACCGTAATGACCGCGCCGGCAATCGGCAAAGCCGTTCCTTGCTCTCGCACTGTACCTACAATCGCACCGGGTAACCCTTGTAGTGCAAAGCTTAAGGTGGACATCGACCCAGCTTGAATTTGGGCACCTGCTACATCGCTCGCATACCCGGATGCATTTACATTGACGGTATACCCTCCGGGAGCCAGTCTGTCAAACGAATAGTTCCCTGTAGCACCTGTCAAGACAGACCCTACCGCTGCACGGGTGCTGTCGAAGACGATTACCGTTGCGCCAGTGATCGGCAAGCCCGTCTCCAGATCAGTCACAACGCCGGATAAACTGCCGGGATTAGGAACTAATGCCTGCTGAAAGTTGGTAGTAATGCCCCCTTGCAAAATAACCGACTGCGAGACAGATACAAAATTCGGCGCAGAAACAGTTACATTTACGACACCCGTCGGAAGCTTCTCTGCCAAAAAATTGCCTTGATCGTCTGTCAATAATTGAGCAAGCACAACACCATGGTTATCCGTAATGAGCACGGTGCTTCCTGGAATCCCGAATCCCGTCATCTGATTGGTCACCACACCTGAGATAGCCGCAGGCAAGTCAGGTAACGTGACGGTCGTTGAAGTTGGCGTATTGGCTGTCACGATCACGCCGATACTCCCTACTGCATAGCCAGGCGCTGAAGCGATGACTGTGTAAACGCCAGGAGCAACACTCGCAAAGAAAAACACGCCCGATTCATTCGCGAGCAAGCTCTGTATGACGGCTTGATTGCTATCCATCAGCTTGACGTTGATTTCGCTTCCCGTAACCGGTACACCCAAGCCGTTTATGACACTTCCCACGATGGACCCAGGCATTGGCAAGAGCGCCACACTAGCCCCCGTCGTTTCTCCACTGACTACATTGGCCCCTACTGATTGATCAGCATAGCTAGGCGCGCTTACCGTGACGGTATAAGCACCCGGCAACAGATGTTGAATCAAATAGCTGCCCGTCTGGTCGGTACTTGCTGTAGCCACTACATTTCCGTTACTTATAGAACGAATCAGTACAACGGCGCCTGCAATGAATACCGCGGGATTCGTTGCGTCCGTCACCTGTCCACTAATCCCGCCTGCATTCGCCTCAAGAGTAAAGTCTACTCCGGTCTTATTTTCACCGGGTCCAAGTGTAACACCAACCGAGCCTGTAACATATTCAGGGGCACTTGCCACCACGATGAATGATCCAGCAGGCACGTTGCCAATTGTATAGGCCCCGTTTGAATCCGTATAGCCAAAGCCAATTGTCGTCTCATTCAAATCCAGAATACGGACAACGGCATTGACAATCGGCTGCATACCCGTGTCTTGCACCGTTCCAGAAATACTACCCGGACTCGGGATAAGCGTAAATGAAACGTTGGCCGTCTGCCCAGGCTGTACGATCGCCCCAACAGATTGAACAGCGTAGCCAGAAGCGGTAGCTATAAGGATATAAGAGCCTGGTGCGACCCCTGAAAATGAAAATGCCCCGTTCCCATCTGCGATGACAGTACCGATCAACAAGTTATTGATATCAAACAATTGAATGGTGGTTCCCGGTACGACAGGTGCTACTGTACCACTAATAAAACCGAAATCCTGATTGAGCTGAAGCTGGACAGGTGTAGTTGTATTCGCGAGCACAATGGCTCCGACATGATTGGACTGAAAGCCATCCGCAGAAGCACTGATAACGTATTGACCTTTCGCCAAGCCGGTGATAACAAAGCTACCTTGACTATCGCTGTATACTGAATGCACGACGGAGCCATTGAAATCGAGTGCATTTACTTGTGCACCAGCAATCGGCTGTAACGTCCCTGCAGCAAGCACCTGTCCTTGGATCTCGCCAGGACTCGCAAACAACGCCAAGCTGACAGGCGTATTTGTGTTGGCAAGTACAGTAGCGGAAGCACTGTTCGTTTCATAATTGGTTGCACGGGCGGTAATCGTATAAACTCCGGGTGTAAGCCCTGTGATCCCGTAATTTCCCGACAGATCGCTATTTGCATGGCCGACGATTGCCCCTGCTTGGTTCAACACGCTAACCTCTATCGAAGCACCTGTTATCGGCAGTCCCGAGGTAGCATCAAAAATCGAACCTGAAATGCTTCCCGGCAAGTCTGCCAGCTGTACATTCACCGTTGTTGCCGTCAATGAGTTGACGATTGCCCCTGTGATCACTGTCGTTTTATCTGGAGCAGATACGATGACGACGTACGCCTGTGGCAGCAGATCAGGTACCACATACTGTCCGTTCCCATCAGTCAATACAGTAGCGACAACTGCACCTGCTGCCGTATTTTCCCTAATGATGACAGTGGCACCCTGAATCGGCTGATTGCCGCTGTCTACCACCTGTCCTGCGATTGATCCCGGAGAAGCTTGAAGGACAAAAGCAAGGGACGATATTTCCTGAGGCTGCACAGTTGCCCCCAACACAACAGTGGAATAACCAGAAGCCGAAGCGGTTACGGTATATGTGCCTGGGGCCAAGTGCGGGAAGGAAAAGGTGCCAGCGCTGTCGGTGATGGTCTGCGCGACAGGAACAATTCCCTTCATAACAATGACAGTGGCATTACCAAGCGGATTGCCCCCTGTGTCCGAGACAGTCCCATTCAATACTCCTGCCAGTTTTTCCAATTGGAGGTCAACCGGTGTAGTTGCTCCAGCAATGATTCCTATCCCCACTGTTTGGCCCGCATACCCCTCTGTAGCAGCCGTAAGGATATAGGTTTCCGGCCCTAGCAAGGATAAAGAGTAGTCTCCATTCGCGTCGGTTAATGTCTCTCCTACAGCAATTCCTGAACGAGTTACCACCTTGATGCTCGCATTCGGGATTCCCTCACCCGTTTGCGCATCGGAAATGGTTCCACTTACCGTTCCAAATGCAGTCGTCAAAGAAAAATCAAGTACTTTGGCATCGCCCGCTTGCAGGCTGATTCCAGCTAATTGTGTGGAAAAGCCTACGGCACTGACACGGATTTGATAAACACCTTCTGCGAGCTTGGTCAGCAGATACGTGCCAGCCCCATCTGTTGTCGTTTCCGTCAGCGTAATACCTGTCTGGTTCAGCACTTCCACCAATGCCCCGGCAATCGGTATGCCACCCGGCCCTGTCACCAGACCAGATAGCTGAGCAACTGATGTTTGGAGCACTACATTTTGTGTAGTCGTCTGTGCTCGAATGACATTGATCGCGACTGTGGCTGGCTGGAATGTATCCGCACTGACTGCAAGTGTGTAGGCACCCGGCACGACATTGGTAAACTGATAAGTCCCCCCTCCCCCTGTCACTGTCTGGTTTATGGTCACACCTGTCGTATTAATGAGCTTTACCACTGCCCCGGATATGGGTGCTAATCCGGTATCTGTTATCGTCCCATTCACTTGACCCGGACTCGGAGGAAGCAAAATGTCTGATCTTGTGGTTTGCCCTGCTAAAACGGACACGAATTGGATTTTGGGGTCATAAGTTGGCGCGGTCACCGACACAGAATACAGACCAGGAGCCAATCCAGTAAACGAATAGGCACCATCTGTGTCCGTTGTCGTCGTACCGATTAGTACGGGAATCGAATCATACAGCTCGACATGCGCACCTGCCACAGGCAAGTTCGTGGACTGGTCAAGCACTACGCCAGCAACACTTCCAGCCAAGTTAACCGTGATGACAATATTATCCTGAACAGGAGAAAGCATTCCGCCAGAAAAGCTGTCTACGCCAGTGACTGTCGCTGTGTTTAACCGCCGCGTTCCGCCTGGAGAGACCGCGAAAACCCCATTGACCGTAAATGACAAGCTGGCAGTAGAACCAGCGGCCAAATTGCCAATCGTCCAGCTGAGTACCTTTGTGAGGGGATTGTAGATGACAGAGCCGACACTTGCTACGTTTACTGTAAAAGCTGTTACCTGATCCAGCTCGATCAAATCGTTGACAACGACTGTCGTTGCCTGGCTCTTCCCGGTATTAGTGACTGTGATCGATCCTGTCCATTGCGATAGTTGTCCTGTGGTAACGACGGCTGGTCCTGCTGTTACTTGCTTGTCGATGGCAAGGCTAGCCCGAACGTCTCCTGTCGCTACCGTAGTCGTATTGCTCAAGGAATTTTCAAAGCTAAAGCCCTCACTGGTCCGCAGAGAGTCTTTGTTGTAATTGTTGTCATTTGTAGAGGTAAAAGGCAGGAATTGAAGGGAAGTAAGGGAGGTAACACCGATCATTGAAAAAAAAGTAGCAGCTGGCATCACGAGATCAATGAAATAATCAGGATTGCCGCTAAAATTAGAGCCGTCATTCGTCAGCCGCACACGAGCCGTGTCAAAATTGATAATCGGCGCTTGCCAGTTTGGTGCTCCACTGCCGTTTGTGCCTTCTGCCGGATCGTTCCAGGAGTTAAATTCAACAATGGTGTTTTGAATCAAGGCAATGCGGTTGCGCAAGCCTTGCACGCCCAACATCCATTGGTATGTGCCAGCCACTCCGGTTGTATTGATTAAATATCCCCAGACAAAATTTTGAAAGCCTGTTTTCTGCGAATTTCTTGGATCTTCGTTGACTCTCATCCGAAAGTAAAGATTCGTTCCATCATACGCCAAAAAGACAACGGGAAACGTAGAGTTTCCTACCATGTCGGCAGAGCCGGGACTTTCATCGTTTGGGACGTCTCCGAATGGACTTCCCCCGAGCATAAACGGGATGAATTGACTGTCAGAAGGATAGGCCATTTTTCCTCACCTCTCCCCTCTAACATATGTGCATAGAGTGATATGGCCCCGGCCCTCCCTTTGCTAATTGGCTTGTCCGTGCCCGTCCCAACAAAAAAAGGGCTTTCGCCCGCAAATATTTCTTGCGAGGAAACCCTCTTCCTTCCTGTATTGCCTATCTTACATAAATACGCGATAGCCAAGCAGAATAACCAGCACCAAAACGACAATACAGCCGATGAAGAAGCCGATGCTGCCTTCTTGTCGCTTTGCTTTGCCCAGGGACATTTCCATCAAACCGAAGGCGATAACCGCGATAATGCCCTTCACGTAGTAATAGAAATCTGTTGCGTGACCCACGAAAAGCATCCAAGCTCCCGATACAAGAATGATGACCATCATGAGTCTGAGCAGCATATGTACGATCTTGCCTGCTTTTGCTTTACCCACGCGATACAGGATGTAGGCAACGATCAAGAGCACGAATGCGACTTCCCAGCTACCCACATGCGCTTCAATTAACGCTTTGTACGGCAAAAAATTCAACCCCTTTACTCCTAAATTCAATCTTGTCCATTATACCAGAAGAAGGGGAAAAATGCTGATGTCCCAATGCGTGGCAGTATTGTGACCAGGCTTTTTGGGGGATGAAAAAGAGGCTGCCTGTGATCGGCAACCTCTTTTTTCTTGCAAACGATCCTAACGCAGTAAAAATCCGTCTTTCAGCGGGTCCGTAGGGTCAACGACAAATTGATGCAGACCTGTGATGAACGCCTTGCCTTCTATGCTCGGAATGACAGCCGGATAACTCCCCACCTGTGTGGTTGCTACCACTTTGCCGATAAACTGGCTCCCTACAATTCCTTCATGGACAAACGATTCTCCAGCAGCCAGCTTGCCTCGCGCATGCAAGGTGGCTACGCGAGCCGCAGTACCTGTACCACATGGTGAGCGATCGATCTGCTTGTCGGCGAAAATCGTCACGTTGCGTAGGTCTGATCCTTCCACTCTCGGCTTATCCGAGATAATCACCCCGTAAATTCCTTTGAGCTCAGGCTCCAACGGATGAACAACCTCCATTTTCGCCTCGATTTGTTCCTTGATTCGCTGGCCCCACTCTTGCAACTCGGCCAATTGTTCAATTTCTACCTGAACCCCGATATCGTCTGCCTGTACAACTGCATAGAATGCTCCGCCAAAAGAAATGTCTACTGAAAAAGTACGTCCTCCCCACTCAATGGGAACGTCTTGTGCCAAAACAAAGGAGGGGACATTTTCAAACGAGACGGAATGGACAAGCGATTCTTCTACAGTGGCGTGTGCAATGATTCTTCCTGCCGGACTGTCAATCACAATCCGCTCTGTTGGATCTCCCAGCCGAAGTATCCCGGTCTCAATGGCAGCCGTCACAACCGCAATGATTCCATGCCCACACATGGTACTGTAGCCCTCGTTATGCATGAACAGCACGCCAAATGCCGCATCTGGGCTGACGGGCTCTGTCATGACACAGCCGTACATACCATGATGCCCGCGCGGTTCATACATGAGTACCCGCCGGATATGGTCCAGCTCCTCCCGAAAGTATCGTCGCTTCTCCAAAATCGTCTCGCCCACGATCGGTGGGATCCCGCCTGTTATGATGCGGAGCGGCTCCCCTCCGGTATGGGCCTCGATCGTCGTAAACAACTGATTGATGTGCATGACATCCTCACCTTTTTATGCGATTAGCGAAAAGCTTGATGGATCACCACGCGTATTTGATCGCGCATGTTTTCGTCGTACTGTAGAAATCAAGCGCCGCCTGACCCTGCTCCCGTGTATGTGAACTGGACAGCTTCATGCCACCAAATGGAGCCTGGTATTCCACACCTGCCGTCTCCTGATTGACCCGAACCATCCCCGCCTGCGCCACATCCAAAAAGCGATGGGCACTCGCCAAGTCTCGGGTGAACAGTGAAGCACTCAGTCCGTACACAGACTGGTTGCACAGCTCCACAGCCTCGTCAAATCCGTCTGCTGTCAAAAGCACAGCCAATGGTCCGAACACTTCCTCCTGAACGAGGCGATGATTGGCAGCGACACCCTCGACAATTTGGGGACGGATATAATAGCCTTGCTCCTCTTTTGCATATGATGGGCTTTGGGCAATGACTGTTGCTTCAGCGTTAGCCAATGCGATGTATTGCCCAACCGTCTCATATTGTGCAGCCGAGGCAACAGGACCCAAATACGCTTCCAGATCACTGGCATCTCCTACTCGGCACGTCTCCATAGCCGATTGCAATCGCTCGACCAGTGGCTGGTAGATCGCTTTTTCTACAATGATCCTGCTGGTAGCCGTACATTTTTGACCAGCCGATCGAAACGCGCCGCTGAGCAAAATCGGAACCGTTTTATCCAGATCAGCATCAGCCAAAACGACTGCCACATTTTTTCCGCCCATTTCGGTTTGATATTTAATATTGCGACCCGCGCACGCGATGGCAATCTGTTTGCCCGTTTCCGATGAGCCTGTAAAGCTGACCGCATCGATTTCAGCTTCATTCGTGAGTGTATTGCCGATCTCTCGGCCCTTGCCAATCACCAGATTCAGAACACCCGCAGGCAGCTTTGTTTCCGCAAATATTTCAGCTAGTCGTGTCGCTGTGAGCGAGCCATTTTCCGCTGGCTTCCAGATGACCGTGTTCCCGCAAATGAGGGCAGGGGCGATCTTCCAGATGGGGATCGCAACGGGGAAGTTCCATGGTGTGATGGCCGCCACAACTCCGAGCGGTACACGACGGCTGTATTGCAGGACATTCGTATCTGAAGAAGGAATCAGGTTGCCGTTGGAACGCATCCCTTCTCCGGCATAATAGCGCAACAGACTGACCCCGCGCGCCACTTCTCCGCGCATCTCGCCAAGCTGTTTGCCCATTTCTCGGCTTGCCAGCTGTGCCAAGCTGTCTGCATTTGCCTCCAGTGCCGCAGCCATTTGAAAAAGGATTTCGCCACGAGCTGCACCCGTTTGTTTTGCCCAGCCGATCTGTGCCGCACGCGCTGCCTGTTCAGCGGCAAAAACATGTGACCGATCAGACAGATGCAGAACGCCGACTTCTTCTGTGATACGCGACGGGTTTTTGACCGTTAGTTCCTTCCCTGACGGCGTCATCCATTCGCCGCCAATCCAGTTTTTGCTGTGCATTCTAGCCGTCCCCCTTATCGTCCACTTGCAGCGCCGACAGCGTAGTCAAACGCCTTTTTTATGCCTGCGTAGTATTCTTCAGACAGCGGCAGACGCGGCGGACGAGTCGGTCCTACTGGGAAATTCGCCAGCTCCATCATGTATTTGATCGACTGTACCAATTGTGGACTCGCATCGTAGTGGAACAGTGGCAACAAGCGGCGATAAAGCGCTTGTGCTTCGCTGAGCTTGCCTGCCCGTGCCAGACGGAACAGCTCCACTCCTTCTTTTGGCAGCGCATTTGGCACACCCGAAATCCAACCTGTCGCCCCGATCAAGCCGCCCTCCATGACGAGATCGTCTACACCGACCATAACTTCCAAATCCGTCTGCGCGAGAATATCCTGCATGCGGCGTACGTCACCGGAGAATTCTTTCACAGCGACGATATTTTCGAACTTCGCCAGTCTTGCCAAAATGTCCGGTGTCAGGTCGATTTTGTAGTCGTGAGGATTGTTATAGGCAATAATCGGCAGCCCGACAGTGTTCAGTGCCTCGTAGTGGGCAAACACTTCATTTTCCAATGGCTTGTAGTTAATCGGAGGCAAGGCCATCACCCCTGCTGCTCCCGCATCCTTGGAGAATTGCACCCATTCCACTGCTTGACGGGTAGACGGAGCAGCAGAACCTACGACCACCGGAACTCGACCTTTTGCGGCAGCGATCACGGTTTGAATGACTTTTGCCCGCTCTTCCCCTGTCATTGTCGCGTATTCTCCCAGCGAACCGGACGGAACCAGTCCATCTACGCCCTCCTGAATCAACCAGTCACACAATTCTGCCAAACGTTTGTAATCCACCTCATAATCGTTAGTAAACGGCGTGACAATCGCCACGTACACTCCTTCAAATCTTGCCATTTTCATTCTCCTCTCACATTTGGGTTTTGTTTTAATGATCCGTTGCGGCTGGTATGAGCAAAAAGCCATTCGCCAGCTCGTCTTCCGGATTGTAAAAAATCGTATGCTTGCCCATCAGCCAGGCCGAGCCTGCAATTCGGGTGATGACAGCAGGTAGCCCCCCTTCCTCCGTCACCTGCAGCACTCTTCCTGTAAACAGAGAACCGACGATGCTCTCATGCACAAACGGTTCGTCTATCCCGATCTCCCCTTTGGCAAACAAGACTGCCAGCTTGGCGGAAGTGCCTGTTCCACATGGCGATCGGTCTATTCCGCCCGGTGGTACGACGACGGTATTTTTCACATCCGCTCCCGGATTGTCAGGGGCCGTATAGAACTCCACATGGGTCAGTCCGCGAATAAACGGCTTCTCCGGATGAACGATCTCCATGGCCTGATTAATCGCTTTTCGAATCGTGACGGCCGTATCGACAATGGTGGATGCATGGGCTGGCGTCAGTTCGAGATTGAGCTTGCGTGCATCTGTGATGGCATAAAAGTTTCCACCGTACGCAATATCGCAGGTCACCGCTCCAATCCCTTCTACTTCTACAGTCACATCTTGCTGATAGAGGAAGGCTGGAATGTTCACAAATGATACTTCCTTGGCTTTCCCTCCCTCTACCTGTACGGCTACCTCGACCAAGCCTGCTGGCGTATCGAGCGTTAGCTTTGTCACCGGCTCGGTCACGGGGATCATGCCTGTCTCCACCAGCGCGGTACATAGACCGATCGTATCGTGGCCACACATCGGCAAGTATCCGCCTGTCTCGATATAGATCACCCCTACATCTGCATCAGGATGGCATGGATCAACGATCAAGGCCCCGGACATCACATCATGCCCCCGCGGCTCATACATCAAAAACGAGCGAATCCAGTCGTACTCGGCCTTCATCTGGAGCATTTTTTCTCCCATCGTGGCTCCGGTAAGCTTTGGCAGACCACTGATTACCGTGCGGGTAGGGTTTCCCCCGGTATGCGTGTCAATGGTGGTAAACACCCTCGTTGCTTTCATGGATGCAACACTCCTTTTTTCGTAAACCGTTCCAAGCGTAGCGGCTCTGTCGGAATGATGGTGTCTGTCTGATCGACTAGCATCTCGGACACCAGCTTGCCTGTGACGGCAGCCAGACTGATTCCATCTCCTTCATGACCAGCCGCGATAAAGTAACCGGGAACTTCTTCTACGCGAGAAATAATCGGCAAGTGATCCTCTGTCCATGGGCGCAAACCGCAATACGTGCGGATGATGGCAAAGTCGGCGATCTTCGGATAAAAGCGCAGCGCTCTTCTCGCCATGCACCTGACGACATTCAGATCAATCCGCGTATCGAAGCCTATAAACTGACGACTGGAGCCAATCAAGAAGTTCTGGCTCTCTGTCGGTTCAAATACGAGCGCGACTCCATACTTCTCTGTCTCTTCGTCTACTTGTCGCACTCCACCAAACTTCGAGATGAGATAGCCAAACTCCATCACCTTACGCACGCCGACCGGCATCTGCCGCGAGGCGACGATCAAGTGACCTTTGCGCGGAACGATCGGAATATCCACCCCGACCATTTTGCCAATGACTGGTGCCCACACCCCCGCGGCGTTGACGACCTGCTTAGCTGTCATGCTGCCGGTACCAAGCCCGATGTGAAACGTTCCCGTCGCCTGATCACGTCTAAGCGACTTGACCTCTGTACGGCGCATGATCCTCGCTCCATGCTTTTTCGCTCCTTCAAACAAGGCAAAGGTCAGCATGTACGGATTGACGGTAGAATCGGTGGCGCACTCCAAGCCTCCCAGCAAGTCGTCCGCAAAGTAAGGCGACTCCTGCCGAATATCCGCTCGGTCCAGCATCCGAAACGGCAGTCCGGCTTCCTTTTGCCGTCGCACCCATTCATGGGCGGCTTCCATCTCGGCCT
This sequence comes from Brevibacillus sp. DP1.3A, assembly GCF_013284245.2. Lineage (NCBI taxonomy): Bacteria > Bacillati > Bacillota > Bacilli > Caryophanales > Paenibacillaceae > Brevibacillus > Brevibacillus sp. DP1.3A. The sequence goes on along the minus strand of NZ_CP085876.1, from coordinate 1,679,104 downwards.
CTGATTCGCAGACGAGAATGCTCCCCGGTGCCCGATATTCAAACGTATGGTCCAGCTCCCGGCTAAGCTGATCAACGAGCATCTGGCTTTTCAGGGACATCTGACTGTCAAAGCCGGGGTCCTTGTCGATCGCCAAAATATTCCCGTCACAGCGCGAGGACGTCCCTGATGCCAGCTCGCCTTTTTCCAGGACAACGACATCCAATCCAGCCTTTGCAGCGTAATACGCAATCGCCGCACCGATGATGCCACCGCCGATTACCGCAATCTGCGCATGAGTTTGTACTGTCATGCTGATTCTCCTCAAATGCGTATTCTGCTACTCTCTTACTCTTTTTTTGCAAAAGCCATGCCAATCGTTCCAAGCGTGGTTTCCAAAATATTTCGTCTAAATTCTTTGACAACCGAAAGAGCGAATGTATAATAAATGAGAAAATGTTCAAAATTTTATACACTTGAACTACCTCTTTTAAAAGGGATGATCGAGTTGAATCACAAACTTCCTGCCTTAACCGAGTTGATACAGACAAACATGCGGATTTTCAACGATCAAGAGCTTCTCCCTCCTCCGTTGGACGAAACCATTCCTGTATTTGCCAAGCATCAAACCAGCTGGTATGTCGCCGATTCCTTCCATTTAAGCGTCAACTTGACGATCGATTGCACACAAGCCCCTTGGGAACCAGCTGCTGTGATGACACTGGATTCAACATTGGCCGACGCCATTCACCTGCTAGCTACTCACAACTATCTCCTGATTGAAAAACAGCCCGGAGTCCCTGTCGGCTACCTTCATCGAGGTGCCGTCATACAAGCCATTTTTTCCTCGTATGAGATCTTGGAAGCGTATTTCGAGACGATGATTAAGACCATGGATGCATCCATATCCGTCATCGATGAAAAAGCACGTGTGATGGTTTGGACAGAAGGTGCTGAACGAATCTTTTCCTTGAAAGCAAAAGAAACGATTGGTCGCCCGATCACCGAATTTTTCCCGCTCGAAATGCTCGAAACAATCAAATCGCTCCAAAGTGGACAGTCTCTCTACCGTCATCAGCATCAGCCGCGAGAGGATCTCGTTGTGCTCATCAATACCAATCCGATCTATTTGCATGACAAAATCATCGGTGCTGTCGCGGCGGAAACCGATATCACGAGCCAGGTCCGACTGAACCAGGAGCTGTTGAACGCCAATAAAAAAGTGAATCATTTGCAGCAGGAAATGGCAAAGCTCAGTCCGACCCCTGATCCATTTGCACAGATCAAGGGAACGAGTCTCCCCATTCGCCATATCAAGTCCATGATCCAAAAGCTCAGCGCTACACAAGCAACCGTCTTGATCACAGGGGAAAGCGGCGTCGGTAAGGAGCTTTTCGCCAAAGCCGTACATGATGTGCGGGAAGGCTCCAATGCGCCCTTTATCGCCATCAACTGCGGTGCGATTTCGCCTACTTTGTTTGAAAGCGAGCTGTTCGGGTACGAGAAAGGTGCTTTCTCTGGTGCGGATCAAAAAGGGAAAAAAGGAATGATTGAGCTGGCACGTGGCGGAACGCTGTTTCTCGACGAGGTAGGAGAAATGCCGCTCGATATGCAAGTGAAGCTGCTTCGCGTGCTTCAAGAGAAAAAGTATTATTCGGTCGGAGGGACCAAGCAGATTGAGGCGGACTTCCGCGTAGTTGCCGCCACGAATAAAAATTTGGAGGAGTTAGTGAAGGAAGGGAAGTTTCGCCAAGACCTGTTCTATCGGCTCAATGTCGTGACGCTGAAAATTCCTCCGCTTCGAGAACGCATTGAAGATACGATTGAACTCGCCCACTTTTTTCTCTATGAATTCTCTTTACGTTACAACCGTCCCATTCATGCTATCTCACAAAATGTAATGCAAAACCTGCTCCAATACGACTGGCCAGGCAACATTCGCGAGCTGCGAAATGCCATTGAACGATTGGTGGTATTTGCGACGGACGGTATTATCAAAGAAGAGGATTTGCCGTATTCCTTGCAAGGTCAGGCGAAACAGGTACCGATTGAGCTCCCTCCCGATCTCTTTTCCCTGCAAGAAGAAATCGAAGCGCATGAGCGACGCGTCATATTGCGAGCCATCGAGCTGGAAAACGGCAACAAGCAGGCCGCTGCCAAAAGACTTGGCATATCGCGTGCCACGCTCTATAACAAATTGGGGAAGTAAAAAAACGTTGTCCTTCAACGGTAGTGCATGGGGGAGCCCTGCCACATGTTTTCCAGTCGCCTGTATCCTCTCTACGTTCGGGCGGTCTCCTTACAAACTTGTGATAGGGCTTTCGAGCTGTTAGGTGTTCATCGAGCTTTTCAAACCGTTTTTGGGGTTGGTCAAGGTAGATTTCTTGTGCTAGCTGATCATCTTGAGTTATCGAATTACGACTGTGAAGCATTTGTGGTTCGTTTTACGACTCAATGATTGCGCGTTACCTGCTTGGATCGACTTACAATCATGTTTTACAAAAGCCGCGTAGGAATGAATGGCGGGGAATTTCAGCTTCACTTATGGAATCCCTCTTCGAAACTTCTACGTTTGAAGCGCTCCCGCCATTCATTCCGGAGCGGACAGTCCTCTCCCCCTTGCGGGGCATAGGCCGAAGCGTAGACTGGAAATCCGCTTCTTCCCTCCACTACAGCTTCTTTTTAAATATCGTACGCCACCTCGAGCAAAAATCAGGAAACCTTCGCCCCTCTTTGGGAGGCAATACCTCAGACAAAATACGGATCAATTCCATGGTTGATTCCTCCTTTGTCGTCGGGCACGTAAGCAGTGCATGCGGCCTACGCGCCCAAATACGCCTTGACGATCGAATCATCGGCCCTGAGAACGTCTGCCCTATTTTCCATGACGATGCGCCCTGTCTCCATTACATAGCCGCGATGAGCAAGCTTCAACGCTGCCTTGGCATTTTGTTCGATCAAAAGAATCGTCGTGCCTTGCCTGTTTATTTCTCTGATTATATTCATGATCTCAACCACAATAATCGGGGCAAGCCCCATCGACGGCTCATCTAGCATCAAGAGCTTTGGACGTGCCATGAGACCGCGGCAGATTGCGAGCATTTGCTGCTCGCCTCCGCTCAGCGTTCCTCCCATTTGTTCACTCCGCTCCTTCAATCGAGGGAACAGCGCGAATGCCTGCTCAATCCCCTCTGCGATGGCCGCCTTCTCTTTTCTCTGTGTAAAACCACCTAGCTCCAAATTTTCACGCACAGTCAAGCCAGAAAATATCCGCCTGCCTTCTGGTACATGGATGATGCCAGCCTCGACAATCTGGTGAGGAGCCCAGCCTACGAGACTCTTTCCATGAAGCAAGACATCTCCACTGCTTGGTCGAACGATTCCAGAAATCGTTTTGAGTGTCGTGCTCTTGCCTGCACCATTGCTGCCTAGCAATGCGACAATCTCTCCTTCATGCACATGCAGGTCGATACCTTTGAGCGCTTCAATTTTTCCGTAAAACGAATGAATGCCGCTGATCGTCAAAAGTGGTGTCATATTGCCTCCTCCTCCTTTCCGAGGTAGGCCTCTACGACACGCGGATTACTGAGTACATCCTCGGGAGTTCCCTCTGCGATCTTCTGTCCGTAGTCGAGGACGATTACTTTTTCCGATATTTTTTTGATCAAACCCATATCGTGCTCGATGATCAGCACTGTCAACTCGTAATGGGTGCGGATTCGCTTGATCAAAGCAATCAGGTCTTCCTTCTCCTCATAATTCAGCCCCGCAGCAGGCTCATCGAGGAGCAATACTCGCGGCTTGGTAGCTAAGGCCCGCGCGATTTCCAAATAACGCTGAGCACCATACGGCAAGTTTTTGGCAATGCGCCAACAACTGTCTTCCATCCCCAAGAAGCGAAGGCAGTCTCTTGCCGTATCCTCGATCAACTGTTCCTCTCGTCGCTGTGCCCTAGTCTGCCATAGTGCTCCCCAGACGGTTTGGCTCGTGCGGCTGTGCATGCCTGATTTGACATTATCCAAGACCGTCAAATTCGGAAACAGCCGCAAGTTTTGAAACGTTCGCGCCATGCCGAGTTGTGTGATTTGGCTTGGCTTTTTTCCCACGAGCTGGTTGCCTTCAAGGTTGATCTGCCCCGCTGTCGGACGGTAGAATCCGGTGATCATGTTAAAAACGGATGTTTTCCCCGCTCCATTCGGGCCAATGATACTGCTGATCGAGCCTGGGCTGATAGCAAAAGACAAATCGTTTACCGCAGTCAGACCGCCGAATTTAAGCGTTACATTTTTCACTGTCAAGCTTGACGTCATTACCGCTGCCCCCTTCCGTAGCCTCCTCGGTCTCGCCATGTCTAGCGCCTCGTTTCATCTCATAGCGGGCAGGCCACAGTCCTTGGGGGCGAAACAGCATCATCGCGACCAGCGCGGCGCCGAAGATCAAATACCGCCAATCTTCCACTGAGCGCAGCAGCTCCGGCAAAGCAATGACCAGCACGGCGCCCAAGACGACGCCAGGAATGCTGCCCAAGCCTCCCAATACCACTGCCAGAAGTATCATGATGGACTGGGTAAAGCTAAAGCTGAGCGGCGCAATCGCACTCATTTTGACAGCAAAAACAGAACCAGCCAAACTCCCGATGACAGCTCCGATCGAATACGCCATCAGCTTCATATTAATCCGGTTAATGCCCATCGCTTCGGCAGCATCCTCGTCCTCGCGGATATACATCCACGCCCTCCCGATGCGTGATGTGCCCAACCGTTTTACAGCCACGACCGCCAAAACAGCAATGATCAAGATCAAATAGTAAAAGTCGATCTGGCCGCCAAGAACATAGCCCCCAATAGAAGGACGCTGGATTCCGTAAATGCCTGAAGCTGATCCGGTAATCGTAAGATTAATCGCTAAAATACGAATGATTTCCCCAAAGCCGAGGGTGACGATTGCCAGGTAGTCACTGCGTAGCCGAAGTGTCGGCGCCCCGATAATCACACCCACAATAGCCGCAAATACCATGGCCACAGGCAAGGTCAGCCAAAACGACCATTGATAGACCGTCATTAGAATGCCTGTCGTATAAGCGCCTACGGCAAAAAATGCAGCGTAGCCCAAGTCGAGTAATCCGGCAAAGCCGACTACCACATTCAGCCCCTGGGCCAAGACAACGTAGAACAAGGCAAGTGTCGCAACATCCAGCCAGTAGTTATTGGACAGAAACGGCAGTACACACGCGACGGCGAGCAACAGGACAACAGCGATTTTTTTTCGAGATGGATTCATCCGCTACATCCTCTCTGTCACTTTCTCACCCATGATGCCCGTTGGCTTTAATACGAGAATCAGGATCAACAGGGAAAACGCCACGACGTCCTTCCATGAACCGCCGAAAATAAATGTTCCGGCTGTCTCCATCATCCCGAGCAGCAGCCCGCCCAGCATCGCTCCCGGAATGCTGCCAATTCCGCCCAAAACCGCCGCCGTAAATGCCTTGAGTCCAATGATAAAGCCCATCATGAAATTGACGGTTCCGTAATAAGCACCTGCCATCGTGCCTGCACCTGCTGCCAATGAAGCACCGATGAAAAAGGTCAAGCCAATGACTTTATGCACATGGATGCCCATTAAATGACAAGCCGTCTGGTCGAGCGCAATCGCCCGCATAGCCTTGCCGTACAGCGAGTGATTGATGAATAGATGCAAGCTCAGCATTAAAAGTGCCGAGATGACGACAAGCCCGATTTGGACATATGTGATTTTGGCCCCTAGCAGGCTAATGCCGTCGTGAGAAAGCTGCAAGGGATACACTTGATACTGCGCTCCCCAAACAATCATCGAGCCGTTTTCCAAAAAAAGAGAGACACCAATTGCCGTAATCAGGATCGAGAGACGTGGAGCCAACAAGAGGGGCCGATAAGCCACCCTCTCAATCCCCATCCCGATGACGCCGACAATCACCATCGTCAGCAATAAGACAATCAATATTCCCATCAAGCCTGCCCCAGAAGAGTCTCCGCCGAGCACGCTGAGCAAGGTATAACCGACAAATGCACCGAGCATGTACAAATCGCCATGCGCGAAGTTAAGCAGCTTGATAATGCCAAAAACCATCGTGTAACCCAATGCGATCAAACTGTAAAAAGCACCGATGACCAATCCGTCCGCCAGTGTTTGGACGAGAATATCCATTCCTCCACCATCCTTATTTGAGGCAATGATTGACGTATGCCCTACTTCGCTAATGTGAACTTGCCACTCGTCACTTTCAAAACGGCGAAGTTGGAGGTATCCAGCGTATTTTGGGCGTTGAACGAGATCGTTTGTCCGAGCGCCTTGAAATCCTTTGTTTCTTTGATCGCTTTTTTGATGGCGTCACGATCAGTCGAGTTCGCCCGCCCAATCGCATCTGCCAGCAGATTGACCGCATTGTAGCTCAACGCTGAGAAAGGCCCCGGTGCCAAGTTGTTGTACGTCTGCTTGTACTCAGAAGTGAACGCTTCTGCCCCCTCGATGAATTCCGATGTAGGGGTCGCGGTAATCAAAAGCCCTTCCGCATTGTCTGTGCCTGCAATCTTGATGACGTCCTCACTAAATGAGCCATCGCCTGCGAAGAACAGACCGGAAACGCCTTTTTGCTTGAATTGCTTGACCATGAGTCCGCCAGCCGCATAATAGCCGGTAAAATACGTCGCGTCAGGCTGGAGACCTTTTATTTTTGTGACCAGCGCACTGAAATCTTTTTCTTCGGGGTTGATCGCTTCGTACGCAATGACGCTTCCGCCGGATTTCTCAACGGACGCTTTGGCAAAATCGGCCAGGTCTTTGGCGTAGGCAGAATTGTCATGGATGAGCACGACTTTTTTCGCCTGGTTCGCTGCCATGTAATCTGCTGCGGTTTGTGCTTGATCTGGGGTTAGGCCATTGATCAAAAAGAGGGTGTCATAGCCTTGAGCGGGTAATTTGGCTGAGTTGGCTGCGGGAACGATCATGGGAATGTTGGCGTTTTTGAATACACCCGATGAGGGCAATGTCGCACCTGAGCAGTAGCCACCGACGACAGCTACTACGTTTTGAGAGACCAGCTTATTGGCTGCTGTCGTCGCCATTTGTGGATCGCAGCCATCATCAGCTACTTCGATCTTCAATTTTTTTCCAACAACTCCGCCGCTGTCGTTTATTTTTTTGACAGCCATTTCGATGGCGTTTTGCATGTCTTTTCCATCCGTTGCATTATTACCAGTTATTGGTAAAATCACACCGACGAGTATCTCGCTAGCGTCTGCACCTCCAGTAGAAGCTCCTTGATTGGCACATCCCGCTACAGCAAGCGTTAGAGTCAACATCGCTGCAACTATCACGCTTCCCCACTTTTTCATAGCCCATCCCCCATTCGAATATTATTCGATTGATGCCCATTTCCAGTCGATTGCGCCTAGACCATCCTGGAAGATTCCTTTTACCTTGTCATTCTTCACCCATGTATGCGTATAGAAGTAGATCGGCATAATCGGCATTTCATCCATCATGATTTGCTCGGCTTCACGCAGAATCGCCTTGCGCTTTTCCGGATCACTCTCGGTGGCGGACTGATTCAGCAGCTCTTTGAATCTCGGATTCTCCCAGCGCGTGTCATTGTTTCCCCCGTCCTTTTCCTTGAACAGCTCCAGGAAGTTGATCGGATCGTTGAAATCACCCGACCAGCCGAGACGCCCGACCTGATAGTTGCCCTCGTGCATGGTCTCGAGGTACACCTTCCATTCCTGATTTTCCAGCTTCACTTCTGCACCAAGGTTTTGACGCCATTGGTCCTGAATCGCTTCTGCGATCTTTTTATGCCCTTCCGACGTGTTGTAGCTGAGTTTGATCGGCGGCAGTTTAGAGATGCCCAGCTCTTTCATTCCTTCTTCTAACAGCTTGTTGGCCGTTTCTTGATCATTGTCTTTGAAATAGCCGCCCGTATTGAGTCCCATTGTCGGAGGAACTGCTGCCATCGCTGGCTGCTGATTCGCTTGGAGTACGTTGTCGATCAAGATTTGACGGTTAATGACGTAGGCAAAAGCTTTACGAATCTTCACGTTATTGAACGGAGGTTTCTCTGTATTGAACTTGTACCAGTAGGTAGCACCGACCGGCTTCACTTGCAGCTTTCCGCTGTCTTTAAGCGCTGGCATCGCATCTGTTGGCAGCGAGCTTAACGGACTGCCTGCCCAGTCAATCTCGCCATTTTCGAACATGGACAGCTCTGTGTTTTCATCCTCCACCATCGAGAACTCGATCTTGTCCAGTTTGACACTATCTTTGTCCCAGTAGTTGTCGTTTTTCACGAGTACCATTTTGCTTTTGTGTTCCCAAGACGCCATTTTGAATGGACCATTTCCTACATGTGTTTTGGCTTCTCCGGCCCACTTTTCATCTGCCTCGATTCCCTTTTTATTTACCGGGAAATAAGTTTGGAAGGCGGTTAGCTCCAGAAAAAACGGGGTTGGATTCGTCAATTCTACTTGGAGGGTTTTGTCATCCAATGCTTTTACGCCGACATCATCCAAGCTGCCAGTCCCTTTGTTCGCATTTTCCGCATTCTTGATGTAATAGAGCTGGTAGGCGTAATTGGACGCTGTCTTCGGATCGAGAGCTCGCTTCCACGCGTATTCGAAATCGTGCGCTGTTACTGGTTCTCCGTTGCTCCACTTGGAGTCTCTCAGCTTGAAGGTGTATGTTTTCATATCACTCGATACTTCAATCTTCTCGGCTACTGCTTCCTCTGGCTTGCCCGAGGGCCCGATGCGTGTCAGTCCATCAAAGACTGCTTTGACGATAGCAGCAGAAGTCGTGTCTTCCGCAAGTCCAGGATCACCTGTAGGTGGTTCGGAGTGAAGATTCCAGCGTAGGACTTGGGCTTTTCCTGGTTCTTTAGCCGTGGTGGCAGGTGCTGGCTGCGTACTCGACTGTCCACTCTGTGATGCTTGCTCGGCTGGCTTTGCTGCTGGCTGTCCTCCTCCACATCCTGCTAACGCTAATCCCATGACTGCTAGGCTACTCATTACCGCGAACATACTTTTTTTCATTTGATCAACCCCCATTGTTCAGTCGTCATGTGTTAGTTTTCAGAATTATCAGAATGCAAGAAATGTGCCAAAAATGAAGGCGGCAGTGGCTTCGTTCTAGAGTTGGTTGTTGTACACTTTTTTGTACACTGTATTGCTTATTGTGTTTCAAATTTTAGACACCGCTGGTAGACAAAAAAAAGCCTCAGCCCACTTACTCGGCCAAGGCTTTTGTCTCTCGATTTACAAAATGATCAATTCACGCGGTGAATGTGTCAGCACCTCATTGCCACTCTCTGTGACAACCAGATCGTCTTCGATACGGACCCCACCAAGCTCTGAGATATAAATCCCCGGCTCCACGGTCAAAATCATGCCTTCTTGGAGAACAGCGGTGCAACGTGTGGACATAAATGGCTCCTCATGAATATCGAGGCCCACTCCATGCCCCATTCCATGTCCAAATCGCTCGCCATAGCCGTGCTCCGTGATGTAGTCCCGTGCGAAGGCGTCTGCCTCTTTCCCGGTAATGCCAGGACGAATGCCTGCAACAGCCCGATTGCGTGCTTCCAAAACGATCTCGTAGATGGCTTTGAGCTGTTCATCAGGAGTGCCAACAGCAACCGTACGGGTAATATCAGAGCGATACCCTTGATACAATGCGCCAAAGTCCAGCGTGACCATATCCCCGGCTTCAATCATTTTTTCGCTCGCTACACCATGAGGAAGTGCGGAACGATAACCAGAAGCAACAATGATGTCAAAAGCAGAGCCCGACGCCCCTTCCTTTCGCATGAACATTTCCAATTCATTAGACACCGCAAGCTCTGTGATACCAGGACGCAGGTAGGAAGTAATATGGGAAAATGCCGCATCGGCGATTTGCGCAGCCGTTCGGATGATCGCCAGTTCTTCCTTTGTCTTAATCATCCGCAATCCCTCAATAACACCTGACGTCGGAATGAATGCTGTTTGGACGGCCTCGCTGTATTTACGATGCAAAGCAAATGAGACATTCTCCTCCTCAAAGCCGAGATGGTTGATCCCCATCGCTTCCGCCTGGCGCGCCACTTCACTGTAAACGGATTCTTTTGTCGGCAAATAAACGATCTCAAAACCTGTTGCTTGTGCTTGCGCTTGGGCTGTGTAACGGAAATCTGTGAAGAGCTTGGCCTGTTCCCTAGAAATGAGGACAACTCCGTATGTACCTGTAAAGTTTGTGAGGTATCGGCGGTTTTGTCCATTGGTGATCAAAATCCCGTCAATCCCAAGTGAATCGAATTGCTCACGCAGTCTTGTTACTTTTTCCATCTCTGTCATCCCTCTTTTGTTTGTCGTGATTGGGCTCGTTCTTTGAGAATATTCAGCAAGTATTGTGCCAGCCAGGACGATCTCTCTCGCTTTCCCATGGCATGACACTTGCATTTTTCATCAAACAAGAATGAAAGGAGGCTTCATCATGGAATCGCATCCATTGATTATTTGCCGTTGTGAAGAAGTAACTCTCGCTGAATTGGTAGAGATCGCCCAAACCTATCAATGTACCGCACGCGAGCTGAAGCTACGGACCAGAGCCGGCATGGGCTGCTGCGGTGGGAGAACCTGCCGTACATTGATCGATCAGGTCATTCAACAAGTAACTGGCCAAGCGCCTTCACATACTGTACCTCTTGGATACCAACCGCCCATCCGTCCTGTCTCATTTCAAACGCTTGGGGGGCAACGGGCATGAGTCAACGAATTGATCACCATCCGGTCCTCGGTTCACTCGGTGACAGAAAACAGCTACCTTTTTATTATAACGGCTCTGTCTATACGGCTTACGAAGGTGAGACGATTGCGGGAGCCCTATTGGCTGCAGGGGTCCGTACGCTTCGGGTGCATGAGGAAAAAGGAACTCCGCGAGGAATTTACTGCAATATCGGTCACTGTTATGAATGTCGCGTCCATGTAGATGGTGTCCCTACCGTGCGTGCTTGTATGACGCTTGTGCAGGAAGGTATGCAAGTGAATGCTGGGTCTCTCCTTCCTACTCCCTTGAAAAAAGGAGGGCATGGTGCATGATCGACCTTCTCATCATCGGGGCTGGACCTGCGGGCTTATCTGCAGCAATTGCAAGTGCTAGGCAGGGATTGGCTGTTCGTGTAGTCGATGAGTTTTATCGCCCTGGGGGCCGCTTGCTTGGACAGCTTCACGAAGAACCGGACGGTGTGTGGTGGAATGGGCTGGATGAGGCAGCCCGACTCACGGAGGAAGCGAAACATCTCGGTGTAGAGATCTGTTGCGGCGTCTCTGTCTTTCATTTGACGCAATCCCAGAATGGCTGGGTCGTCTCTACGACACAGGGGGAAATGACAGTCCCATTGCTCCTGATCGCAACGGGTGCTTCTGAAGCAGCCGTACCCGTGCCAGGGTGGACGTTACCTGGCGTGATGTCCATCGGAGCTGCTCAAGTCATGACAAATGTACAGCGCGTGCGAGTAGGACAACGTGGGATAGTCATTGGAATCAATATCTTATCGGTAGCCATATCCCGGGAATTGCAGTTAGCTGGAATTCCCGTGGATCGAATGATTCTCCCATC